>QAMI01000026.1:31423-41778 GCA_003150395.1 Candidatus Gastranaerophilales bacterium | reverse complement strand
TCTTTTTTCTTTTGTGGTTTTAGGCGCAGCTTAAAATTATTTCTCGCAAACTCTTCTTTTAATTCTGCTATTTCATTTTCAAGTTCTTTTGCCTGAATTTTTAATTCCATAACATCAAGAAGTTTTCCGATTAATTCGCGGCCTTTTATTTTGCTATTGATGTTAGCAAGAGCTTCTTCTTTTTCATTAATAAGCATTTCAAGACGCAGCGACTCATCGTCAACCTCGGGAAAAGATTTGTCATTGAGAATATTTAAATCATAATCATTGAGTCTTTTTATATTGCCTTTGAAAAAGTTGTCATCCATATTTATTCATCCTAAAAAACGGAAAAAATATTTTTTGCCTTTTTATTCAATTGTGTAAACTTTTTTATAATAAAGCACAGACCCGGCAGCCGTCAAAACAATATTTGGCATCCAGGCAGCCAAAAATGGTGCAATTGTTCCGGCTTCACCGAAAGATATTGAAAGCGCACGGATTAGATAATATGCAAAAATTATAAGAATACTAAACAAAAACCCGCGGTTATATCTTACTCTCGGCGGCGTAATCGCAAGAGGAACACCGATTAAGACAAGCGCAATCGTTGTCAAAGGCAGTGCTAGTTTATCATAAAGTTCTATCACGAGCGCATTTTTTTGTTTTTCATCAAGATTGTGCGTGCCTTGAGACAGATATTTTACAAGCTGCGGGAAGTTCATTTCTTTAGCAACATTTTTGTTCATTTCTTTGGACAAATCCATTCCGAAACGCAAAGTTGAATCATCAAAAAGCGCCGTGTTCAAAACTTTTCCGTCATCGCCTACTGTGTAAACCGCACCTTTTTGAAAATTCCAGCCTTCAGGACTTGTTTTGCCTTCATCAGCCTGAAGAATTTGGATTGTACCTTCTTTTGAAGTATCCAAAAGTGTAATATTATACAAAACTTTATCTTTACACTGTCCTACGTAAAAAAGTCGTTTTAAAACGCCGGTATTTGTGAGTTCTTTGAAAACAAAATTCTGTTTTCCATCAGGAATATTTTTCTGCCCTAAAGCCCAGAGTGCCAAATCTTTCGATTGCTTTGTCATAATCGGAACTATTGTTTCATTTATAAAAAAGCTGAAAATTGACATTACAATTGCGAAAATGAAAATAGGTTTCGCAATTCGGTTCAAGCCGATACCGCAAGCCCGCATTACAGTAATTTCAGACTTTAAACTGAGTCCGTTGAGCGTCATTACCGTTGCAAGAAGAACACCCATCGGAATTGTCATTACAATAACCTGGGGAAGGTTCAAAATAATCATCATCAGGGCAACTTTAAATGGAATACCGAAAAGCGAAATCTGCTTGATAAGAGTTATAAATGTATCGGACGCGAAGATGATTGATGTAAATACACAAACACCCATCAGAAACATTTCTATAATCTGTCTTAAAATATATTTATCGAGTAATTTTACCCCTTTGTTTTCCGCTTCCGCCATAATCCAATTTTATCCCAAAATTTCTAAAATTCCAACAAAACTTTTAAGGTTTCTTTTTCTTTGTTTTTCTCAAAAGCTTCGATTGCCTCATCGGCCTTATAACGCGCTGAAATAAGAGGGGAAAAGTCTATTTTGTTTGATTTCAATAATCTTAATGCGGCGCCAAACTGCCCGCAGCGTGAACCTAGAACTGTAATTTCATCAATAACAATCGGCGCAAGATTGAATTCTTTTGAAGCCGCAACTGTGCTTTTCAAGACTAAAGTTCCGCGCGGTTTGGTAAGAGCAAGAGCTGTTTCAAAACCGGAAATTGAACCTGTTGCCTCAACCACGACATCGTAAATTTTTTCAACTTTCAAATCCTGCAAAAGTTTTGTTTCAACCCCTTGAGTTTTGGCAATATCGAGTTTGTTCTGGTGTTTTCCGACTAAAATCACATCAATATTTTGTGCATTGAGAGTTAATGCTGTGATAAGCCCGAGTTTGCCGTCTCCCAAAACAATAACTTTTTCAAAAGGCTTGATATGAAGTTGTTCTGTAATTTCGCAAGCTGCTGCAAGCGGTTCTACAAAGACTGCCTGCTCATCACTAACATTGTCCGGAACTTCAAAAAGCACCTCAAGAGGCATTGTAAAATATTGGGCAAAACAGCCGTCTTTTCGCCAAATTCCAAGCGTATGGCGGTTCGGGCAGTGGCGGTAAAATTTTTCTGCACAATACGGGCAATCAGGTTCATTGCAGCCATAGCTGATTTCTGAAACTACACGTTTGCCGATTAGAGATTTATCGGGACCGTTAACTTCCTCAACAATTCCGACTGCCTCATGACCCAAAATTCCTTTATATCCCATGTAACCTTTTGTGATTTCGTAATCAGTATTGCAAATTCCGGCTAACGTCACGCGGATTAAAGCTTCACCTTTTTTTGGGACAGGTTTTTCATAATCATTTACAAGCTTCAACTCTTTATCAAATACTACAGCTTTCATTATCTTAATCTCTCCTATTGCTAAGATTTAGCAACAACTTCGGCTACAAGCTCACCGTAGCTGTTGAAATGCCCGTCTGTTTCTTCAACTACATAATTCATGCCTTCTTTGCCTTCAATTGCTTTTTCTGCTGCATCCATGGCTTCATCATAGTCTGTGTAATCTCCGATTAAAGTTCTGGTTATTTCTGAATAGTTTTTTTCTGTATAAACGTGATACATAATTCCCTCCTTGATTTTATTTTAGCACGAGGATGTAAAAAGAGGAAGGGGGATGTAATTTAAGGGAATAAGTTCATTTCAACTATTTACTTATTCACTTTCCCCAAAAACTTAACCTCTCATTCCTTACAAATCTTCTCCTTCAATTCCTGAACTTCATATTTCAGACGATTAAGCTCGCATTTAATAGGGTCAGGAATTCTATTGTGCATAAGAACACCGTTTTCATCACGGAATTTTCTATGTACAATTCGGCCGGGCACGCCAACAACCGTTGAATATTCAGGAACATCCTCCACCACAACAGAACCCGCGCCTACACGCACATAATTTCCTAGCGTAATATTTCCCAAAACCTTTGCACCTGCGCCGACGATTACATTGTTGCCAAGCGTCGGATGGCGTTTTCCTTGTTCTTTACCGGTTCCGCCGAGCGTCACCTGCTGATAAATCAATACATCATCACCGATTATTGTTGTTGCACCAATTACGACGCCTTCACCATGGTCAATAAAAAATCTTCTACCGATACGTGCCGCCGGATGGATTTCAATGCCAGTAATAATTCTTGTTATATACGAAATTACACGCGGAATAAGCGGGATGTGCCATTTGTAAAGTCTGTGTGCAAAACGATATGCAATCAATGCGTGAAGCCCCGGATAACATAGAATTACCTCCAGCAGATTGTTTGCTGCCGGATCTTTGTCATATATTACACGAATATCTTCTTTAACTTTTGTTATGCCGCGCGCGAGTATTTTTAACATTAGGTAATCCTTATTTGTGAATATACAGAATTTTGTTTTGAGTGAATAAGTAAATAAGTGAATAGTCGAATAAGTCCGTTATAAAATAGATATTAATTAAATTCCACAATAATAACATATCGAAAAGAACTTATTTACTTATTCACATATTCACCTATTTACCTCAACTCAAATTGTATCCATTTTCCTGTTAACTTTTCCATTAAACCAATTTTGCAAACTTACGTTTGCCTGCCTGCAATATTACACTATCGTTAAAGTTCAGAGAATAAGCCGTATCGGCGATTTTTTCTCCGTCAATTTTAACTCCGCCGCCCTGGATAAGACGTTTTGCCTCGCCTTTGCTTTGAACAAAATTTAACTCAACAAGCAGGTCAAGAATGTTTTTACCTTGCTCAACTTTTACTTCGGGAATATCTGAAGGAAGACCTTTGTTTGAAACAACGTTAATAAATTCGGTCTGAGCTTTTTCCGCCCCCTCTTTTCCGTGATATTCTTCTGTAATCGTATAAGCAAGCTTCAACTTCAAATCACGCGGATTAATTGACGGGTCTTTAAGTTTAGTTTCGATATCTTTCAATTCCTCATCTGAAACATCTGTAAGCAATGTAAAATATTTAACAATCAAGGTGTCCGGAATACTCATCAATTTGCCGAACATATCGTTTGCACTGTCTGTTAAAGAAATGCAGTGTTCCGGATAGGTTTTTGACATTTTGACAAGTCCGTCCGTGCCTTCAATCAGCGGCAAAAGCATTACCATTTGCGGGTATTTTTTGCCGTAAGCTTCCTGAATTTGACGTCCCAAAAGGGTGTTAAATCTCTGGTCTGTTCCACCGAGTTCGATATCCGCGTCTATTTCAACAGAATCGTAAGCCTGCATCAAAGGATAGAAAAATTCATGAACAGAAATCGGTTTGCCTTCTGCGTATCTTTTTGCAAAATCATCGCGAGTCATCATTTGTGCAACTGTCATTTGTGCTGCAAGTTTTAATAAATCTGTAAAGCTCATTGCATGAAGCCAGTCTGCATTGTTTGTAACTTCGGCTTTTTCAACATCTACAACTTTTGACATCTGCTCAAAGTAAGATTTTGCGTTTTCTTCGACCTGTTCTTTTGTTAAAGATGGACGGGTTTCTGATTTACCGGAAGGATCACCGACCATAGCCGTTGCGCCGCCAACAATCAGAACAACTTTATGTCCGAGTTTTTGAAATTCTCTTAACTTTCTCATTACAACGGTGTGCCCTAAGTGTAAATCAGGACGTGTCGGGTCCATGCCAAGTTTGACGCGCAAAGGTGTATTTGTATCTTTTGCGTGCTGCAATTTTACTGCCAACTCTTCAATTCCGCCTGGCAAAACTTCAGCTCCGCGAGCAAGTTTTTTTGCCTGTTCTATAAATTCTTCTCTTATATCAACCATAATTTCTCTCCTTGTGAGAATATTGTATCAAAAACATGGGTTTACAACAATTATTAGTTACCATCCGTGTTTTTTAAAATTTTCTTCTGAAACGATATCATCAAGATTGTCAACAATAATTTCGTTTTTATCCTGAATTATATTAGCAAGCGTGTTAATTTTAGCGGCAATTGGTATTTCATCGTAATAGTTTTCGAGATAGATATTGAGAATTTCGAGCAAATCAGAGATTTCCATTGCGTCGCGGTAGCAGTTGTCGAGTTTTTGGGTGTCCATGGTTTATCCTTTAGATTTGTTAATCAAAATTTGTTATATATAACAATAAATTATCATATATAACATATATAATATATTATTTTTTACTTTTTGTCAAATAAGGTATAATTATAAAATGGAAAATAAAAATAATATCAGAGCAATTGTAAAATCTTTACTGTCACTAAACTGTATGACATTAACCGATTTATGCGAAAAAATGTCTGCACAGACTGGCAAAAAATACACACTGAACAGTCTTATCGGCAAGTTAAAAAGAGAAACATTTTCACTCAAAGAAGCCTATGTTCTTGCTGATATCCTTGGCTACAAAATAGAATTCATAAAGAAAGATTAATCATATATTATCAAATTGTCACTTGAAATTTAAAAAAAAATAGGTTATAATATAAAAAAGGGCGTGCGGATTGCACTCCGCATCATAAAAGCCCTATCGATTGTTTTTAAGTGCTAGTACTATCAGTAAAATGATTACTAGCGCTTTTTCAGTTACACTGAATTCCAATCTTACCACCCCCTTTCTCTGCTAGTCTAACAAATTTCAAGTTCGTGCTATCAGAGGTAAGAAGTGCCAAGGGCCTGCCCTCATCTTAAACATAACAAAACAGATAATTCTTGCAATCATCTGTTTTGTTGAATTATTATTAATACATTCCACTTTGCCAAATAAAAAAAGAGGCAGAATAACTGCCTCCTAAATGCTTTATCTTAATTCTTCTGCATCTTTTGTTTCAAAGAATTTATCGAGTTTTTCACTTGTAAACCCAAGCAGTTGACCGACTTTTTCAATATACGGGTTGCCTCTGTAAAAATTATTTGCTTTAAGTTCAATTTTTAAAGCCTTAACATCAATTCCATCTGGCGCACCGTCCATCGCTTGATTTTTCGCCTCAACAGCCGCGATAACATCATCAAAATCCATTCCGCGGACTTTATAAATCGCACGTTCTACATCCGCGGCGGTCAGGCTTAGCATTGCAATTCGTTCGCGCTCTTTTTGAGCTTTTTCCGCTTCAAGATTTTCGTTAATTGTGCCGTCTGTATAATTAGCTTCATAGCAAACGTAATAGCCTGGCTCTGCAAGGACAAGATTTCCGACTTTTTTCTTTGCTCCATCGCTTTCATCTTCCGTCACAAGAACATAGAGTATTTGGCCGGTTGCATTTGCTTCACATGCTTTGTTTGCATAATCGTCATCTGTATATTGTTTTTCAAAATTCATTTTTACTCCTTTGTTTTTATTTGTTTAGCTTTATTGTGCAGTACTATCCCAACCGCATGCATACCAGCGGCCTAATCCGCCAAGAGAACCGGGTGCCATACCAATGTTGCAATTGACTGTTGACATTGAAATAATTCCAAAATCTGATCTTGTGCCATCAGCAATATATCCGCCGCGGATTACAAATATTGAGTAACCTGTATGCAGCCAGGGTCTGAAAAAGCTTAAGACTATTGAACTGTAAGACCCAAAGTCCGGTATAATACCGCCTTGCTCAAGCCAGCCGTCTGACCATTTTCTGCACCAGCCCCATTCGTTTGCGAAAAAATAATCCACATATCGCAGAAGATTACCATTATGTGCAAGCGTGCTTTTATTTGCAGCATCAATACCAAGGGCTAAAGTGTTATATACACCGCCTCTAATTGCCTGTAATTGGGACAGAACTTCTCCATTCTGGGTTATTGAGTTATATAGACAACCGGTTCTAGCGCCAGAGGCGTCCTGGAAATCTTGAACTATATTTGAAACCGTTACGGGCGGTGCTGCAACAGTTGCGCTTGGATGCTGCAAAATCACAGGGATACCGTCTTTAAAAGTTTTTGTGCCTGAATATGTTTCATCACCGTCTTTCTTGGCACATTTTGCTGTGTCAGCGGCAGCAGTTGATTTATTCGCTTCAATCGTTTCTGCATTTGTTTCAATTTTTTCGGCTAAAGCAATAAAATTTGCATTTACCTCCTGGGCTTTCGCTTTTGTGCCCGGTGTAAACGAATATGGGATTAAAGAACTTGTCATATTTGCCTTTCTGACAAATTTGACGAACTATTTTTATAAGCGCGATATACAACTATACTATGGATTCTCAAATTCTGTCAAGGTTGAAGCTACTTTTCGTAAGAACCTAAAAATCGCATGAATGTCGTTTTTTCTTTAATTTCTTTCAATGTTTTGTGAATCTTCGGATTTTCAATATGCCCGTCAAAATTCACGATGAAATTATAATCACCGAATTTTATTTTTGACGGACGCGAAACAATATATGAAAGATTTATATCGTTCTGGTAGAAAACATTGAGAATTTCCAACAATGCACCGGGTTTATTTTCTGTTGCGAATATGAGAGAAGTCCTGTCATTGCCGGTTTGATGGGTTTCGAAATCACCAATTAAGACAAACCTTGTTTGATTATTTTTGTCATCATTAATATTTTCTTTTAAAATATTTAAATTATAAATTTCAGCAGTTTTTTCGCTTCCTATAGCCGCATAAGTAAGATTGTAATTCGCAAGACTTCTTGCCGCTTCTGCCGTGCTTGGCGCTTCAATAAGATTAAGATTTCTGGGCATTTCATCATGAATAAAATTCTGGCATTGAGCAAGCGCCTGCGGATGAGAAATTATTCCCGTAATGCTGTAAAATTCTGTCGTTTTTGAAAGCAAACAATGTCTGATAGGCATTATGGTCTGCGAAAGAATTTTTATATTCGGATTAATCGTCATCATTAAGCTGTCAATTGATTCGCGAACAGAGCCTTCAATAGAATTTTCCAGGGGAATAACCCCCAAAACTTCCGGATTTTCATCAACAAATTCAATGACCTGACGGATTGTATTCATCGGCGCAGGCGAAGGGTGAATATTGTATTTTGCACAAAAAATATCTGCGGCCATCTCAGAAAACGATGCTTGCGGCCCTAGATATGCAATTTGCTTAACTTCAGAAAAATCCATTGTTTACTTAACTCCGTATTTCAAATATAATTATACCAAACACATAATAAAAGGGCAACGAGATGAGTAGTATTAAATTTGGAACAGACGGCTGGCGCGCCGTTGTTGGAAAAGACTTTACGAAAGAAAATGTTGAAAAAGTATGTAACGCAACAGCAAAATACATTTACGATAACTTTGGAAAAGAAAAACTTATAATAATAGGCTATGACCCGCGAAATAAAGCAGATGAATTCTCACATTTTGCAGCGGAAACTTTTGCGAATTTCGGGTTCAAAGTTTTGTACAGCGACAAAATTCTACCAACACCCGTTCTTGCATACAATGCAAAGAAATTAAACGCGTGTGCGCTGATGTTTACAGCCTCCCACAATCCGCCGGAATATTTGGGAATAAAATTTATTCCGGATTACGCAGGCCCCGCAACCTCTGATATTACAAACGAAATTGTTTCAAATCTTGAATGCAGTTTTCAAAAATTCGGTGATGGCAAAGTTGAAAGATACGATTTTTCAAAAGATTATTTTGCACACATTGAAAAACTTATTGATATAAACAAAATTAAAACTTTAAAAACAAACATAATTTTTGACGGACTTTATTCAGCGAGCATCGGATATTTTGACAAAATTTTTGAAACTCACGGAATAAAATTTGACAGCCTTCATATGTTTCATGATTCGAATTTTGGCGGCGGCATGCCCGAACCCAAACCGAAATTTTTAAAAGAATTAATAGAAAAAGTTAAAGAAAAAGGAAATTCGGTCGGCTTTGCAAATGACGGTGACGCGGACAGGTTTGGCGTTATAAATGAAAACGGCGAATATGTAACACCGAACGAAATCATCGCAATCTTACTCATTCATCTGGTGCAAAACAAGCAATTTAAAGGTTCGCTTGTGAAAACCGTAGGCGCAAGTCTAATGCTGGATAAAGCTGCCCAAAAACTCGGAGTTGAAGTTGTTGAAACAGCAGTCGGATTTAAACATGTTGGTGAGGCCATGCGTAAATTTAATCCGGTAATCGGCGGAGAAGAAAGCGGCGGTTTAAGCATTCAGGGGCACATCCCCGAAAAAGACGGAATTCTTGCAAATCTGCTTATCCTAGAAGCAATGGCTTATTCAAACAAATCACTTGTTCAACTTCAAAAAGATTTGGAGAATTTTGTCGGCTGCAAATTTTTCAATGACAGAATTGATAAAAAACTTGCAAATCTTGATGAAGTTAAGCCCGTTTTGGAAAAATTCAAAAATCTTGAAAGCGTCAACGGATTTAAAATAACAAAAAAAGATCTCAAAGACGGCGTAAAGCTTTACCTTGAAGACAACGAAAGCTGGATTTTAGTCCGCCCGAGCGGGACAGAACCGCTTTTGAGGATTTATTTTGAAAGCGGGAGTGAAGAAAACATTAAAGAATTAAAGAATGCCATCGCTTAGCTTTGGACATCGCCAAAATATTTTTTTATAGTAAAATATTATTGTAAACGTACAATTTAACAAAAAGGAAGAGAATATGAAAACACTTTCACCTTTACAAATCGAAAGATTGAAGTATCAGCCGAAACTTCCGGCAACTCTGGCAATGGGCATTAACAGCCTTGAGCTTGTTGAAGGCGAAGCAACTCAATCAGTAAGAGACCAGGAACAAATCCAAAATCTTTTCAAAAATACTTACGGAAAACCGGTTGTAACTTTTAAAAACTCAATTTCAATGACAGTTTCACAACCTAAAAATGTCGGTGTAATTCTTTCAGGCGGTCAGGCTCCGGGCGGACACAACGTTATCGCAGGTTTGTACGACGCTTTGAAACAAGCAAATTCTTCTAACAAACTTTACGGTTTCTTAGGCGGCCCCTCAGGAATTATCGACGGAAAATATATCGAATTCACTGATGATTTCATCGACCAGTACAGAAACACTGGCGGTTTTGATATCATTGGTTCTGGCCGAACAAAACTCGAAACTGAAGAACAATTCCAAAAATCTCTTGAAGTTTGCAAAAAATTGAACATTTCTGCTGTTGTAATTATCGGCGGCGACGATTCAAACACTAACGCAGCACTTCTGGCAGAATGGTTTGTTAAAAATAACACAGGAATTCAGGTTATCGGATGCCCGAAAACTATCGACGGTGACTTGAAAAACGACCAGATTGAAATTTCTTTCGGGTTTGATACTGCAACAAAAACTTACGCAGAACTTATCGGAAACATCCAGCGCGACGCAAATTCAGCTAAAAAATACTGGCA
>QAMI01000026.1:0-28009 GCA_003150395.1 Candidatus Gastranaerophilales bacterium | reverse complement strand
GAACTTATCGGAAACATCCAGCGCGACGCAAATTCAGCTAAAAAATACTGGCATTTTATCAAAATTATGGGAAGAAGTGCTTCTCACGTTGCTCTTGAAGCAGCTCTTCAAACCCAGCCGAACATCACTTTGATTTCTGAAGAAGTTGAAGAAAAGAAAATGTCTTTAGAAAGCATTATCAATTATATGTGCTCTGTAATTGTTAAACGTGCTGATAAAGGTAAAAACTTCGGTATCGCAATTATTCCGGAAGGTTTGATTGAATTTATTCCAGAAATGAAATCAATGATTGCAAATCTTAACGATATTATGGCAACTTTGGAAAATGACCCTGATTTTGTAAATGCTACAACAATCAGAGAAAAATTTGATATAGTTGAAAACAGACTTGATTCAGAAAATGCAAAAGTTTACAATTCACTTCCTGTATTGATTAAAGGTCAGCTTCTTGCAGACCGCGACCCGCACGGAAACGTTCAGGTTTCAAAAATCGAAACAGAAAAATTGTTAATCGAAATGATTCAGACAAGACTTGACGAACTCAAATCTCAAGGGGATTACATTGGAAAATTCTCTGCTCAATCTCACTTCTTCGGATATGAAGGACGATGCGCGTTCCCGTCAAACTTTGACGCTGATTACTGCTATGCATTAGGTTTCAACGCATTTGCATTAATCAATTTCGGCTTGACAGGATATCTTTCATCAGTAAGAAATCTTACACAGCCGGCTGACAAGTGGGTTGCAGGCGGTATTCCTCTAACAATGATGATGAATATGGAAAGACGCCATGGCGAAATGAAACCTGTAATTCAGAAAGCTCTGGTAAGACTTGACGGCCCTGTTTTCAAACAATTGGAAGAAAACAGAGAAGAATGGGCAATGAATGACAGATATTTATTCCCGGGTGCAATCCAATACTTTGGTCCGTCTTGCGTATGCGATGTAACAACTTGCACTCTTCAGCTAGAAAGAGAAAAATCTCTTGTGAATGCCTAAGTTGATATGAAATAATACAATTGAAGCGCCAGCCTGAGGCTGGCGCTTTTTTATATCAAATTTTTTATTTAATAGATGTACCACCCGAAACTTTTCAGGCGGTACTATCAGGAACGATAAGGTGTTTGTGATAACATTAATTTCTTTAGCTAAGTATTAACATATATTAAAAAAAATAAGTTGTCAACTACCCATTTAAGTATTATATTTCTTGAAGATGTAATCATATTACACATAAAATATGATTAGACTTATGATTAAAAATCGTTTATCTATAATTCTTGGTGAAAAACGCATAAAATTTCACGAAATAATAAAACTTACAGGTATAAGCCGAAAAACATTGTACAATATTTACAATGACAAAACTCAAGGCATTGAATTCTCCACACTGGACAAACTTTGCTTTGCGCTCGACTGCACGCCTAATGACCTTTTTAGATATTTGCCTGACAAAACATCTGATAAAAATTTATATGAATAATCCTATAAATATTTCTTCTTCAACTCTTCACGTTTCGCAATTTTTGCAAGCTGTTTTTCTTCGGGAGTTTTTATTCTGAATTTCTCCAGAAACCAGACTTTTGCCATTCTAAATCCTGCTTTTGAAAAAAGCGGCACCGTAACTTTTGGCTGTACAGGCAGATTTTTCACTTCATCAAAATTTTTCACCGCCAATTTTGCATAATCTTTCGCAGCCTGTTTATAGCCTTTGTAATCGCCCATCAAAATCGAAAGCATCTTCTCTGATTTCAACTGTGCAAGCCTGTTTCTTATTGCAGGAATTCCGCCCATATAAATCCTTTCATATTCCTAATCGGGATTTCATCATAGCATTTTAAATATTTTTGTCAACAAATATCCTTGTATTTTGGACTTTTTTGCACAAGAGAGAAAACTTCGTCATTCTGAGGGCGAAGCCAGTAAGAATTTAGCTATTTAATTCGAATTGTGTTGATTGCGACGTCGGTCACAAGTGTGACCTCCTTGCAATGACTTTGTACACCTCGTGTACTACCTCACCCCAACCCTCAGCACAAGGCATACAGGCTCACTCATCCTCACTTCGTTGCGGTGGTTCGCTTTGTATCCTAATATAGGAGAGGGAGAAAGCGCCCTTCACCTGCATTTGACATTGTCCGTTTCCAGCGGTTTTACCTAATTCTGCACTTGCCTGACCTAATTCCGACAGAAGCGCTATCTGCCTAATCCAGTTCCAGTGACTAAGAGTGGACTTCGTCCACACCTAGGCCGAAGATGGCAAAATCGTATTTTGAAGGATCTTGTGGGTCGAACTTTTTGAGATTTTCAGTCAATTCAATAACAGCCTTAAAATCATTCTGCTTACGGGTCAAAAGCCCCATTTCTCTTGAAACCCTTGCAACATGAACATCAAGCGGAATTAAAAGTTCAGCTGCCGGCATAAAATCCCAAATTCCAAAATCAACCGGAGGTTTTCTAACCATCCAACGCAAATACATACACATCCTTTTCATAGCACCGCCTTTGCGCGGGTCGGGTATCATAAAATAAAATCCCTGACCAATGTTTTTGTCAACACGTGAATAAAAATAATCCGTTACAACAGAAAACATCTTCTGCATACGCACCATTGAAGAAATATTTTCATAAGACTTTTGTTCTAACTCATTTGGCGAACCCTCACCCGTCACTGTATCCATCGCAGATGCTCTGTAACACTGGCTCCCTCTCCCAAAGTGCGAGGGGTTATCCAAATTTGTATAACCGTATTTGAAAAGTTCTTCCAAACCGCCGTCTTTTTCATACAACGTCCGCATTATTTTAAAAATTTCTGCAAAATCAGCAGGTTTTCCAAAACGATAATTAAAATCGCCCAAGATTTTCGACTCGAAATTTAAAATAAAATTTAAGGGCTCGTTTTGCGCAATTTTGAATAATTCATCGAGTTTTTTCAAAAAAACTTTTCTACTCCCATATGCGACAAGCGAAGCAATAAATCCGGCAATTTCAATATCTTTTTTTGTTTTAAAATTGTGCGGAATGCTAATCGGGTCGGGTGAAATAAAATCTGCTGTTTCATATTTTTTTACTAATTCATCAAGTTTATTTTTTGTAATCATCTTATCCTCGCAAAAAATTTTTTCAAAATTTCGTCACAATCTTTTTCCAAAATGCCGCCGTAAACTTTCGGCTTTACATCAGAAAAATTTCTTAAATCAATTGCAGAGCCAAATGCTCCATATTTTGTATCGTAAGAGCCGAAAAAAACTGTTTTTATCCTTGATTGAAGAATTGCCCACGCGCACATGGGACAGGGTTCAAGCGTCACATAAATTTCGCAGTCATCAAGCCGCCAGCGGTTAAGTTTTTGAGACGCTTCACGAATTGCAAGAATTTCGGCATGCCCGCTCACATCCTTCAAAAACTCTTTACGGTTCACGGCAGAAGCAATAATTTCACCGTCTTTTACGACTATCGCACCGACAGGAATTTCGTTTTCCGGCACGTTATTCAAAACATAATCAATTGCTCTTTGCATTTACCGCCTCCGCTGCAAAATTCAGCGTAACTTCCGCACAAAATCCTATTTTTTCGTCAGAATGAAGTTCGATTGTTCCGTTCATAGCTTCAACAAGCCCCTTTACAATAAATAAACCCAATCCTGTCCCGCGCGTTGTTCTTGTCGTATTATCATCTAAACGAACAAATTTTTCAAAAAGTTTTTTAAGCTGTTTTGGCGGAATTACATCGCACTCATTTTTTACAAAAAATTTCGCTTTATTATCAACAATTGCCGTATCAACAGTTATTACCGACTCTGGTTTTGCATATTTCACGGCGTTCTCGATTAAGTTTACAAAAACCTGTTCAAGACGGGTTTTATCGCCTGAGACATTTGGAAAATCATCTGAAATATTTATTTGAATTTGTTTATTATCTTTATTTTTCACAAGAATTTTTGCCGTTTCGAAAACTTCCGGCATATAAACGGTTTCAATATTTGTCCTGAGTCTCATACCTTCAATATCGGGAATGGTAAGCAAATCTTCAATAAGCCGTTTCAAACGTTCTGATTGTTCCTTGATAATACGGAGAGACTTTTGTTTTGTTTCTTCATCAATTACAATATCGTTACGCATAAGTCTTGAAGTATAACCCTGAATACTGGTCAAAGGAGTTCTAAGTTCATGGCTTACCGTATCAATCAAGTTTGAACGAAACTCATTCAACTGTTTAAGTTCCACGTTATTTTTCTGCAATTGTTCGTATGATTTATGGATTTCACTTGCCATACGGTTGAATTCAAACGCCAAAAAAACGATTTCATGCGGTGTAAATGCCGTTACAAGAAGTCTGATTTGTCGTTCGTAATTTCCTTTTGAAAGCGCAATGATGCCTTTAAAAAGCTGGCGGATATTTATGTACAAGTAGAACGTATAAAGCGCTGTTACAAAAAGAATTACAAGAGTTGCAGCGACCGTTGATAAAATAATTTTTAAACGGTTTTTGTTAATTGCTTTATCAGTAACAGCTTCGGTTGTGTTAACTATAATTGTTATCTTCGGGTTATCTTTCTTAACGTAAACCAGCGGCTGATTCTTGACATCACCGAAAATCACAGGTTTATTTTCCTTCATGTTTTTTGGAAGAAGAGAAAGTGTTTTCTGAAAATCTTCATCCTTAAAGTTGTGAGATGCAACAAGCTTTCCGTCATTAGTTAAAACATAAATCTGGCGCTTGTCATCTTGAAGAGAATTGAATAATTCATCCTGCAATTCAACAAGAGAATATGTTGCAATTAAAATTTCATTATTATCAAGATTTACAGTAATTGTAGCCTTATTTTCAAGCTTATTTTTTTCGTGAATTTCTTCGGCTTCTTCTGGGCTGACAATCGCCAGATTTTCGCAATTAGCCATGCTGTTTTTTACTTCGTCTAAATATTTAGCCCGCTGAACAGGATTTTTAAAAAACTTCAAAGAAAAAGCTATTTGTTCAAGATTACCAGTTATGGTCTCGGAGAAAAAGTCTATTTCATCAGACACCATATTTGTTATCAGAACAGCGGATTCTCTAAGCTGAGAACGCATTGACTGCTGGTTAACATTGTTTATGATAAAACCGCTCACAGACATTGGAATTAAAACCGCAAAGAAGAAAACGATTGCAATTTGTTCAACAATTTTGAGACGTTTGAACTTAAAAATTTTCATAATTTAACTTTCTGCAAACGGCGTTAGTTTGTAACCTACGTTTGTCACTGTATGAAGATAGGCAGGAACTTTTGGATTTGCTTCGATTTTATTTCGCAGGCCTCCGACATGAACCCTTAGCATTCTGACATCTTCGCCGCTGTCATAGCCCCAAACTTCATCAAGTAAAGTTGCGAGTGTTACCGGATTGTTAAAATGCTGCATCAGGCAGTATAAAATTTCGAATTCAGTCGGGGTTAATTTTACACGTTTGTTCACAACAACGCACTCAAGGGTTTCCGGAAATATTTCTATGTCGCCGGCTTTTAAAATTTCATTCGAAAGATTATTTGTTTCTTCCACCTGATTTCGGCGCAAAAGGACGCGTATTCTTAAAAGAACTTCCTGAATATCAAAAGGTTTTACAAGATAATCGTCCGCCCCGCAGTCAAAACCTTCTGTTTTGTCGTCAATTGTGCCTTTAGCGGTAAGCATTAAAATCGGGATAGCAAGTTTTGCCTGGCGAATATTTTTGCAAACGTCAAAACCGTTCATCTTAGGCATCATAACGTCAAGCAAAATCAAATCATATGCATTGTTGAGCGCTTTATTCAAACCCTCCATTCCGTCGCGCGCCGTATCCACGAAATACCCGCTTTGAGAAACGTCAAACTCCAGCAAATCACGGATTTCGTCATCGTCGTCAACTATTAGAATTCTTTTTTGTATTTCACCCATACAATACCCCTTTGTTATTTTACGGAATTATCACTTAACATTATATAACTTATAATTAGATATTCTTCGCTTGCGCTCCGAATGACATAATGGCTGTATGTCAAATGATAATTTCGTTATTTTATAATATTATAAAATAACTTTAGAGTTTGCAATATTTTATAAAGATTTTTATAAAAGTTTTACAGCACAAGATTGAAGGATAAATTTTCCAAAACCGTTTGCAAATTCATGTTTACGCCAAGCTGTTTTTTTGCAGCTTCAATTGTTTTAATTTGTTTGATAAATTTGTACTTTTGCGCTCTGTTCAAGTCCGGAGACTTCAAAACCGCGCCGAGGTAATTCTGCATTTGCGTCAACATCTCAAGCGGTTCGTTATCCGTCGTCAGCGCAAGAAGTTTTTCATTAAAGTCCAATACTTGCCCGCGCTCAATCTCCAAAAAGAAATCCATTGCATCTTTAACAAGCGAAAAGTCTCTGTTTTCTTCTAATTTTGACGGCACAAAAAAGCTTTGTGCACGCGACAAAACAGTCGTAATAACATCTGACTTATCCCGCGTTAAAAAGAAAAAAGTTGTGCCTGAGGGAGGTTCTTCAAAGGTTTTTAGAAGTGCATTGGCCGCTGCTTCCGGAAAGTTAATCATGTTCAGCGGAGCAATCGAGCCGTCTTTTTCTTTGTCGCAAAAAATCAAAACCCGGTGATATTCGGATGTTATCAGCAAATCATTTTTAATCATTCTTGCCTGTGCAATCGATATTACGGTTTTAGCATCATCATCAGAAGGTTTGTTATCAACTTTTGAAATCGTTCTTACTTCGGGATGGTTATTTTCGCGTATCCAGCGGCAGTTTAAGCAGTCACAATCCGGCGTATGAGACCCTTTACAATTTAGCATACGCGCTGCTTCCAAAGCAACTTCATACTGCGCATTCAAATCATTTCCGTAAAGCAAAATACAATGCGCAATGCTTTTGTCGGTATTGTTAATTCCGCTTTCGAAATATTCGATTAATTTTGGATATTTTTCCCTCGCATTATTGCATGAAAGCATTTTCTACCTCTTCTTCCACATCAAACGACTGACCGGATTTGATTTTGAATTCTGCGTTTGTTAAATTCTTCTTCAATTGAACCAAATCTTTCAAATTTGTTTTTTTTAGTTTTTGCAGAGAAAGTTTTACAACATATTCATGCTGACCCGTAAGTTTGCCAAGTTCAAAAGGCGTCAACTCGGACGCTTTTGCTTTTAAGATAATCCAGCGCCTCAGCATTGTCTGCAAGGTTGAAAGAATTTCCAGCGGATATTTTTTTTCTAAAAGTTTTCGATATTCCAAAAGCGCTTTATCCTTTTCGCCCACCATAAGGTAATCCGAAAATGCAAACAAATCTTCGTTTGATATACAAATATCTTTTACCATTTCTTTTGTTGCCGCCTTGTCCGGATAACACATAAGAGCAAGTTTGTTGAGTTCACCGTCAAGCTGGCGGAGGTTGTTTCCGACCTGCGAAACCAAAGCTGTTATCGCATCAGGATTTATTTTCAGCGATTTTGATTTAGCTGATTTTTTCACCCAATCTTCAAGTTCGGCAGTTTTGTAAGTCGGAATTGAGGCGCATTCTTTTGAATTTTGTTTTGCAAGAATTTTGAAAAACTTTTTGCGGCTGTCGAGTTTTTTCCCGCCATCGCGTGGTAGTGTCGCAACAAAAGCTATATCGAGATTTTCGTTATTGTTTTCAATCGCGCTTTCTATTTCTTTAATCTGTTTGTCATCAAAAGTTTTCGTAAAATAATCAAGGCAATTTATCACAACAAGCATTTTGCCAAACATCATCGGCTGCGAGCGCAAAACTGAAATTAAATCCGGAAACTTTGGATTGTCATAAGTTTTAAAACTCATTTCAAGAAAATTTTTATCCAGACCTTTTTTAAGTTTTTCTATTTCTTTTTCGATATTAAAATCTTCATCGCCGTAGAAAAAATAAACTGCCATAATAAATTTTTATCACAAAGAACATTCCTAAACAAATAATAAATCATTTTGACTTTACAAAAATACCGAAATTTTGTCTAAAAAAATTTTCTGTTATAATATAATTACAAGCAACGGAGGGTTAATACATTGAAAAAAATTTTAGGAATAATTTTGTGTATCTCATTAGCTGCACCAGCAGTATTTGCAGAAGGTCGCGGCAATTCAAATACATATGTTCCACCTGAAGGTTACGGACAGGATTTAAGCGGATTTATGTATTTAGACTACAAAAAAGACGAAGCCTCTGAAAATGCTGATGATTATGCAATGCCTGTACCGAAATTTTTGCAGCGCAAAAAAGAGGAAACTGTTTCAAAGCGCGAACCTCATGAAATAAAAAAGAATTCTGACGGTAGAATGAAAACTGCTCCAATGAATTACAACCAGTTTCCGCAAAACTACGACAGCAGCCAGCAGATGTTTATGATGCAAAACGGCATGCAAAGCATGTACGGAATGCCGTTCTAATGTAGATTGTTTACCAGTTCAGATTTTTAAAATAATCTCTATCTGTCATTGCATAGTAACTGCAAGACCAGCCGTTGCGCGCATCTGATGACTTTGTATTACAATATGCTTTTACAGCATTACTATAAGGCATTGATTTTAATGTGTCTGTTTTGTCAAGCTCAAAGGCAAATACATCATAGCCGAATATATTTGGTTTTTGAAGACCGTTTACATCGATAATTATCTGATAATTTGTCAAATTCTCACCATCATTATTTATAAATATAAAAAATTCTTTATTTACAATTATTGCTCCATCATCAAGGTGATTTTTGGAAAAATCTGCGGTTTTCGTATAGTTTTTATATGTCGGAAGCTCATAGCCGATTGCTGCTTTTTGAGCCCCTTTAGCATAAGAATAGATAGCTCTTTCCGGGATTATTGAGCCTTTGAACTGTGCCGCAAGCAAAGGCGGTATTTCGCGGCCCAGATAAGTTCCGCTAAGGTAAACTTCGTCTTTTTTGAGCATCATAATTGCCTGAGAAACTTCAGAAATTCTTTTGTGGAATTGAGCTTCAAGAACTTTTGAGCGCTGACGGGCGATTAATGATGGCAAAGTCATTGCCGCTATTATTCCGATAATACCAAGTGTAATTAAAACCTCAGCCATAGTAAAAGCATCTTGACTATTTTTTGCAGAAATACCCGTTCGGAGAACTTCTTTTACTAAAGATAAATTGTGTTTTGAACAAAACAAATCATCTAAAAACCTTACAGGAGCGTTATTTTCGGGTGCCCCCCCCCCCCGGAAATTCAATCATAGTATGCTTTTTCATAGATTTTACTCCTTTTTTTAGATTATTTAACTATGATAATTGGAATTTTCCCGACTTTTACAAGACGGAAAAATTCCAATTATTTTAAACATTCATCGCACGCAAGATATCGGTCATGTTTGAAGTTGTCTTTTTGACATCTGCGTTTGAATATTTAATCGCATTGTCCGGATCTTTCAAACCGTTTCCGGTCAAAATGCAAACGATTTTTGACCCTTCTTTAATCTGGTCTTTAACCTTAATCAAGCCTGCAACAGATGCGGCACTTGCGGGTTCTGCCAAAACGCCTTCGCAAGATGCCAAAAGTTTATAAGCTTTAACGATTTCATCATCAGTTACAAAATTAATCATACCGTTGCTTTCGTCTCGGGCAGCTTCGGCCTGTTTCCAGCTTGCAGGGTTGCCGATACGAATTGCAGTTGCAATAGTTTCCGGTTTTAAAATTCTTTCTCCCTTGACAATTGCGGCGGCACCTTCTGCTTCAAATCCCATCATCTTCGGCAAGGCTGAAATTTTACCAGCAGCATGCCATTCTTTGTAACCTTTCCAGTAAGCCGTAATATTTCCTGCGTTTCCAACCGGAATAAAGTGATAATCTGGAGCTTGTCCCAGTGCATTAATAATCTCAAATGCGCCGGTTTTTTGACCTTCAATTCTATAAGGATTTACGGAATTGACAAGCGTAATCGGGTATTCATCAGCAATTTTTCGAACAAGTTCAAGAGCTTCATCAAAGTTTCCCTGAATTGCGATAATTTCAGCGCCGTACATCATTGCCTGAGAAAGTTTTCCAAGAGCAATATATCCATCAGGAATTAAAACAAAAGTTCTTAATCCTGCTTTTGCGCCGTAAGCCGCAGCAGACGCCGATGTATTTCCGGTTGATGCACAAATAATCGCACCTGAGCCGGCTTCTTTAGCTTTTGTGACAGCCATGGTCATTCCGCGGTCTTTAAAGCTTCCGGTCGGGTTGCAGCCTTCGAATTTCAAATAAATTTCAGCATCGACACCGATTTTTTTTGCAAGATTTTCAGCCTTGATTAAGGGCGTGTTGCCTTCGTTAAGTGTTACGACCGGAGTGTTTTCTGTAACCGGCAAATATTCTCTGAATGTGTTGATTAATCCTTGATAGTACATATTTTCCTCGCTTTTATTAAAATTTTATATTTATATCAACAACTCCGCTTTCAAGTGCAGAATTCAATCGATTAAACGCATCGTTTGCGCGCGCTTGATTTGATGTATCCATAAGCATTATGGTATTCCCATTCTTATAATCAGCATGGAGATAATATCTATCTGATTTAAAAGAAGACCTTCCGCTGCCATGACGTTGTCTGGATTTAGCAATCTCAAATTTTTCTATTTCCGAAAACTTTATTTTTTTATTTGAAATTACAATGCCCAAAAAATTTTTTGATACAACTTCGCATCTTTTCGTATTACAAACAAATTCTTGCTGCGACGGCTCCATTAAATTAAATCCAACCAATCCAATAATACCAATACATATAAGAAAATTTCTAAATCCCGGATATTGCTTCCAATCTATATTGTCATACATATATAATTCATCCTTTGATTAAACCTGAACTCTAATCAGGCTGTTGACTTTATTGCCGTCCTGCTCGATTTGTTTAATTGCGTTTTGCATGTTCTTTTCTTTTACGAGTTCGGTGATAACAGTGATATCAGCCGTGTTGTCTTCTGATACACAGCGCTGAACAATGCTTGCAAGACTTATGTCATTTGCGGCGCATATTGTTCCGATTTTACCGATTACGCCCTTATTATTCTTTGCCGTAATTGAAATATAGTATTTATTTATTGTGTCATTTATGTCAATACAATTTGCAGTTTCGTCATGCTTGCAGCGCATCATCGGAAGAAGATAATCTGTTTTGCCGATTTCGGCGGCAATTGCCAAAACATCACCGATTACGGAACTTGCTGTCGGAAATTCCCCTGCGCCCGGGCCGGAAAGCGTTATTGAGCCAACCGGATGACCGCTTAGCGATACAGCATTCGTTACATAATCAATGTGAGCCAAAGTTGAATTTTTAGAAATTAACATCGGATGAACACGAACGTCCGCGTTACCATTTTCATCAATCTTGGCTGAGGCTATAAGTTTTATTTTGTAGCCTAAATCGTTTGCCGCAAGCATATCCTGCGCGCGGATTTTTGTAATCCCTTCACGGTAAACATTTTCGAGTTTAATTCGTTTTTTGAATGCGATTGTCGCAAGCGTTGTGATTTTGTAAGCAGCGTCAAAGCCTTCAACATCCCCTGTCGGGTCGGTTTCAGCATACCCAAGCTCCTGCGCTTCTTTCAAAACATCAGCATAAGATGCGCCTTGAACATCCATTTTTGTTAGAATATAATTTGTTGTTCCGTTCAAAATCGCTTCGATTTTGTTAATTTTGTTGCCTGCAAGAATTGTTTTAATAGGCATTATCAAAGGAATACCGCCTGCAATAGCAGCTTCATAAAGAATAACTTTGTTATGCTCTTCGGCAAAGTTAAAAAGTTCTTCGCCATGTTTTGCAAGAAGTTCTTTGTTTGCAGTTACGATATGTTTGCCGTTTTCGATTGCTTTTTTTATAAGACTAAACGCAGGCTCGACCCCGCCGATAAGTTCACAGACAATATCAATTTCAGGGTCATTCACTACAGAATAGCAATCCGTTGTAAGAATTGAATTGTCTAAATTTTCAATATTTCGCGGTTTGTTAATATTTTTTACCGCAATTTTCACAACTTCAGTGTTTTCAAAAGCTTTCAAGGTCTTAAATACACCTGAGCCTACGGTTCCAAGACCGATTAATCCGATTTTAATTTTTTTATTTTCCATATAAAAATTTTATCACAAAAACAAAAATCCGCTTTAACAAAAAGCGGATTTTGTATGTATTAAAAAATAAATTTTCTCATTAAGCTTTCGGTTGTTCACCGGCATCCGGTGTTGCTTTAGGCTTTACGTCAGAAGCATCATCTGCGGCTTTTTCAGCTTTGCCAAACCATTTTCCGAGTGTATTGTCATAAGCTTTTTTAGCAGAATCGCCGATTGCAAAGAAAAAGTTTTTAGCTTTGTCTGCGAAACCTGCCGGTTCGTCAATCTTAGTCCAGTTTGAGCCTTTACGTCCAACTGCAATACCTAGACCAATCCAGGTAAGAGCTAATGCTCCGATTATGCCGCCGATAATTGCACCGGTATTACTTTTTTCTTTTTTTGTTTCTTTTATTGATAAATCTGCACGATCGCCTGCTGGAGCCTGCTGAGCTGCCGGAGCCGCCTGAGCTGAATTTGAATATTTTCCGGGCTGATTAATCAACGCATTTAAATCTTTGTTGTCTGCTTCACCGCGAAAACTTACACTGGAAATTGCACTTATCATGAGAAAACCTCCTTATAAAAATTACACACATTTATTCACACTAAAATAAAAACCTGAGCATTAATAATTTTGTCTCAAACAGGTTTATTTTACAACTTTTGTTACAAAAGTTTACATAAAAAGTGGAATATTTTCAATTCCCGTGTCATCTTATTAAGTATAGAGGAGAATTTGAAAATGGCCGGACAGGGAACTTTAATTTACATTGACGAAAACGACAAAAAAAATGCAGGCATAAGTGCCAATAATTTTGCAAAAGAAGACACCAGAAATAGAGCTTATTACAACGATTTAGGCGCACGGCTTGTGCAGAAATTTCTCGCAAGTGAAAATATAGATGTTTCTGATATTTACAATATACACAACATACACAAAATAGTTGAAGAACTTGATATCTCTGATATTATGCTCAAAAATATTCATTTGGATGTTCGTGTTGTTTTCAATGAAAACTTTATATTTATTCCCAAAAGTCATTTTATATACGATATTCTTCCGGATATTTATCTTGTACTTTTGATGTCTAATGACAAAAAATCCATGAAAATTTTGGGATTTTTCGAACCGAAATTAATCAACAAAAATAACCAGAATGAAGAATATTATTTTATTGAAAAAGAAAAACTTACTCCTGTAGAAAATTTAAAAGAATTTATTTCAAATTTTGAAGGAAATACTGCACAAAATCTTTCAGACTCAGAACTTGAGGAAGCTGATTTCCGTATATTGTCATTAATCGACCATGACATTGACGAAAATGGCAAAAAACAACTTTTAAAATCACTTGTTAAATCTGCTAAATTAAGAGACAGATTTATCGAATTTGAAAACTTTGAACTTCTTTCCTACAGAGCGCAAAACTCCCAAGAAGTTACAAAGCCTTCTGATATTGACCTTTCATATGAGAAAGCTGCAGAAGCCACAGCAAAAGCTTTGGACAAATTCAATGAAAAAACGGTTGATAACCAAGAAGCTGAGATAATGAACAGCTTTAACGAGTTGGACAGAAACATACCCGACCTTACTCCGGAAATCATAGAAGATGAAGATAATATTATTGCAGAAGCTTCATCATTGACAGAAGCTGCCGAGACATTTGCTGAAGAACCTGAACTAGAACAAATGACAGGAATGCCTGACTTTTCGGATTTGGAAGATTTGACTATCGGAGATATGTCAGAACTTAACGACAAATTACAAGGGAGCAAAGCAATTTCTGACGAAAATGAATCATATATTCCTGAACAAAATATTTCCGCACAGGAAACCGCCGATGGATTAGAATTAAGTGACCTGGAAGATTTTTCAATAGAAGCGGAAAAAGATACATCCTCAGAAAATAATCCTGAAGAAGTTTTAACACCCGTTGATTTTGATGAATTTGAACCTGTAAATGACAACTCTGCACATAAGGAATATCAAACAGAAACAATCGACCTGCAAGATATCGAAATTCCAGCTACGGATACTTCAGAAACTAACACTTCAAAAGATGAAGTTCTTCCGGAAACTATTGATTTAGAAGAAATAGACCTGGTTGATACCGAACCACACCACATTGAAGATAAAGTAGATGAAGCCTTAAGTTTTGAAGACCTGGGCTTAAACGCAAGTGAAGAAAAACCTGAAACCCCTCAGTTGGAAGAAGTTTCACCAGAGACAATGGATTTTGAAGAAATAAAAGTTTCAGACAGCCTTGAAGAACTCAATTTTGACGAACCATCTTTGGAACTTGAAAACATTGATAATATAAATCTTGAAGAACCTTCAAAAGAACAGGAATCTGTTAAAGCAATAGCGGAATCTGAAAAATTAATGACTGAAGAATTACAGATATCAGAATCCGAGCCTGAAATGGTTTTTGACGAAAACCTGACTGAGGATTTAAATCTGGAAGAAGAACTTTCTTTAGAAGAACCCTCAGCGAAAGCTTTGCAGATGGAAGAGTCAGTTGAAACGGAACCTTCACAAGAACATTCCGAAAAAGCTCAAGAACCGGAGTTTCAACGCGATGACCTCTCAAATTTTGAAGCACTAATTCCGGAAACAAACAGCACTTTGCCAGAAAATTTTGAAGTAAAAGAATTAAGCGCAGAAGATAAAGAATTAGACCAGCTTCTTAGCATGGAAGATTTTGGAATAACTGAGGAAAAATCTTCTGAACCTTCTAATAACATAATAGAAAAAGCCGATAATATTGACAGCATTACTGCAGGTTTTGAAGAACTTGAAAATATTGAAAATAACAAACCAGAAATCCTATCTTCTACAGCCTCGCCAGACGAAATTAGTATAAATGATTTGAAAGAAGTTGATGCAAGCTTTGAAGAAGTTAAACCGGAAGAAAATTCAGGTGATATTTCAACAAGCGACTTAATTTCTGAAATAGATGACCTTTTAGGCGAAAGTGAAGAAGAAAATACACAACAAGACTCAAGTGAAGATAAACTTGAAATGCTTTTTAATTCGTCTGAAAGCCATGAAGACAATATTGACGAAACTTTACTTGATAATGATGGTGAAATTTCGGAAAATACAGTTTCAATGCCCGAAAAGGGCAAAAAGGTCGCAACAATTGCTGCAGCTGCCGCACTTGTCGGCGTTTTGGCCATAGCAGGCGGAGTTGGATTTTTCATGAAAAATAAAAACCATTCTGATGTTCTTGCTCAAAATCCTATTGATGAAAATATTCCAACAGCAGGTGAAGATACTGTTCAAGCCCCGGATAATACGGATTTGATGACAAATAATAACGCTCCAGCCCAAACTGCTCCGGCACCAGCCCCGGCGCCTGCGGCAAAACCGACGCCTGCGCCTGAAACAGCGAAAAAGCCTTCACCCAAAGCAGAAAAACCAACCGCAAAACAAGAACAGGCTGCGACTGCATCAGCACAACAGAAAAAGCCTTCATCAACACAGGTTCCTTATATTTCCGTAAAAAGTCTGACCTGGGAAGTTCCGGATTATCTTTCCTACAGCGACAAAGTTAAAAGATATCTTCAAACAGCCGGAAAAAGTATCAGACTTTCACTCTCAAGTGACTTGCTCCTTGCAACCGAATATGCATATTCAAATCAAGTGAAAGTTGAGCTTAAACTCAAAAACGACGGGACTGTCGAAAATATACAAATTACAAAATCCAGCGGTTCTAATCAGATAAATGATATTGTGTTACGAACTGTTAAAGAAACCATGAAAGTGGTTAAACCCGCTCCGGGCGAGATTCCTACGCCTAATTTTAAACTGGGGCTTATAATTAATTTGTAATTATGTTATATTGTAAATAGTTTAAAGGATTATTGTATAGTGGAATTTACACAAGATAAGATAGACTTAATAGAGAGAATAATAAAAAACGACCGAAAATTTGCAAATAATGAGGATTTGTACGATGATTTCTTCAATGAAACCTGCAAGAGGTCTTTGAATATTGTCAAAACAATTACTTCTGATGCAACTCTTGAGGCGTATCTCAAAAAAATTGCAACGACTTCTATTCTGAATGTATTAAAAGATTCAGGCAGACTTCGCCGTACAAAAGAAGGCTTTACCCCAACAAAAGAAGTTTCTATTGACGAAGCGCCGAGCCGCACAAATGATTATGCAAATACAAAAATAATTTATGAAACTGCCGACATAACAGAATCTCCAGAGGATGTTCTTCTTGAAAAAGAAATTCTACAGCACTTCATGAATTCGCTTGAGAAAATAAACAAAGAAAATCCCGACAAAAACTATTTACAAATATATAAATTGCGTTATGATAATGGTATGACTCAAAAAGAGATTGCAGAAGAATTAAATATCTCGCAATCTGAAGTTTCAAAACGTTTGTTCAAGCTGATGGAAAAGATTAAGCAGGCGTTTAATTAATCAGGATTAAACAAAATGAAATGTCCCATTTGCAAAAAAACTATTCCGGATGACGCCTTGAAGTGTCCGTATTGCAAAACAAGAACCGGCTTAGTTTGTAAAAATTGCAACACAGTAAATACCATTTTTGATTTGGTTTGTAAAAATTGCGGAAAAGAAATTTTAAAAATTTGTCCGCAATGTAAGAGTGTAAATTTTCCAAACGCTATAAACTGTAGAAAATGCAAATACCCGTTTCCGCAAAAAGAAGAAAAGAAACAGCCAAATTTGTTTGAAACTGCTTCACAAAACACAGTTGCCCAGCAGAGCGCAAAAAATATTCTTGTAAAAAGCATTCTTTCTCAAGACAAAAAAGTTATGTCGCTCAGCGGCACAAAAGGTACTGGAAAAACTCTTGTTATATCACACATAATGCAGGAACTCCGTGAAAAACATTATGTATGGTTTTACGGGAACTGTACGCCTATTACCCAGTTAACACCGGGCGGACTTTTGCAGGATATTATCTTAAACCTTTTCAGCCTGCCGAATTTCTGCATAAACAACAACAAATTCAGAAAAGACGCATCAAAATATTTTCAAAATGAATTTCCTTATCTTACTTTGGAAGAAGTTAATGATTTGCTAAATTTTCTCTACCCGACGCGCAACGGAACTTTTGAAACAATACTATCAAACAAAACAAAATATTTTGAACTTTTAAATAAAATTTTCGACAAAATTATCCAATACAGCAGATTCGTATTTGTCATAAACAATTTTGAATGCATTGACGGATACTCTTATGAATTTTTGAATAATTTTATCAAAAAAGATTACATTTTCAACGATTTAAAGATAATCCTTGTTTACAATGAGCATAAACCGGCAAAAGGATTTTTCTATTTCCCGGACATGAAAACCGACGGGATATTTATGGATGTTTATCTTGCGCCGCTTGATGCCAAACAAATGTTCTTATTTGCAGACGCAAAAGAAGGAGAAGAACATTTTCCAAAACTTGAAGACACATTGAAACGCCAGCTTTTCCTTCAAAGCAATGGAAATCCCGCATATTTAGAACAGGCCCTTCAGCTTTATATGGAATCTGCTAACGGTAATTTTTCTATTCCGCAAACTTTTACAGATGTCATTAGCAGACGTCTTCAAATATTAAAGGATAAAAATTTAAAAGCTTACATGACACTTATGGGCTGTGCAGTTTTGGGAGATAAAATAAATCTAAATCTTATCAAACAAATCTTCCAATATCGTGATGAAGAATTCAGTGACATAATTGCGTATTTGCAGCAGACAAATTACATTGAGCCGATGAACGATATTTACTACAGGTTCAGAAGTCTTTATCTTTGGGAAACCCTTGTAAAAACCATAAAAAGTGATGAGAAATTCGATGATATTAACAAACAGATTTTCACATCAGTTACCGGTTTTACAATGAATTCTACTGCGATATTAGGAATTATTGCACAGAATTTAAAACACACAAAACTTGCACTTGACATTTGGACAAAAAATACAAGATTAGCATCTGACATTGGCGATACAAATCTTTATGCGATTTCGCAAAAACAATGCCTTGCTTTGATAAACGAACTCGATGATACCGAAACTCTAAAAACACGTTACAACATTTGTGAACGTCTTGGAAAACTTTTGGCTGACTTTAACCCTAAAGAAGCAATGGATTATCTTCCGGACGCAATTTCAAACGCAAAAAGTATCGGCGACAGCCCGCGTGAAATAGAACTTTTAGGATATATGGCAAGCTGCTGCCGCAAAACAGGTCACTATTTCGGGGAAGTCGAATGCGTTGATGCTGTTTTGGATAAAATGAAGCCTGAACAGAATTTGGAAATTGCACTTGTCAAATCTACAAAACTTAATGCTCTTTTAAACATCGGCAACTGCGGACAAATTATAAATCTTATAGACAATGAAATTATGCCGGCTTTTGACGAATTCCTCGGAAAAAATGAGCCGCATCCGGCAATTCCGATGGAAATAATTTATGAAACCTGGATTAATTCTTATCTTGTACTTGCCAACGCTTTAATAATTCAGGGCAACAACAGATGTTTTGAAATCCTGACAATTCTTTTTGATATTGTTGAAAGAAACCATTTAACCGAAGAGGCTTTTGAGTGTAAATGCAAGCTTGCGCTGGCTTTTGCAAACACGATGAAAGGCGATATTCCTGAATCCGAAAAAATACTTGAAGAAATTCAAAAAGCATATCAATCCAAAACAATGTCAAATGATTGCGTGACAAGGTGGAATTTCATTAACATAATTAATAATATTCTACGCAAAAAATACAACGGACTTCAGGAAGATTTGTTCCAAATCGTAACTTTTGCGAACAACAACGGCGACAATTTCACGAAAAACATTTTGAAATCGCTTCTTGGAATTATATTCAGAAACAATGACCAAACAAGCCAGGCAATGGATATTTATAATGACCAAATTGCATATTTTTCAAAAGAAAAAATGGCGCTTGGCGCTTTATTAACCTGGTATTTAATTGCAGACGCAGCACTTGTAACAGAGGGACCTCATCAGGCTTTGGAAATTGCATCGCAGGCTTTAAGCGTTGCTCAGAACCCGAAAATTAATAACCATTTCTTTGCTATTCTTCTGCAGATGGTTATGGCAAAAGCAAGTATTGGCGTTTCAGATTTTGAAAGCGCAAAAATCCATATTGAAAATGCAATTATTACAGCACGTCAATATGGTTTAAATGATTTATTATCAAGGCTTTATCTGCAATACGGACAATATTTTCAGGAACTTGGTTTGATGAAATCACAGCGTCAGAAAGATTACCTCACAGGAGCTTCAAAAATGTATGAAAAGGCTTCGGAAATCGTAAAAGAGACTAAAAACAACAGCGTTCATCTTGAAATACAAAAAGCAAAAGCGGTGTTAAAAACATTTTGCCAGCTTAACAAAATTGATATTGCGCTAAAAAACTAATTATATTTGGTATTTATATTTTAGTACGCTATATTTTTTAAATTCAAAAACCAAAAACAGGACGTTGGTGGTCGTCCTGCCTTCTTTTGACTTTAGTGCTATTTATAATTTACGCTTCGGTGTTGTGTTTAATCATATTGTGAATGATTGCTCCGGCAAACCCTGCGGCAGCCCCCGCAATCACAAATGGTGCAGTATATCTGCCTGAGATTTCATTTCTGTAAAAAGCTTTTTTAAGAGATTTAGAAAGGTTTTTTGCATTCATATTTACTTCTTTGATAATTCTACGGAATTCCTGTCCGGCTTGAGAAGATTCACCGCCAAGTTTTCTTACAAGATAATCCAGATTATCTTTTGCAAAGGCATTCTTAAGCCTTGAAACGCGTGTTACTTCCAAAACATCTTTAGACTCATTGCCAAGTGACCTTGCAACTGTCTCAAAGCTCAAATTTTTATTTTCACTTGCACGGAAAATCTTCGCAACCTTTTTAGCAAGAGGCGCGTCGGCACCGCCCAATTTTGCAGTAATTTCATCAAGTGAAAGGTTTGTAAAAGCTGGTTTATCTTCAAAAGCTTTACTGAAAGCTTTTACATCTTCAGACTCATCTCCGAGAATTTTTGTCAGCCCTTCCAAATCAAGATTTTTATTTGCATCATTTTCAATAACTGCATAAATCTTTTGTCCAATCGGTTTTGTTTTGCCGCCAAGACGTTCTGCAATCATCTGTAACGAAGGATTTTTAAAAGGTTCCTTGTCATCAATCATTTTTATAAACTCATCTTGAGCGGCTGTGCGAGTTTTTTGAAGTTTAAACGCATTAGCTTTCTTGACATTTGCGTTTTTATAGCCAATGTTCAGAATTGCTCTGTAATCAACATTCTGCGTTTCTCTTTTGCTCAAAGGAATGCTGTACTTTGCACTGAAACCGACAAGTCCGCCTACTACAGTTGATGTCAAAACATTTGACAACTGATTTCTGTTTTCATAATTTTGTACTGCCTTTACACTCATAGTTAATAAACCCTTACTTAACTAACAACACGTAAATAGTATCTCTCATACCGAGATTTTCATCTTGGCTATCGATATATATGGCAGATTTACACTTAAATATTTTAAGTCAGTGAACACTAAAAACACATGACTAAAACTGAGTAATTAAATCCACAAAGGATGATACCACATAATTATTTTTTTGTCAATACTTTTATGAAATTTAGTAACAACATGACAAAAACAATTACCAGAATGCATACTGCATAATGTTTTATGGTGTTCGGCCCCATAATAAGCGAAGCAATTGCGCCGGCAACAATTGCAACTGAGGTCAAAATTAAAACTGTTTTTTTCTGCGAAAACCCTGCATGCAAAAGTTTATGATGAAGATGTTCAGCGTCTGCTACAAACGGAGATTTGCCCTTGCAAATTCTTCTTAATGTACTAAAAACAATATCCATAATAGGTACCGCCAAAACAACAAACGGAAGAAGAATTGTAAGTGTTGCAGCTTTCATAACACCTGTTATTGAGATTGCTGCCAATAAAAAGCCTGAAAACAAAGCCCCGCTGTCACCCATAAAGATTTTTGCCGGATTAAAGTTGTAGGTTAAAAACGCAAGCATTGAACCAGCCAGAATAAATCCTATTAATGCTACAATCGGGTTTGAAGGATTCATTGATATTGCGATAATCGCTAAAGTTATAGAATTTATTGTAATAACAGACCCTGCAAGTCCGTCAACTCCGTCAATAAAGTTTACGGCATTCGAAATTCCGACAATCCACAACAAAGTTATTGGATATGACCAAAATCCTAAATCTATACCGCCAAAAAACGGAATTGAATGGATTTTAACGCCTAAAAGATATACAACTGTTGCAATTGAAAGCTGGAGAAATAATTTGAACTTTGCATCAAGATTATAAACATCGTCCACAAGCCCGAGTAAAAACATCAAAGAACTTCCGAGCAAAATCCCTGATAAAAGGCTCCCGTACGGGTAATAACTCAAAAACACAAGCATCAAAAATGTAAGCATTGTGCTTGCCCAGATTGCAACGCCGCCTAGGCGTGAAACCGGTATTGTATGAATTTTTCTTTCGTTCGGCAGGTCGACAAGCCCTTCTTTTTTGGAAAAGTTTATAACCAGAGGCACCAAAAATACCCCGAAAATGTAAGCTATAATTGTTCCTATTATATGAGCATGTGTGAGTTTGATTATCATTAGCGGTTCCTTTGGAAATTGGTATTTATAGTGAATAAGCGAATAAGTCAATAGGTGAATAAGTTCTTTTCATAATACTGTAACCGTCGTATTTGATAAATATTCATTTTCTGATAAGTACTTATTACCTTATTACCTTATTTACTCATTCACTTTATTTATTATACAACGGATACTTCTTACACAACTTAAGTGCACGTTCTCTTAAGTTGTTGAGTCCGATTTCATTATCTGATGAAAATATCGCAGATGCAATAATTTTTGCAACCTCGACCATATCTTCTTCTTTGAATCCTCTTGTTGTAACGGCAGGTGTACCAAGACGAATACCGCTTGTTACAAACGGGCTTTGCGGGTCATTTGGAACTGTATTTTTGTTCGCGGTTATTCCGACTTTTTCAAGAACATTAGCCATATCTTTGCCGGTTTTGCCTGTTCTTCTCAAGTCGAGGGTCATAAGATGGTTTTCTGTCATACCGCCGACAATATCCATTCCTTCATCCATCAAACCTTGCGCAAGGGCTTTTGCGTTCTTGATAATTTGCGCCGCATATTCTTTAAATTCCGGTTTTGAAGCTTCTAAAAGAGCAACAGCTTTAGCAGCAATAATATGTTCCAAAGGCCCGCCCTGCATTCCCGGGAAAATCGCCTTGTCAATCCCTGCTGCATGTTCGGCTTTGCACATTGTGATACCTCCGCGCGGCCCGCGAAGTGATTTGTGGGTTGTAGTTGTCACAAAATCAGCATAAGGCGCCGGTGACGGATGAAGTCCCGCAACAACAAGACCTGCAATATGCGCAATATCTGCTAATAAATATGCGCCCACTTCCTCAGCAATTTCTCTGAATTTTTTGAAGTCAATAATTTTGGAATAATTTGACGCTCCGCAAATAATAAGTTTAGGCTTATGTTCATGCGCCATTTTACGAACATCATCGTAATCTATGTTTCCGTTTTCATCAACGCCGTAGCTTTTCACGTTAAAATACATTCCTGAAAAGTTTACCGGTGAACCATGAGAAAGATGGCCGCCATTTGACAAATCCATTCCTAAAACATTATCTCCGGGTTTAAGTGCATACATAAATACTGCCATATTTGCCTGCGCACCGCTGTGAGGCTGGACATTAGCATGATCCATTCCAAAAAGTTCACACGCACGTTTCTGCGCAATTTCTTCGATTATATCGATGTGTTCGCACCCGTTATAAAATCTTTTGTGAGGTTTTCCTTCTGCATATTTATTTGTCAAAACACTTCCCGAAGCTTCCATAACCGCTAACGATGTGCAGTTTTCGCTTGCAATAAGTTCAATCGTATTTTGTTGCCTGATAAGTTCTTTTTCAATCTGTTCTGCCACAACCGGGTCAGTTTGTTTCAAATGTTCCAAATTCATAATTCACCTCACAATTCTTTTTCTATTATAGATTAAACTTATTTTTGTGACAATTAGTTTATATTTGTTTATGTGCTACGCACGTAGAAACTTTGGAATTGGCATATAGGAGTCGCTTGTGACTGAATTAGACAGTGAAGTTCAGAATTAAGAAATAGGCGCTGAGGAAGGACGACGTCTTCTGGCGAGTTTTGTGAACTGCTACGGCGCAATTAGAGGTATAGGAAAGTTGAATTAGAGTGAAGCAATCAGGAATTTTGCAATAGCATCTTTAATTATCAATTATTTTAACAAAATTGCACTTCAAAAATTTCGTCTTATAATTATCCTATGAGAAACGTTAAACAATCGAATGTAAATATTCACAGGGACAGCTGGGTTGAAATAAATCTTGATTATCTGGCTCAAAATATCAAAGCAATTCGATCCCAGACTCCAAAAGATGTTAAACTTTTAGCAGTTGTTAAAGCTGACGCATACGGACATGGTGCGGTAATGCTTGCGCCAACGCTTCTTGCAAGCGGAGCTGATATGCTTGGCGTGGCTTCCATTGATGAAGGTGCTGACCTGCGAAATGCAAAAATTTCAGCTGATATTCTTGTTTTAGGAGCAGTTCCGGTGTGGGCCGTCGAAAGCGCCGCGAAATTAGATTTGGCAATCTCTGTTTTTTCAAAAGAACACATAACCGCCTGCCGTCAGGCGTTCGAAAGAACAGGAATTAAACCCAAAGTTCACGTCAAAATAGATACCGGAATGAACAGAATTGGAGTTGCCGCAGAAGAAGCTGTTGATTTCATAAACGACGTAAGAAATTGTGATTTTATAGACTTTAAAGGGGTTTTCACCCATCTTGCCAATGCAGAAAATCGCGAAAAAACACAAGAACAAATTAATAAATGGAATAATGTTATCTCAAAAATTAACACAGACGGACTTTTGCTGCATATTTTAAACACAGCCGGACAAATGTGTTATGATGTGCCGAATTCAAATATGCGAAGAGCAGGAATTGCGCTTTACGGTCTTTATCCTGACTTTCCGCCGGACGGAGAAATGAAAATTCCGAAACTTAAACAAATTTTGTCACTAAAAGGCAGAATTGTACATATTCATGAAGCAAAAGACCATGAAGGTGTAAGCTATGGACATACTTATATTGCTGATGGCACAAGAAAAATTGCAACTGTGCCGCTGGGATATGCAGACGGAATTCCGCGGGGACTTTCGAACAAAATTTCAGGGATTTTAAACGGCAAAAAAGTTCCACAAATTGGAAACATAACAATGGATCAAATGATGTTCGACATAACCGGAATTGAAGCACAGCCGGGAGATGTAATAACTCTGCTTGACGAAAATAATACAATCGACGAATGGGCAAAAATTCTGAATACAATAAATTATGAACTTACTTGCCGTTTGAAAGTTCGCCTGCCGCGCGTTTATACAAGATAATAAAGGAGTTTTATGGTTGCAAAATTCGATTTTGGAATTGTCGGCGGAGGCCCGGCTGGCTATACGGCAGCATTTCAGGCAAGAAAGGCCGGCAAATCAGTTGTTCTTTTTGAAAAAGATTTAATCGGCGGTGTATGCCTTAACCTCGGCTGCATTCCGACAAAAACAATCCTTCATTCGGCAGAGCTTTTTGAGGAAATGAAAAACTCTGCTTGTCTTGGGATTGAATCTGAAGGCGTCAAGGTTGATTTTGAAAAGGTTATGGCGCACAAGGATGAAGTTGTTGCAAAAATTCGCAAAAACCTCGAACTTGCACTGAAAAACTCCGGAACAGTTGTAATAAAAGAAACTGCAGAAATTCTAAATTCACATACAATTTCTGCCGGAAATGAAATTTATGAATGCAGAGAAATTATCTGCGCAACGGGTTCAAAGCCCGCAATTCCGCCCGCGTTTAACTTTGACGGAAAGTTTATTCTGAATTCTGATGATATTTTAAACTTAAGAACACTTCCAAAATCTGTAGTAATCGCAGGCTCCGGTGCTATCGGAACAGAATGGGCGCGGATTTTTTCTGCTTTTGGAGTTAACGTGACTGTGGTTGAACTTGCCGAACATCTTCTTCCGCTTGCTGATATTGAGGTTTCAAAAAGATTAGAAAGAATTTTCAAATCAAAAAAAATCAAATTCTTCACCTCAACATCTGTTGAGAAAGTCGATTGCGACGGAAACACAAACGGAAACGAGTGCAAAGTTACCCTTTCGAACGGAACTGTATTGAGTGCTGACTTTATTCTTATGGCAACCGGCAGAAAACCGATTGACCACAATAAAATTGACGGCGTAAAATATTTGGGTGATATTTACGGCTCAATCCAGCTTGCGCATTTTGCGATTAAGCAGGCGATTTCTGAAACCGCTCAAATTCCGTTTTGTGAAGACTTAATACCCTCTGTAATCTACGGAAATCCGGAAATTGCCTGGGTTGGAATGCGTGAACAGGATTTAGAAGCCGGAACATATCAAAAATCAACATTTCTAATCTCTGCACTCGGCAAATCCCACTGCGACAACTCTACTGACGGGTTTATTAAACTTCTTTCGCAAAATGATTTAATTGTTGGTGCGCACATTGTTTCAAAAGAAGCCTCGGCTCTTATTCAGGAAATTCTAATTGCAATGCAGAACAAAATTTCTGTCGAAAAACTAAAAGAAGTATGTTTTGCCCATCCAACGTATTCGGAAGGTATTTTTGAGTGTCTTTGCACGCTAAAATAGGCTTAAAAAAAGGAGGTGAAAAATTCCCTCCTTTTTTCTAACTTATATTTTCTTAGCACGAAACTAATTTTGTCCGTAATCTTGTCCGTAACCTTTGCTCTTGAAACCGGTTGCTCCAAAGTTGTAATAGATTTCATAAGGGTTTTTGCCCCATCTGTAACCGGTATTTGCACGTGGCGTAGAAACTTTCACAGTCGTTCCGTCTTCATTTTTAGCGGCATTAACATTTGCTCCCTGGTTTGTGTACATTTTTGGAGTTGCCGCTGTGTTCTGTCCGTCACCAGAGTCAATCGTTCTTTCGCGATAACCAAACTGTGAAGGGTCATATGCGCCTTGATAACTATAATCATACGGCTGGTTATAAGGTTGTCCAGGAACATAAAGGTTTCGTGAATCCCAGGAATTTAAATCTTTAAAATATTTATCAGTTTCACCAACTGAGAGAGGACTGTAATTTCTGTTATAATTGGCTTCAGCATAAGCCGCACCCGTGAATGCAAGTAAACAAAGAATTAATAAAATTTTTTTCATACTTTTTTATCTCCTTGTACTTTTTATTATATAATATAAATTAAAAAAAAGGAAGTGGCAATGCAAAAAAGGCTCCCGGAATATTTAAAAAGACCGATTATCGACACAGAAAAAACCAGAAATGTAAGAAGAATTTTAAAGACAAATTGCCTGAATACTGTTTGCGAAAACGCCAGGTGCCCGAACAAAAACGAGTGCTACACAAGTAATACAGCCACTTTTCTAATTATGGGTAACGTTTGCACGCGCAACTGCCGCTACTGTAACATTGACTGTCAAAAACCTGACCCGCTTGATCTTAAAGAACCTTTACATATCGCACAGGCAGTGAAGGATTTGGGATTAAAATATACGGTCATAACATCAGTAACCCGCGATGATTTATCAGACGGCGGTGCTGAACATTTTGCAAATTGTATTTATGAAATCCGAAAACTTATACCGGATGTCAAAGTTGAAATTCTTACACCGGATTTTAAAGGTGATACAAACGCGCTTGACAAAATTATCAAAGCTAAACCGAAAGTTTTCAACCACAATATCGAAACAGTTAAACATTTGTTCAAAACAGCGCGGCCTCAAGGTGATTATGAGCGTTCAATAGGAGTTTTAAAATACATAAAAGCCAATAGTGAAATGCTGACAAAATCCGGCTTGATGGTTGGCCTTGGCGAAACTTTAGAACAAATAGAAGAAACTTTGCAAGATTTAAAATCAGCTGGAGTTGATATTTTGACAATCGGCCAGTATATTCAGCCCTCAAAAGCCCATCTTGAAGTTGCAAAATATTATACACCTGAAGAATTTCAGGAATTAGACAAACTTGCTTTACATCTCGGGTTTACTCACAGGCAAATTGGGCCGCTTGTTAGAAGTTCATATCGCGCAGCAGATTTGGTGTGAAAGATTTTAGACAAGAAGAAAGGGGCTCTTCACCCCTTTCCATCATAAAATGAACTTTAAGCAATATTTTTAACTGCTATTACTATTGTAGCATATATTTTTTACAGTTTCAAGCCCTGAAAAAATATTTAAATCGAATAAATATTAATTATAAATCCAATAAATACATGATGAATAAAAGCTGATTATTGTTATTATAGATTTTGGGTAAGCCCGCATCACTTTTCATATCTGAAAGCACGAACTTGAAATTTGTTAATCTTTCAGGAAAGGAGGTGATAAAATGTTTGTTAAAACAGAAGAACTAGCAATAATTTTACTGATACTGCTAGTTCTAACAAACAAATAGGGGCTTTTAATGGGGCAAGCGGTAACTTGTCCCGCCCTTTTCTTTTAATTATAACCTATTTTTAAAAAATTTCAAGTTATATATTATATTCTATTGTCGTGAAAATTTTTTCATGATACATTTTTTCGTGTAGAACAAAATAAATTACAGCAAAGAGGTAAATATATGCAAGCTCGCAGAGCAGCCAGAGAATTGGCTTTTATATTATTTTCACAGTTTGACAAAAAAATTACAAACTATTCAAAATCTGATTTGGAAGACATTATCCTTAAATCAGTCAGAATTTTGACCAGCAACGCTAACGATGAACTTAAAATCGCAGTAGGTTCACTCGTTGCAATGCGTGACGAAATCGAAGAATACGAAGCTAATCACGAAACAAATTTAAA
>QAMI01000056.1:10655-77373 GCA_003150395.1 Candidatus Gastranaerophilales bacterium | reverse complement strand
TATTCGACTTCGGCTTTGGTGATAGCCGCTTCGTTTTGTTCTTCGGTTATGTCTTGAGCGTTTGTCCAGATTATCGAGGTCCAGGTGCAATCGGATAGACCGGTGCCTTCTTCCGTTGGATCCGTAAAGTCTACGCGCTCTAACGTTACAGTACCTTTTTCAAGAGCATATTGGAGCCAATCTGCATTGTTCATCAGACCATCTTCTAGGACTTTGTACTTCGGAAGACCGCCTTCGGTGGTGCCGCCTTCAACTACATTGCCAGACTCATCGGTAGTGCCCGCTTTCGTTTGACTGGGACCGTTCATGCGATGCCAGAGGTTTACGTACCATTGGCCTTTGTCTTTGTCTACTATTTTGCGTTCTTCTTTTTCGATGTAATAGGGTACATCGGGCTTTTCTGGTTCTTGAGCAAGCCAGTCCTCACGGTCTTTGTTGTAGAGGTCTTCATTGAAAATTTCTTCTTTAAAAGCTTGCTCCATATCTTTTTGGAATGTTAACAGCAAATCTTTTAAGTCCGGATCATAAGCAATACCCATAGTGTCGTAATTGCTAAGAATATAATACATATCTACAATTTTTTGGGTCAGCTCTTTTAATTGAATATTACCGTTTTCATCAATATAGTAATTATTCATTAATCTAGCATTAATTTTATCTTGTTCGGAAGCATTTGGATCCTTCATTATATTAATTAATTCTTGCTTCATTTCTTCATTTTCGGCAGCCATAACATTTCTGTCAAGGATTTCTTGTGATACAATACGCATATCTGGAGTTTTTCCTTCATAATTTATATTAGAAGGAATATCTTTTTGCCCAATACCGATAGTATCGCCTAAAGTGGTTGTATAATCCTTAGAATTTATATCTCCAAAATCTGCAAGCAGTAAATGAGCCAAAACGTGCTTATAACAGCCTGCATTACCCCTCATTGCCGGATCATAACAGGGTTGCGATGCACTAATAAATTTACGGTACAATTCATTATCAGTACTTGAAACTTCATCCCAGTATTTTTCATCATTTTTATCTGGTTCTTTAGTTTTCCATTCTTCGTATTCTTTGTTGTATTCATCCCAAGCGACTTCCCAATCAGGGTTGACAACCTGAACAAATTCACCTTCGCCGGGTTCTGACAGTACGCCGTATTTGTCCAAAAATTCTTCCATGTTGGCGCTGTTTTCGTAGTTTGTAGCGTCAAGTTCGCTTACAAGGATTTGATTGTTATTGTTTATTAGACCGTATTGGTTTTTCAATTCACCATATTGGCTTAAGGATGCTCCGGTCAATGACTCAAGGATTTTATTACCGGATTCATCGTATGTTGTATACAAAAGTTTAGTTGAATTCAGGGCATCCATATAAGCTGCACTGGCCTCGGTTGTTCTATTTGATAGAGACATTTTGGCAGTCGTAATTGTCTGGCTACGAAGTTCATTGTCAGACAGTCTTGACGTTATGCTTAATAATCTTGCCTGTGAGGCGGACATTCCCATGTTGGACACCCTTTCTTAGTTTTTTAATCGGCAGAAATGTCACAAAACTTGACAGCAACTCCCCCACCCAACCATACCATACCATACCATACAGCAGATTATAGCTGAGTTTCAGACATTTGTAAATATTTATTTATATTGTTACAAAATCTTAATATTATATAATATTAATGAGTAATTTTGATAAAAATAAAATGTTTATATGGCAGGTTAAAATATCTTAAAGCATTTGCCAAATACTTATTTACTGCTAACATGAAATTATGGTAAGGATTTTTCTTATATCAGACAGAGAGAAAGTAATTAAACAATATGGAGAGTTGTGCACAGAAAACTCTTATGAATTCCAGACATGTTCTGATACAAAAATTATTGAGGAAATGCTGGAGACTGAACCCTTTGATATTATTATTCTCGACAATGAATGCGGCACTCTTGCGTTAAATATTTCTAAACAATTAAAGAATGTAACAGGCGGAATTTTACTTTTGACAGGTAAGAAGGAGCTTCCAAAAGAACTTTTAAAATCGATTAATGCAATCCTGCCTGAAGATTTCAGCAAAGAACTTGTGCTTGCAACCTTAAACATTAATCTAAGAATGAAAGGCTCACTTCAAAAACTTGCTAATACAAATAAAGATTTAGCAGCAAGTTTATACCGGCAAAATACCCTTTACAATATCAGCTCACAGTTTGCGGGAACTCTTGAGAAGTCCCAGCTTCTTGAATTTATGATTGAAGGACTTGATAAAGCTTTAAGTTTTTCTCTTACCTGTACGCTTTCATTTTGCACAGAAGAAAAACCGGTATTGATTTTAAATTCTCTCTATGAAATTTCAGAAGAGCTTTTGAATGCTATAAAACTTCGCACTATTTTCAACTACAAAGCATTGTTTGATGGCAAACAGACACCTTATGAGATTGATGAAAATAATCTTAAAGTAATAAAACGCGTAAAATATCCTGCTAACAGGTTTAATTTTACACTATTCCAATTTGACAATATGTTTGCCCCAATTGCTCTTGGCGAGAACTTTTACGGCTGCGTGGAAATATTTAAAGAAGCTCATTTTACGGCAGAAGACGCAAAATGCTTTCAAACAATAGCACAACAGGTTTCTTTGCCTTTGAGAAACGCCACACTTTATCAGGAAATAATCGAAACAAACAAAAAGCTTGAACGGCTGGAAAAACTTAAATCAGAATTTATCTCAATTGTTTCGCATGAACTCCGCACGCCGTTAACTTCAATTAAAAACTCTTTAGATATTCTTTTAAGCGGAAAATGCGGAGAGATTACACAAGCCGGCGAAAAATTCCTCACAATGGCCAAACGCAATGTAACAAGGCTTTCCGGGATTATAAACGACCTTCTTGATATATCAAAAATCGAAGCCGGGAAAATGGATTTCCATTTCAAACCTGTTCAGCTCAATATGGTTATAGATTACGTAAAATCAGCGCTTTCAGGCCTTGCAAAAGAGAAATCTATTGAAGTTTCAGTTGAAGAATATGGAATTTTGCCTGAGATTACAGCGGATGCTCAAAGGCTTGAACAGGTTTTGACAAATCTCTTATCAAATGCAATAAAATTTACTCCGGAGGGAAAAAGCATTCAAATAAAATCCGAACTTCTTAATGCAGCAGAACTGAAATATCCACCTTGTTTTGAAGATGCTATGAAAAATTTAAAGGGGAATTATATTGTTGTTTCTGTTGAAGATGAAGGAATCGGGATTGCTGAAAATGAATTACTGCACGCTTTTGACAAGTTTGCTCAGATTGAAAATTCCTTATCACGCAAAGTCGGCGGGTCAGGTTTAGGACTTCCCATCGCAAAACAGCTTATTGAAGCACACAAAGGCGCAATCTGGTGCGAAAGCGTACTTAACAAAGGTTCAAAATTTTATTTTGCACTTCCAGTAGAGCTTATGCCAGTTGAAAGAGAAAAAACGCTTAGTATAAATTAGTGTTTTTAGTCAGGTAATCGGTCATATCACGAAGGCCTTTGCTTTTATCCATCAAAGCCGTTACCTGCCCGACAGTTGAAATATTATCTTTAATTTTTTCAACCGGAGCTTTGCTTTCGACAAAACTGGAAACATGCAGCATTGCTTTGTTATCTATAGCGTTTACTGCATCTTTGACTAAACTTATTTTTTTAGGATCCGCATCTGGCTCAATAACTGATTTTACTAATGTCATAAAGCCTTCCTGTTCTGCAAATGAGTATGGATTTGGCTGTCCCAAGGTTTCTTTTGCAAAAGTTTCGACAAGCGGTTTTGCAGCTTTAAATTGTTCTGAAACATTTTTATTTTCTAAAATTCCGCCGGTTGTCTGCCAAAGAAAATATTTTGAAGTAAATGTATCTGTATTATTTATAACTTCCTGCACAAAATCAAGTGCATTCGGATTTTCTTTTGATGCGCGCGGGAAAATATCAAGCAAAATTCCTAACAAACTTTTACCGGCGCTTGTTTGCCCGAGCATGTTTATATTTTTAGGAAGCATTGAATGATGATTTGCAAGTTCAATTGTGTCAGCGACAAGCCCTAAATGTTTTGAATTCATTTCTTTTAAATGCGGAAGGAATTCTTTAACTTCCTGATTTTGATTTGCCCATAATTTAATTGTTTGGATTAATTCGTCGGTTGTTCTTGTATCAACGGCACGTTTTACAACTCCCATATGCTGCCAGCCACTAAACCTTGTTAATGGTTGAGTAAGTTTTATTGACATAAAATTTCCTTCCTGTTTTTAACTCTGCTTTGATATTAAAACAAAACAGAATTATTTTTGCGCAGAGATACGGTCTAATTAACAAATTTTAACATGCTGGAAGATGGGATTTGATATGCTATAATAATTTTAAGGGATTATGATTAGAGGAAGTTATGAAGAAAATTCTTATAGTAGATGACGAACAAGATATTGTAGAAAGCTTGAAGTTTGTTTTGGAAAATTCAGATTACAGCTGTTACACAGCTTTTAATGGAGAAGATGGTTTAAGACTTGCAAAAGAACTTATTCCGGATTTGATTATTCTCGATGTTATGATGCCTAAAATTAACGGCTATAAAATCAGCAGACTTTTGAAATATGACAGCAAATACAAAAGCATTCCAATATTAATGATTACAGCGCGCTCGCAGGAGGAAGACAAGCTTATCGGCGAAGAAACCGGCGCTGATGAATATATTACAAAACCCTTTGATTTAGATAATGTGTTAAAAATTGTTGATAAATATTTAAAAGCAGAAGAATAATGGAAGCAGTAACAAACAAAACTCTGGAAAAACTTAAATATGACCTTGTGCGCGCCGGTCTTGTGCCTTATGAAACTTTAGAGCAGGCTCAGGAAATTGCAAGTGCACAAAATATAAATATCGGACAGGCTTTGATAAATTCAGGAACTTTAACTGAAGAAATTCTGATTAAGTTTCTTGAAAACAAACTCCACACACCATATGTAAATCTTGAAGACTACAGCATTGATACAAAATGTCTTAAATTTATTAATTACACAGATGCAAAACGCTTTAAAATTCTTCCGCTTTTCAAAATTGAAGATGCCTTGACAGTTGCGATGGCAGATCCGTTGGATTTGTTTGCAATAGACAGGATTGTCGAAACTGCGGAATGCACAATAGAACCAGTTCTTGCTTCAGAAAACGCTATTTTAAAAAAGATTGAAGAATATTACCCAAACGACATAAGCGTTGGTGAAATCTATACAAACAGTGAACAAACAGGATTTGACTGGCGTGATGAATTGCATAGTGAAGATTTGTCCGACACTCACATGCAAAAAATTATCCGTGCTATTTTAAAACAGGCTATTATTGAACAAGTTCATGAAGTACTGTTTCAGCGTGAAGATGCAGGTTTAGGCGTGAACTTCAAAAAGAACGGAGAAATTCTCAACAAAGGAATTATTCCTTCGGTTTTAACACTTTCGTTTACGGCAAAACTTAAAACCCTTGCTGAACTAGACCCTTCTGTTTCAGAAGTTCCGCAGCTTGGGAAATTGAGTTTCAAAGTCGATGATATTTCTGTAATCGCAAGCATTTCAACATTCCCTACAATTATGGGCGAGAGAATTTTTCTAAAAATTTACAAGCCGCCTAAATCTTTGAATAAAATTATCACAAATGATTCTCAATTAACAATCGTTAAGCAGGCGCTCACAACTCCTGGAGTAATTCTTGTTTGCGGCTCACCCTTGAGCGGAAAAACTCATGTAATTTATTCGCTTTTGCTGGAATGCGCAGAAAAAAATAAAAACAAAAACATAATGACACTTGAAAGCATTGCAAAATACAATCTTGAGAATGTAAATCAGTGCGAGCTTAATGAAAATATTGGTTTTAATATGGACAAAGCATCACGTTTCATTGAGTTTCAGTCACCTGACATAATTTATCTTGAAGGGATTAAAAACAAAGAATCTTTTGATTATTTTTCGAGTTTGGTATATGACAACAAGACTGTTATCATGGAATTTCTGGCAAATAACATGGAAGATTTGCGCAACAAAATGTCAATTTCGGATTTTGAAACCTTAAAATCCATTATAAGCTGCATAATCTTTATACACTCAAAAAACAGCATTGAAGTTTTTGATAAACCAACTGCACAGAAATATTTGGCGTGAAATTTTAAAAATAAAATTTCCTATTTCCAAGGGTAATCACCTTTGATTTCCCAGCCGTCAGCCATAATCCTTGCAGCACAACATTCTCCCGTACCATTTCTACTACAATTCTTATTTATATAGTTTTCAGAAGCATCATAATACATAGGCATAATTACATTACCTTCTGTTGGTTCGAATAAGAAGACATCTATCCCATATTGATTAGGATTTTTAGGTCCGTTAATATCTACCCACACAGCTTGTAAACTCTTATTAGCTTCACCAGATGCTATTGAAAAGGAATACAATATTCCATCTGAAGTTAAAAAAGGTATTCGAAAATCTTTGTGACTAAATAAGGCTGTTAGTTTTTCATTATTGGTTCCCAACCAAGGTCTTTCCTCCTTATACCCGCATTTTTGATAAGTGTCACATACTGTAGTTATCTGAAAATACGGGTGCCAATACAATTTGTAATACGCATCTATTCCAATATCAACACCTTTTGCCCAATATTGATAGTCACCATTATCTATTTGTGAACGTTTAAAAGCTTGGTTTAAAATTGTATATGATTTTTTAAGCTTAGTTACAGTAACATTTTTCTGATAATTACCAATAAGACTTGGCAAGGTCATTGCTGCAATAATCCCTATAATGCCAAGTGTTATTAAAACTTCAGCTAAAGTGAATGCTGTTCGGAGAATAATTTTATTGTTTGAGCCATCAGCTAAAACCCTTGCAGGAGCATTATTTTCGGGTGCCCCCCCCCCGTAAAAATTCAGATATAATCATATTTTCAGCTCCTTATTATTTTTATAACACTATTATACTAACAAAAATTTATCTACAAATCAAGCTTTAGCAATTTCGATAAGTTTGTCTGAAATCAAGTCCACTGCATCATATTTTGCGAGCAAAATGGCATTTTGTTGTAATCTTTTTAGCTCTTCTGGATTTTGAATTAAATATTTAATTAATTCTGACAACGTAGCTTCATTTACCTCTGCATCTTCAAGGTAAAGTGCTGCGCCCTTTTCCTGCATATATTTTGCATTTTTACGCTGATGGTCAGCCGCCGCATGCGGATATGGAACAAGAATTGAAGCAATACCCGAGGCAGAGAGTTCTGATAAACTTAGCGACCCTGAACGCGAAACCGCTATATCAGAAGCTTTCAACACAGTCACCATGTCGTCAAAATATGGTTTTACAATCAAATTCTTATCATTTTGGTATTCCGGATAAATTCTTATCAACTGTTCGATTACGCGCTCAAAATTTTTCTTTCCTGTTTGAAAAATAATTTGTAAATTGTATTCTTGTGAAAACTTTTTCAAAACTTCAACCGCCGCGTCATTTATTGTTCTTGCGCCCTGCGAACCGCCCATGATACAGAGTGTTAATTTATTTTCAAGCCCGAGTGTTTTGCACGCATTTTCTTTTGAAACAGACTTAAAGGTTTTCCGAATAGGATTTCCGGTTATTAAGCAGTTTGTATTATGAATTTTGATTTTCGCACATTCAAAAGCAAGAGAAACACAGTTTGCTCCGGGGGCTAACTTTCGTGTCACAAGCCCGGGCTGCGCATCGCAATCATGCAGCATATAAGGTGTTCCTGTCAGTTTTGCGGCAAAGAGAGCAGGTGAAGAAACATATCCGCCAGTTCCAAAAACTGCATCAGGTTTGTATTTCAAAATATACGCTGAGGATTTCAAAACTGCAATTCCAAGTTCAAACATCCACTTAACAAGCGCCAGTTTTGCACCGCGCGGCATACCATGAACATTTACCGGCAGAAAATCGTATCCTTTTTGCTTTACAATATCAAACTCAAGATTTTTCGGGTTTCCCACATAAAAAATCTTTGCCCCGCGTGCGCGAAGCTCATCAGCAACCGCAATTGCCGGATAAATATGTCCGCCGGTTCCTCCGCCTGTTATAAAAAAAGTCTTTTGATTAACGGATTCGTTCTCTGTCATTTTCCTGGTTCCTTATTTTTTTTATTCGTTTTTTAGAGATATTCAAAAGAATACCGACCATCCACAAAGACACTATTAAAGATGACCCGCCGTAACTTATAAAAGGAAGCGGAACTCCGGTTGTTGGCAGAAATGAACTTGCAACGCTTATGTTCAAAAATGCCTGAAAACCAATTGAAAAAGTTATACCGACGGCCAAAAGCCTTCCGTACATATCAGGACAGCGCGAGGCAACAATAAATCCGCGGTGAACAAACGTCCAGAAAAGACCTATTACAAGCACGCATCCGACAAGCCCGAGTTCTTCGGCAATTATTGCAAAAATAAAGTCCGTGTGGCATTCCGGCAGATATGAAAGCTTTTGAATAGAGCCGCCGTAGCCGACACCGTTAAATCCGCCGGATGCAAAAGCTATCAAAGATTGAATTATGTTATAACCTGCTCCCTGAGGGTCGCTTTCAGGATGGCGCCAAATTCTAAGACGCTGAAGCTGGTATGGTTTAATAATCGTAGTTAATGCGAGTATTACAGTTGTTACACCTGCAATAAGGCAGCTGAAAAACAGCTTTAATGAGCCGCCTCCGCACAGAAACATTACAACAGACACTGACAAAAGCAAAATTACCATACTAAGGTTTGGCTGCATAAAAATGAATGCAAGCATTATCAAAATAGGAATAAAATATTTTATCCATTTTGCTTCATCAAAAAGATTTCCGTTATCTTTGAAGGCAGAAGCAAGAAGCAGTACGACAGCAGGTTTTGCAAATTCTGACGGCTGTAATTGAAAACCAAAAAGATTTATCCATCTTTTTGCACCATTAACTGTCACACCGAGCGGAGTAAAGTCAACAAGCAAAAGCAGAATTATAATTCCGGCAGCTACAATCGTATTCCATTGCGCAAGTTTTTTGTAATCGTAGTTTGTGAAAAATTTTAGCCCTATAAACCCGACGATAAAACAAATTACCTGTTTAATCAAAAATTGCGCAGGATTAACACCTTCATCAAGACATTTTGGCGCGGAAGCTGAAAAAATTGCCATAAAACCGATTATGACAAGAAAAGTTACGACAACCAGAAGCGTTCTGTCAGGCGATGAAATTATGACGCTTTGAATAGGCTGGCGATTATCCCGGCGGCGCTCCCTTTCATAATTATTTCGTTCATAGTCGCGATAAGACATATTCTTTAAAAACCTTTCCTCTTTCTTCATATCCGCTGAACATATCAAAACTTGCGCAGGCCGGAGAGAGTAAAACAACATCCGGATTTAATTCAATAGCTTTGTCGATTGCACTTTGCATTGTAGCTTCTCGAATGATATTTTCAAAAGCGTCGGCACGGAGATTTTCTTCAAACCTGTCAGCGGCCTCACCGATTAGAATAACTGTTTTAATATGTTTTTTACAAGCTTCATCAAACTCTTTCAAATCAGTATTTTTATCGCGTCCGCCCGCAATTAAAACAACATTTTCTTCCAGTTTAAATGAGCGGATTGCAACAAGCGAGGCTTCGGGATTTGTTGCCTTTGAATCGTTATAAAAAACTATTCCGTCTTTTTGGGCGAACTTTTCAAGCCTGTGTTCTGGGACTTTGAAACTCATAATTGCGTTTTTGATATGCTCATTTGAAACACCTTCAAGCTTTGCAGCAATGACCGAGCATTCAAGGTTTTGGAAATTATGTTCACCGATAAGCGGACAGTCTTTCAAATCAATAATATGCTCTTCTTTTCCGTTACGTTTAAAATAAACCGCGTCATTCTTCACATAACAGCAGTTTTCGCCAAGTTCTTCGCCAAAGAAGAAAACTTCCCCGCCGCATTCTTTTGCAAACTCTCTTAGCTTTTCATCTTTTGCATTTAAGACTGAATATGCCGGAGCTGTCGGAATTTTAAAAATTTTAGCTTTTGCCTTGAAGTAATTTTCCATATTTCCGTGCCAGTTGATATGATCAGGTGTGAAATTTGTCCAAATTGAAATCTGCGGCTGAAACGCATCGCTGTATTCGAGCTGAAACGAACTGCATTCGCATACAAAAATTTCGACATCCCCGTCAAGTAAATCGCACGGCGGTACACCGTAATTTCCACAGGGATATGCCTTGAATTCTTCACTCAAAATGTGCGCAGTCAAAGCAGTTGTTGTTGTTTTGCCATTGGTACCCGTAATTGCAACAAAAGGTTTGAGCGTTTGCGTAAATGCAAGTTCAATTTCAGAAATTACCTTGATATTTTCCGCTTTAAGTTTCTGCATAATCTCTGCAGTTGGCGGAATTCCGGGGCTTGTAACTGCAAGGTAAGAATCTTTAATAAATTCATCACTATGTCCGCCCATCTCAACTTTTATTCCGAGCGCCTTTAGTTCTTCAATTGCAGGTTTGTCTTTATCTTCACGCCCGCGGCTTTCTGTTATATAAACCTCAGCGGCGTGTTTGTTTAAATACTTTGCGGCAGCAATTCCGCTTTTTGACAATCCTAATACTAAAACTTTTTTATCAAACCAACTTGTTTTCATAATTAAATTATACCTCTTTGAGTCAAATAGAATAATGCTAGCGCAAATGCACTTAACAATGCAGAACAAAGTGCAAATACAACAACTATTTTCTTTTCACTCCAGCCGCATAGTTCAAAATGGTGATGAATAGGCGACATTTTAAAAATTCTTTTTCCTGTTGTTTTGAAGCTTGCAACCTGCAAGATGACAGACAAAGTTTCCATAACAAATACTCCGCCGATGAAAACCAAAAGGAATTCAAACTTGCCGACAACTGCCAAAGTTCCAAGAAGCCCGCCGATAGCAAGCGAGCCAGTATCTCCCATAAACACCTGAGCTTTTGGTTTGTTATAGCGCAAAAACCCAAACAAAGCGCCTGCTACAGCGGATGCTATAATTCCAGCCCCCGGATGTCCTCCGAAAAGAAGGATTAAAGCACAAGCCGCAAAGGCAAACATGCCCGTTGAAGCTGCCAGACCGTCAAGCCCGTCTGTTAAGTTATAAGCATTTGATGCACCTGTAATTACGAACACCGCAAATACCGGATAAAGCCATTTCAAATCAATTGAATAATTCAAAACAGAAAATACAGTTCCTTGATCATTTGTCATCATAACATAAATTGTGGGCAGCAAGGCAATTGCAATCTGTCTGAGGAGTTTTCCTTTTGCACTTAAGCCGTCATTATGTTTTCCTTTGAGTTTAAGATAATCATCCTGAAATCCTGCAAAAGTATAGAACAAAAACGTTATTAAAATTATGAAAACTTCTTCTGATAATCTTTGTGCAAGCGCCAATGCAATAACTGATGCAATAACAGCCGCAGTTATGATAAAAACGCCTCCGGTTGTGGGCGTTCCCTCTTTTTGCTGATGAGCTTCGGGTGCAACGTCTTTTACATACTGACCAATCATTTTCTTTTTCAAAAATGATATGTACGGAACTCCGAACAACAAGCACAAAATCATCCCGAGCAAAAATGCTACCATCACCATTATCATAATTTATTTATTCTCCCTTAAATATTCAATTATTTTTTCAAATTTCATGGCTCTTGACGCCTTTAAAAATATTGTACAACCGGCATTCAGGTTATCAAGAATGTAACGAGCAGCCGCTTCTATATTTTCGAAACTTTTAACGCTGAATCCGCTGTTTTCAAGTTCTTTGCCGATTTCCAACGCTAAATGTCCGACCGTCAAAAACTTTACATTCTTTTGTATGACCGTAGTCAAAAACCTGCCGACTTCCCGATGAAGTTCAACCTCGTTTTCGCCGAGTTCACCCATATCACCAAGCACTACAACAGGATTTTCATATAATTCAATAAATGTCGAAACAGATGCCTTCATTGACTCAGGATTTGCGTTGTAACTGTCATTTATTATTCTAAATCCGCCGGCAGTTTCCGCTTCCCAACGCTTTTCAATGGGTTTGTAAGCAAGAAGTCCTGCTTTTATTTCATCATAAGTCATTCCAAGCTTGTAACCTGTTTCAATTGCAGACAGCGAGTTTTCAACATTGTATCTGCCCTCAACATTAAGCTCATATTCTTTACCTTTGTATATGAATTTAGAATAACCCTGTTTTTGTTCTAAAATTTCTGTAATATCAGACGAAAACCAAATTTTTTCGCCTTTAAAATCTTTTGTGAATCTGCGAAGCCGCTCGTTTTCGTTAGCGATTAAAGCACCGTTCACATTAAGATATGAAATGATTTCAGATTTTGCCTTTGCAATATTATCAAGGCTTCCAAGACGCCCGATATGTGCAGAGCCGGCATTTGTAATTATCGCAAAATCAGGTTCTGCAAACTTTGAAAGGAGTTCAATTTCGCCAAGTCCACGCATTCCCATTTCGACAATCAAAGCTTCCGTATCATCCGGCATTCCAAGAATAGTCTGACAAAGCCCGATTTCATTGTTGTGATTTGAAAAAGTTTTGTGTATTTTAAATTTTTGGCTCAATACAGAATAAACCATTTCTTTTGTGGTTGTTTTGCCGGAACTGCCGGTTATGGCAACGGTTTTTGGATTAATTTTGCGGCGTAAATATCTTGCAAGCTGTAAATATGCAGTTAAAGTATTTTCGACTTTAAAAACAACTTTAGAATTTTCAAAAACTTCGCCGCTTGTAGTAAAATATCCCGCCGCACCTTTTTCAAGCGCCTGTGAGATAAACTTTTCGCCGTCAAAAGTTTCTCCCTTAAGCGGCAGATAAATTTCGCCCTCTTTTATGGTTCTTGTGTCGGTTGAAATTACGAATTTATCCTCACATCCCAAGCCTTTTAAAACTTCTGCCCCGCAGGCAGTTTTAATTTCTTTCTCATTAAACTTCATACTCTAATTTTACTTCAAACAAAACGTCTGAAACGTAAAGTTAATAAATATTAATACTGCTTGACATTGAGACTTGAGTATTTGATAATAATTATACGTGTATTACAGGTAAATCGTTGATAAAACCCCAAAGCTTGTGCTAAAAGGGTTACGAAACCTCAATTAGAAAGGACAAACAAATGTACGCAATTGTAGAAACAGGCGGAAAACAGTATCAGGTTGAAGAAGGACGTTACGTTGATATCGAACTTCTTAACCAGGAAGCAGACTCAAAAGTTGTTTTTGACAACATTGTTATGATTGTTAACGGCAAAAAATCAAAAGTAGGCCAGCCTTATGTTGCAGGCGCTTCTGTTGAAGGCGTTGTCGTTAAAGAAGATAAAGCAAAGAAAATCATTGTTTTCAAACAAAGACCTAAAAAAGGCTACAGAAAAAAACAAGGTCACAGACAAGGCTTCACTAGAGTTATGATTAACAAAATCAGAACTTCAGCTCAGAAAAAAGCTGCTGAAACGACTGAAGAAGCTTAAATTATTCACCCCTCTACCTCAGGGAGAGGGTAGAATTTCTTAGTGAACGCGAGTGAACTTAGAAATTCGGGTGAGGGTCAAACCTCAAAACTCTGTAAATAAAGCAGAAACAAGTAAAACGAATTTAAAATACAGGAGATAAAGAAATGGCACATAAGAAAGGTATGGGATCCACCCGTAACGGACGCGACTCAGAAGCGAAGCGTTTGGGCGTTAAAAAATTCGGCGGCGAAGTTGTTAAAGCCGGAAACATTATCGTACGCCAGCGCGGAACTAAAATTCATCCGGGCAATAACGTAGGTATCGGTTCTGATGATACTTTATTTGCTCTTATCGACGGACAGGTGAAGTTTGAAGCTCACAGACGCGACAGAAAACAAGTAAGCGTTTACGCGGTGTAAAACCTAAAACAAAATAAAGGAACGATAAACAAAAGGACAGTTTTACAACTGTCCTTTTTGCATTTTATAAGTTATTAAAATTTTATTAATACTTGCAATTATCTTCATATTCGGTAAAACTTGTAGTTTTTTCATGAAAAGCTATAGAGCTTTTTGTGCTGCCGCAATTGTTAATCTCGGACTTTGAAACATACAGAGGTTCACCTTTTTCATTTTCTACAAATTCATATTTAACTATCTGGCTAGTTTTAGGGTCAAAAACTGTAAATTTATGTGTAACAATATTATTTGAAATATCAATATCACTGGCAAATTTTATGTTATTGTCTTTAAGATACTGCCTGAATTCTGACGATTTTGTAGAATTATTTACAAGCTCATTTTTATAAGGGGATTTGTCCTTGTCATAATTCGTTGTACGGAAATGGAATTCTCCATCTGCGCCATAAGTTGTTTCAACAGATTGCAAACCATTCTCATTATTTAGCGGATATCCAAATTCGCGAACAGTTTCAAAATCTTCTTTTGAGGCACCTTTTTGATTATAAATGTACTCTTTTAAAGGTTTATCATTCTCAAGTAGAATTAGTTTTGACATTAAATTATCCTGCTCTACTTTAAAATCTTTACCTTCGATTTTACCCTGATTAACAAGGTCGGTTTTCAACTCTTCCAAACTTTTCTTGTCGTAATTTTTTGGTTTTGGCGCGACTAATGAATAAGCCTTAACAGCATCAGCAGTTTCTTTTTTAACTATTTCAGAAGCAGTTTGCGGTGTGGCTGCGGATTTTGAGGGCACAGAAGCACTGCCGCCAAGGCTGTTAAAATAAGTTTGAAGCATATTGCTTGAAGTCGGACTGATTGATGTCATATACACAACCTTTCTGCGATAAACGTAATTTTACTACACATATATAATTTATAAAACAGCTAATTATTTTTATTTGTTAATTTTCAAATTAATATTAACTAATGTTACAAATACTATCAAATTATTAAAGTTTTATCCTGAATGCGACGATAAATAATTTGTAAGACAGATACAGGAGAACCCCAAAATGCTTAAAAAGATAGTAAAACCTGCGTGTAATGTATGCGGCAGTGTTGAATATATATTAAGAGGAGCGAGAAAACGCCGTTCTATGGCGGTGGCAAATGCCAGAAACATTAATATGGAATCTGGCATAAAGCCAAAACTTGCTGTTGTTAAATAGTTGGTAAATAGTAAGTTAACAGCAAGAACTTTAAGAAGTTGAGAGCAAATTGAGCGGGCTGAGATGATATCTCAGCCCTTAGTTTTACCATGGGTATTTATCTCCGAAATCCCATCCATTGCAAACTATATAGGCAAGACAATAATTACCAGGATAGGTAGCAGTTTTATTACAAGCATGATTAATCTCAGAGACATAATAATCACAATTCTTGTTCGTGTTGTATCCATAAGGCAAAAACTTGTTTCTGTTTGCATTATTTCTTTTCGCTGGACCTTCTTCTCCGCCAAGTTCAACTCGGAATACATCATACCCATAAGAATTATAACCTTGAGGCCCGTCAATATCAAAAATTATCCAAATACGACTTATACCACCTAAATCTATCTCACTCTGAGTCATTGCGCCAACCATGATGTAAACTATTGCTCCGTTTTTTAGAACAAATGAAGTTCCATATCGAGAACTTACCGGATATATAGGATCACCATTAGTAGTTCCAGTTAACAATTTGGGAGTTAAATTGCAATATGGGGCGCTTATTTTATCCTTACAATAGTGCAATACTTCTAAATATGGTATCATGTATGTTTCTGCAAAGAACATACTTTTGTCAAGAGTTGAACCTTCTGTCGGTATATACCAGTTATTTACTTCTGTATCATAATCAACTTTAGCACGTTCAAGGGCATTATTTAGTACTGTATAGGTCTGTTTTACTTTACTCAGAGTTACCTGGCGGCGATGATTTGCAATTAATGAAGGAAGTGTCATAGCGGCAACAATCCCTATAATACCAAGCGTTATAAGAACTTCTGCCATCGTGAATGCCGGAACATCCGCTTTAATCCGTCTTCCTAAAAAATTACAAAAGGTTTCAAACCTTGAAGAAAGATTTTGTCTTTTAAAATACTCTAAAAAGCCTTTAAGGATAAGGTTTCTAGCAGCCCCCCCCCCCCTGAAATTCAGGTATAGATTGATTTTTCATACATTCTCTCCTTTAATTATGTACTTTATAATTTTATCTGAATTTTGATTACTTTTCAATCCCCCACGGCTTAATGAGAAATTTTACAGCCCGGCCTGCAATATGCTCTTGCATTGCAAATTCTACATCTTTTAACTCAAGTGTTTTTGTAATAAGTTTTTCAACCTCAACCTCACCTGATGCGATATATTCAAGTGCCTGCCTGAAATATTTAGGGGTGTGATGAAAAACGCTCATCAAACGAATATCACCGTAATGCATTTTTGTAGTATCAAAAGTTACGGTTGAACCGGACTTGCAGCCGCCAAAAAAGTGAACAGTGCCGCCAGGACGAACGCATGAAAAAATACGCTCCCAAATTTCCGGCAAGCCGACACATTCAACAGCAACATCAAGGCCTTTATTTTCTTCCGTAAAGCTTGTAAAGATTTTTTCCGGATTCGGATACTTTGTCAGATCAACGATTTCATCAGCGTGCGCAAAATCCTCTGCCAACTTTAATTTTATAGGATTGCGTCCTGCAACAAGAACTTTTGCACCCTTTAGTTTTGCAAGACGTGCAAACATAAGCCCGATAGGACCGATTCCTATAATACCAACAGTCTGGCCCTCCTGAATTCCTGTTCTTTCAACACCGTGAACGACATTTGCAAGCGGCTCACAAAAAGCGGCTTTATCAAAACTTAGATTATCAGGCAAGATAAGGGTATTTTTCTTGACAATTCGTGCGGGAACAGTAATATACTGTGCATAAGCGCCATTTAGCAAATCCAGATTTTCGCATAAATTGTACTCACCGCGTCTGCAGTAAAAACATTCCCCGCAAGGCGCGGAATTCGCACAAACGACTCTGTCGCCGACTTTTAAATTTTCAACATTGCGGCCGATGCGCTCAACGACTCCTGAAAATTCATGTCCGAACCCTGACGGTATATTTTTAATCAATACAGGATGCCCGCGGCGATAAGTTTTCACATCAGTGCCGCAAGTCAACGCTGACATAATTTTCACGACGATTTCGCCTTCCTCTGGCGGTTTTACCATAACGTCTTCATATTTTATATTTTGCGGGCCGTAATATTGTATTGATTTCATGATTTTACCTTTATATTTTAGACAAATATTTATTTTCTCAAACACGCTCGCTGGCTCGCTATCGTTAGAAAACAAATATTTTATACCTGGTCAACTCACCTTTATATACGCTTTCAAAATTTTGTTTGAAATTGTATCTTCAAATGCTTGATTTATTTTATCCAGCGGATAAATCGTTGATAAACCTTGAACTTTGACCTTCCCTGTGCGCAAAAGTTCCAGCGATTCCAACAAATCCGAAGGTGCCGGAGAATAACTTCCAAGAACGGTCAGTTCACGGTAGTAGATTTCATTATTCGGATAACCAAAGTTCTTTGGCGTGCTTGCAAAAACAACGATTTTGCCGCCGTTTCTGACTAATTTCAAAGCAAAATCAATCGCTTTGTCAGCGCCTGATGTCATAAAAACCGCATCAACGCCGTAATTTTCGGTTTTAGAAAAAACGAATTGCTTTGAAGTTTCAAAATCAGAAGAATTTATAGCTTCAATCCCGAGATTTTTCAGGATTTGAATTCTTTCATCAAGCAAATCGCAGCCGATAACATTCATACCTTGGGCTTTCAAAGCTTGCGCCATAAGAATTCCGATTGAACCGAGTCCGACAACCAGAACCGTTGAATTCTTTGGCAAATTCGCTCTTCGAACAGCACGAACACAGCATCCGAGCGGCTCGTAAAAAGCCCCTTCAATTTCGTCAAGATTTTCGGGCAGAAAATGTGCAACATTTTTAAGATGTTCTTCGCTCAAGAAAACCATTTCGCTAAACCCGCCGGGTTTAATATTTGTTTTCTTAAAATGTTCACACATAGAAACATTTCCTGATTTGCAATAAATACATTCCCCGCAGGGAATATGATGTGAAGTCACGATTTTATCGCCTTTTTTAAATTTAGTATTGGAATTCACTTCAAGAATTTCTGCAACAATTTCATGCCCCAAAACAGTTCCGTCAGGAGAGATTTTTTCACGAAACTTCACGATATCTGACCCGCAAAGCCCGCAGCCAAGAACTTTAACTAAAGCCCCTTTTTGTCCGTTCAAACTTATATCGTCAACTTTTTTTAATAAAATTTTATCGTTATCAATAACTGCTATTTTCATAAAATATCACCTAACAAATTTTAACACAAACTTGCGAAAGACAACAATCAAATATATAATAAGAATATGACAAGAATCCGTAAACTGAATTGTTTTGATTATCCTAAAATTAAGAAAATGATTGCATATCTTGGCTCTGATGAAGGCGCTCAATTTTCAAAAGCGCTCCTAAATGAGCCGTTCGGGTTTATCAATTCTATTTTGCCTCTGAAATATAAATTTCTGCACGAATCCTTTATACTTCTTGACGGAAAAGAAATTTTAGGACTTATTACAGCCGAACCGGTTATTGGAAATCACTACAAAATCAACATTACACGGCTTATTTTTCAAAACAATCTTTACGATGCCGGAAAGCAATTAATCAATTTTGTAATTTCAAAATATTCAGCCAAAGGTGCAACTTCGTTTATAGTTTCTGTGGATGAATGCCATGATGAACTTTTAAGATTGTTCACGGATGGCTGCGGATTCAGACAATGTGCAAGCGAAACTCTTTGGAAACTCGAAAACTTCGAAAAATCAAAAGATATTCCCTGCGGCTTCAGACCGTTTAACAACGGAGATGCAAAAGAAGTTTGCAGACTTTATAACAGCGAAATCGAAACGATTTACAAAGCTTCGTTTGAAAGAATTAAACAGGAATTTGAAGACCCGATTTTAGGGGGATATTCTGCGTTTTACAAAAACCGTTATGTGCTTGAAGAACCGCTTCGCAAAAAGATTATTGCTTATCTTTCGTTTACGACAAGCGACAATTCTAATTTTATAATTGATTTTATAACAAACGACGGTTATGAAATTTCTTATGATGATATTTTGAAATATGCAATTTCAGAAATCGACCGCCGCCGGAGCATTTTTTATCCGATAATAAAACAAAAAAATTACACTAAATCCGCGGACAAGGTAGGTAAATATTTAACCAGCAAAGGCTGCAAACCTATCCAGACGCAGATTATCCTAGTCAAAAACTTTTACCGCCCTGTAAAAACAGCAGAAAATGCATTACAGGTTTTCCTTTTCGGAGAAAACAGTAAAATCGTGACAAATTAAATTTTTAACAATTGGTAAATCCGGATTTTACCATGGATATTTGTCGCCGAAATCCCATCCGTTGCAAACTATATAGGCAAGACACATTGAACCTCCGTAAGTAGCATTCCGATTACAGGCATGGGTTATCTCTGAAACATAATAATTGCAGGGTTTTGAAGTATCGTACTGATATGGCAAAAATTTGTTTCTATCTGCTCTGTTTTTCTTAGCAGGACCTTCTGCGCCGCCCAGCTCTATCATAAATACATCATACCCTTTCTTGTTATAACCTTTAGGCCCGTCAATATCAAAAGTTATCAAAACACGACTTACTTTTTCATCATATTCAACACCAGAGTCTGTAGTCGAAATCTCTCCAACTCGTAAAAATACACTTACTCCATTATTTAGCAAAAATATTGTTCCCGAATCATCTCTTGCAACCATGTAATCTTTGTAATCACCGCTGAGAGTCAAGTATGTAGAATAACAATAAGGTTTCTCCGGGTTATCTTTACAATATTTTACAACCTGTAAATATGGAAGCAGATATTTTTCGGCAAAAAACATACTTTTTTCACCTTGAGAACCTTTTGTAGGGATATACCAATTATTTATATCTGTTCCATTTTCTACTTTTGCGCGTTCCAAGGCGTTATTTAGGATTGTATAAGTTTGCTTCACTTTGCTCAACATTACTTGACGGCGGTGATTTGCAATTAATGACGGAAACGTCATGGCGGCGACGATGCCTATTACGCCAAGGGTTATTAAGACCTCTGCTAAAGTAAATGCAAAATATGAATATGTTGATTTTCCTTTTAATTTTACTAAAAACCCTGAAGGAGCCTGGTTGTTACTTGCCCCCCCCCCCCTGAAATTCAATCATAGCCTGCTTTTTCATAATCTAACTCCTCCTTATTACATTTTAATAGTTTAAATTAATCTTTTTAATATCATAAATAATAAAAAGTGAAATTTCAAGTTTTTACATATTTCTATTTTTATTTATGATAAAATTAATGTAAGGAGTGCGATATATGAATAAACTTAAAATTTATCTTGACAAAGATATTAACAAGGATTTAATTAAGTCTAAAAAAATTGCAGTCATTGGCTTTGGTTCTCAAGGTTACGGACAGTCTATGAATTTGAAAGATTCCGGCTGTGACGTAGTTTTGGGGCTGCGTTTGGGCGGAAAAAGCGACGAAAAAGCTAAAAAATACGGCTTTAAAACAATGAATATTGAAGATGCCGTAAAATACGCTGACATTGTACAAATTCTTATTCCAGACGAAATTCAGGCACAAGTTTTTGAAAACCAAATTAAACCAAATATGAAAAAAGGTCAGTATTTGATGTTTTCACACGGGTTCAACATTCACTTCAAAAAAATCGTTGCCCCCGAAAGCGTAAACGTCATTATGGTTGCTCCTAAAGGACCAGGTCATACTGTCAGAAGCGAATTCGAAGCAGGAAAAGGCGTTCCTTCTTTAATTGCAGTTTATCAGGATATTTCAGGTGACGCCAAAGAAGTTGCTCTTTCATATGCCTCTGCAATTGGCGCAGGACGCGCAGGAATTATCGAAACAACATTTCGCGAAGAAACAGAAACAGACCTTTTTGGCGAACAGGCTGTAATATGCGGCGGCATAAGCGCACTTATAAAAGCAGGCTATGAAACTCTTGTTGAAGCAGGTTATTCGCCGTATATGGCTTATTTTGAGACCCTCCATGAGATGAAATTAATTGTAGATTTGATTTATGAAGGCGGACTTTCAGATATGCGCTATTCGATTTCAAATACCGCAGAATACGGAGATATGACACGCGGGCCAAAAGTTATCGGAAAAGAGTCAAAAGCCGCAATGAAAGAAATTTTAAAAAATATTCAAAACGGAAGTTTTGCAGATGAATTTATGTCAGAAATGCAAAGCGGCTGCAAAAAATTCAACGAGCTTCGAAAAGAAAACGCTGAACTCTCATTAGAAAAAGTCGGCGAAACCATTAGATCATCTTTTGCTTGGAACAATAACAAAATTATTGACAGAAGTAAAAATTAACGTCCACATTTTGTCTTGCCATTCCAGCTTAATTCATCGGGACAGTGAAGGTAATCCATATTACCGTTTAATATTACCCATGATGTGCAAAGAGAATATCTTTTGCCCGTTTTGCAGTAATTATCAAAATATATTGCAGGATTGTCCGAACGCATACCATGCGGAACTATTTGATCTTGAAAAATTTCAAAATTAAAAATTGAACTTCTTATTTGCGAGTTCGGGTCTTTTTGGTCTTCACTTGTACGATTGTACTTTGGTTTGATGTCAGTTGCGATATCCAGATCACCACAACTCAATTTCGGATTTTCACTACAGTTTGAGATATCAAACCATAAGCCGACAATACGCGTACCATCAGGCATCACAAACCCTAAGGTTGAATTGTCCTTTGAAATTGAAACATAGTTTATTTTTTTCAAATAAGGTATTATTTTTTTGATAAACAACTCATTTTGCGCTAATGAACCATCTGTATATAGCCCATCTTCATCGCGTTCAGAGTCTTCCAACCCCCAGGTATCGATGGTACCATTTTCTAACACTGCCATACTATAGGCTTGAGAAAACACACTGTAAAACTTTTTAACACGTATTACGGTTTCTTGTTCTTTATACTTTTGGATAAGCAGCGGCATTGTCATTGCTGCGACTATTCCAATTATACCAAGAGTTGTCAAAACTTCTGATAAAGTAAATGCTCTTAACCTTATAATTCTATATTTTAGCATAATTATTGCCTCCACGTAAATATTATTATTACCTAATAATAAATAATATAGTACAATTATTCCTTATTGTCAATTCATTTTATCATCCAATAATTGTATCCTTTAAAAGAGGACGATATGGATATAAAAAAAATCTTTGGTGAAAATGTAAAAAAATACAGAAAAGCACAAGGATATACACAAATACAATTGGCTGAATTGTTAGATGTAGATCAAAAACATATAAGTTTTATTGAAAATGGCAACAGTTTTCCCTCTGCAAACCTGATTGCTAAAATATCAGAAGTTCTAAGTACTGAACCCAAAAATCTCTTTACTACCCACAAAAAGCCAACTGTTGAAGAAATGAAATACAATCTGATAAAACTTGTTCAAAACGCTTCTGATAAAGATATAGAAAAAATTTACGAATATTTTGGCTATATTAATCTGAAAAATCAGATATAAATGTTTACATCCGGCGTTATAAATTATTATTTATGTTATGATTTGGGAAGGAAATGCATTTTTATAAGGATTTTTTATGTTTAGTACAGATATAATTTATGAAGTTGTAATTTTTTCAGTAGGAGACACAAAAGCAGGAACTAAAATGGGGAAACTTCAACTCAAAAACCCGCAAGACGGCTCTCTATTGAACTGTGTTCTGTGGGAAGAAGCGCTTAACAGAATGGATAGCAAACTTTTCAGATGCGGAAATCAGTTGAGAATAGTTTCAGGCTCGTTTAATGAAAAATTCAACAATTGTCTTGTTTCAGCGCTTGAATTGGTAAAAGAAGCAAAAATGGGTTTGAATGAAACCGAACGCGATGTTTATTACAAAGAGCTTACTTCCTATTTCGACAAAATTCAAAACGAAAAGCTTCGCGGATTTTTAAAAGAGTATTTTGAAAAATATAAAGATAAAATTAAAACCGCGCCTGCCGCAAAATTGATGCATCATAATTACATAGGCGGTCTTCTAGTTCATACAACAGAATGTCTTAAATTTGCACAGATAAATATGGATTCAATGGATTACAAGCCTAACCGCGATAATATTTATGCAGCCTGCGCTCTTCACGATATCGGAAAGATTTTTGAATACACCATTGATTTGGAAACCGGACTGATTGACTACGACGAAAGCTTCAGACATGAATGGTTAACCCATTCGCAATATGGATTTTCAATCTGTATGACGCAAGGATTTAAAGAAGTGGCAAAAATGATTGCCGCACATCACGGCAGAGCAGAATGGGGAGCAATTATAGATTTGAACGAACGGGATTTGGAACCTGAACTTTATTTAATCCATTTGATAGACAATATGTCTGCAAAGTTCGGAAAAATCAACGCCTCAATGCTTGAAGGTTAAATTTTTTAAATTTACATACAAAAGTGTTTAGATATTTGTTTTTGAGACGATAGCGAGCCAGCGAGCGTGTTCGAAAAAACAAATATCTAACACCACAGAACAAAACAAAATGCAACAAACAAAAAGGGGTCATGAATTGTCAAAATTAACAGAAAAACACAATTTAAAAGGAACGCTAATCTGCGTTGAAGGAATTGACGGCTCAGGCAAGTCAACCCAGCTTGCGCTTCTCCGCGACTGGCTGAAATCAATCGGTCAGGATGTAATTTTTACGGAATGGAATTCCTCAGAACTTATAAGTCAGACAACAAAGCTTGCAAAAAAGAAAAATATGCTTTCTCCAAGAACATTTTCACTTTTGCACGCTGTGGATTTTGCAGACAGACTTAAACAGGTTATCGACCCTGCCTTGAAAGCCGGCTTTATTGTTCTTGCAGACCGATACGCCTACACAGCTTTTGCTAGAGATGTAGCACGCGGTGTTGACCCGCATTGGGTTAGAAAAGTTTATGACTTTGCAATCAAACCTGATTTGGCTCTTTATTTTGACATAAATCCAAAATTATCAATGGAAAGAATTTGCTCAAACCGGGCTCCGAAATTTTATGAAGCCGGAATGGACTTGAAACTTAGCAATGACCCTTACGAAAGCTACATGATATTTCAAGGACGCGTAATCAAAGAATATCAAAAAATGGTAAAAGAATTCGGACTTGTTAAAATTGATGCAACGGATTCCATCCATAAAAAACAGGTCGAAATAAGAGCAATGTTGAAAAAAGTTCTTGAAGAAAAAGGAGTAATCATCTGATGGAAAAATTTAAAAAGAAACACAATTACGAAGGATTGCTCATTGTTATTGAAGGAACAGACGGAAGCGGAAAATCCACCCAGATTGAACTTTTAAAGCGTTCAATTGAAGACCAGTCATATGGAGTTATGGTCTCAGAATGGAAAACTTCAAGATTGATTGCAAATGTAATTGATGATGCAAAAGACAGAAATCTATTGAACGCCACAACTTATAGCCTTTTATACGCGGCAGATTTTGCCGACCGTTTGGAAAACACAATTATTCCGGCTCTCAAATCCGGATTTATCGTACTTTTGGACAGATATTATTACACAGCGCTTGCGCGAGATGTTGTCCGAGGTCAAAACATTGAATGGGTCAAAAATCTTTACGACTACGCGCCCGAACCTGATTTGGTATTTTATCTTGATATGCCGGTAGATGTTTTATTAAAACGTATTATCGGAACTACAGGCTTGGATTTCTACGAAAGCGGACGCGATGTCGGATTTTCAACCGATTTTTACAAAAGCTTCGAGATTTACCAGAAAAAATGTCTGGAACAATACAATCATATGAAAACAGAGTACAATTTCATAAGCATTGACGGCACAAAACCAATCAATGAAATTCATAAAATTATGAATTCAGAAGTACAAAAAATACTTGATTCGGGTGTAATGTACTAAAAGCTTAAACTACTTTGCAGAACTATTTTCAAGGCTTTGTAAAGTATTAAACACAAAAATTTACGTACCGAAACATTTTGCGCCACAAGCCTGAATTTATGATAAATTAAGAATAGTAAAAGACAAAAACAGTTTATAGGAGATTAATGAATGTCTGAATACTTGAGCAAGGAAGAGATTAAACAATGGAGAAGCTCACTGGAAAAGATTACATTGGAAGAATTTGCAGCAAGGTTAGGTAAAAAGATTGAAGAAGCTAAACCAACAAACGATTTGGTTGATATAGTGCTTAAAGGCCAGCCAGTCATCTCTACAGCTGAAGATTGGATGCCTTCTAAAGCTGAACGCTTAAGCAATATTGCAGACAGAGCATTTGAAATAGAACGTGAAATTTCACCTTCGCCATTCTCAATTTCTAACCTGAAATTAGATATTGAAGATGAAACAAAAAAACAAAAGCCGGCAAAAAGTCCTGCTAAAAAGGTTTCTAAAACAAAAGAAGTTAAAGAACCTAAAACAACAAAAAAAATGCCTAAAGCTCCTGCAAAAACTAAACCCTCAGCTAAAAAGACAAAAACATCCTCAGACAGCAGCTTGAGAGAAGAAGTAAGAATCGTTTTCAAAAAAGCATTAACAGATAGAGAACAAAAAGTGTTTGATTACTTTGTTGATAACAGTAACAAAATTGTTTATGCAAAAGATTTGGCAAATCTTCTTGAATTGCCTCGCGATTATGTGTACAAATATATCAAAAACCTCAGAGCAAAAATTGAAGGTGATAAGCTTGATAATGCTGATAAAGGTGGTTTTATACTCCACGTATAGACCTAAAAATCATATACAAAAAAGACCGGAATTTAAATTCCGGGCTTTTTTTAATTGAAGTTTTAATATAAAGTGAAAAATTAGTTTTCCGAATTTCTTTCTTTAACATTTGCCGCAACAAAAGCTGCAAGAGCAAGACAAATTGCGCCGATTATGAAAACATATTCCCAATGGTGGTTTAAAGCTCCACCTTCAACCGCAAAAGAACATTTTGACACAAACCACGCAACAAGCGTACAAACGAACACCTGAGGCCCTGCAATAAATATATTAAAAATACCCATAACAGACCCTTCAGTACCTTTTTTAATATACTGTGAAAGCATTGCAAACGGAAGAGCACAAATACTTGCCCAGCCAATTCCGGCAAGCCCCATTAACACAGCAACTGCAATCGGATTTTTGATAAATGCCATTCCTAAATAAGCAAAAATCATTGAAATTATTGAAATTATATGAACCCTCTTATTTCCATATTTTGCCGAAAGTATTCCAATCGGGATTGCGACAAGAAAGCACACAAGATTAAATATGGCGAAACTTATTGATGAAAAATTTGTGCCAGTTAAAACCGCTTGAGCAAAGTTTTCTTTTACAGCCTCTGCCGCGCTTGACAAATCAGGAACATTATAAACCGTATGGATTGCATATTGTGTAAAATTAATTAACATGCACATTGTTCCAATCCAAGTAAAAAATTGCATAAGACAAATCTTTGAAACCTCTGGCGACAGGGCAAAGAAATTTTTCATAGAATCCCAAAAGCTATCTTCTTTTTCTTCAGCAATTTCAGCGAGTTTAATTTCCTTTTTCAGAGAATGTTCTTTTATAGTTATACAAGTCCAAAGCATACCAAGAGTAAAAGCAACTGCAGCCATTACAAATTGTGCATTTATTGACATTTGATAATCAAAAGCCCACTTCAAAAAGGGAGCAGTAGCAGCAGCAACAACAGAACCAAGTCCTATAGCAAGTGAAATAAAAGAATTAGCGATTGAATGCTGTTCTTGGGGAACAACATCAGGAATTAAAGCTCTGTAAGGACCTTGAGCAATATTAATACAGGCATCTATCACCCAAATCATAATTGCCGCAATTAAAAGAGCAGTCAAAGACGGAAGATTTAATCCGGTTAACTTATGCAACAACTCCGCAACTCCTGCCGAGTTCGGGAAAATCCACAATGCAATTGAGGCAATAATTGCACCGCCAAGCAAGTAAGGACGTCGTCTGCCAAACGGTGAAACTGTTTTATCAGAAAGCGCACCAACCAACGGCTGGACAACCATTCCAGTAAAAGGACCTGCAAGCCATATAAGTCCATAAATCAGAGGAGATGCGCCAAGACTTTCAGTAACAGGCCCTGATAAAATTATTCTCATCTGCCAGGCAAACTGCAGACCGAAAAATCCAAGTGCAAAGTTTAAGAACTGCATGGCAGTAAATTTTTTCAAATTATTTTCTTCCATTATTTTCTCCCCAATAAATAATCCCTGTGTATCTAAAATACACTTAACATACAGCATAGTCAAGCAATTTCGACGAAATAAGGCTTAGAATTTAAACCCTTGCTGTGGTCATTTGTGTAATAATATATTAACTATAGATTATTAAGTATTGTGAAGGTAAAATTTCAAACATATACTATAATTTAAGACTTATATATTTTTTAAACATATAAAGAATAGCAAATTATATTATTACAGTTTTTAATCTGAATAACATTACAAAAGGAATAGATTATGATTAAAATTACAAACAACGCAAGTAAAAACCTCAAACAAATTTATAATTACAAAAATTCTGATAAAATTACAAAAATTTCCCACAGAGTAACAAACCGACAAGTAATTAACGACACCATAAACTATGCCTTTGACAGATTATGTAAACCTTATGATCCGCTAAAAAGCAAACCAAATCCGTTTTTAAGAGGGATGGAATATGCGTTTATGGTTAATGAAAAGATAAACAAGACCTTAGATGTTGCTCTAAAACCATTAAAAACTCTTTGTGAAAAAATTGCCAAAAATATATAAAAATTTTGACCAAGCTACGGGTTTAAGTTTATCCTAAAACTTGCACTCAGACATGTTTCACAGCAGCATCAATCAAGCCTTTAAACAATGGATGCGGATGCTCTGGACGCGACTTGAATTCAGGATGGAATTGAGAAGCAACAAACCAATCATTCTGCGGCAATTCAACAACTTCAGCCAGCATTCCGTCCGGAGACATTCCTGAAAATACCAATCCAGCATCTTCTATTTGTTTAATATATTCATTGTTAACCTCATATCTATGACGGTGGCGCTCAGAAATCTTTTCTTTTCCGTATGCTTTTGCAGCTTTGCTTCCTTTTTTCAAAATACAATCATATGCACCAAGCCGCATTGTACCGCCATAGGCGTGAACATCTTTTTGCTCAAGCATAATGTCAATAACAGGATATTGTGCATTTTCATCAAATTCAGCTGAATTTGCACCTTTTAATCCGACAACATTTCTTGCATATTCAATAACTGCGCATTGCATACCAAGGCAAAGCCCTAAAAATGGCACATTATTTTCCCTTGCATATTTAATTACGTTAAGCTTCCCTTCAATGCCACGAATTCCAAACCCGCCAGGAACAACAACTGCCTGGATATCTTTCATTAATTCTTTGCATTTTTTTTCATCAACGCATTCTTCTGAGTTAATCCATTTAATATCAATTGCAGCATCATTTGCATAACCGGCATGCTTTAAAGATTCTACAACTGAAATATACGCATCAGAAAGCTTTGTATATTTTCCGGCAATTGCAACTTTAATTGTTTTTTTCGGATTTTTAATTTTTTCAACAAGTTTTTCCCATCCGCTTAAATCTGCTTTTTTGTCTTCAACTCTAAGCATATCTAAAACAACTTTCGCCATATTTTGTGCTTCTAAGGCTAGCGGAACTTCATAAATGCTTTTCATATCGCGGCATTCAATAACAGCTTCCTTAGGAACAGAGCAGAAAAGCGCCAATTTTTCTTTTTCAGTTTTTGGAATAGGTTTTGTAGTTCGGCAAACAAGAATTTCCGGCTGGATACCGTAACTTCTCAAAACATTAACGCTGTGCTGTGACGGCTTTGTCTTAAGTTCACCTGAGGTTGGCAAATACGGCAAAAGCGTACAGTGTATAGAAATTGCATTACAAATGCCGGCTTCTGCTTTAAACTGTCTGATAGCCTCTACAAACGGCAAACTTTCAATATCACCTACGGTTCCGCCGACTTCAATAAGCTGGAAATCAGGTTTAAATTGTTTTGTTGCACCGTTAATTCTAGATTTAATTTCGTTTGTAATATGGGGAATAACCTGTACTGTAGCTCCAAGATAATCGCCGCGGCGTTCTTTTTTAATAACATGCTGATAAACACTTCCTGAGGTAACATTGTTAAGTTTTCCCAGGCTTGTATCTGTAAATCTTTCATAATGTCCTAAATCTAAATCTGTTTCAGCCCCATCATCCGTTACAAAAACTTCGCCATGCTGAAACGGGCTCATTGTACCAGGATCAACATTTATATAGGGGTCAAATTTCTGGTTTATAACAGTAAAACCTCTTGCTCTCAAAAGTCTTCCCAACGATGCAGCTATAATTCCTTTTCCTAAAGAACTTACCACACCGCCTGTTATAAAAATATATTTTGTCATTTCATACCCCTTACTATTAAGCTATTCTAAAAACAATCCGCAGTTTTTTACAGATTTCGAAAATCCCCATTGAAAATAAAGATAGAGGGAATTTAATTAATTTTCGGAACTTTAAAGAATCCGTCTTCAACTTCCGGCGCATTTGCCATAAGTTCTTCCTTTGTCTGTTCGTATACGACTTTGTCATCACGCATAACATTAACAAAGTCAATAACCTGTGTCATTGGCTTGACATTTGAGGTATCAACTTCATTCATCTGGTCAACATATTTTAAAACATCGCCAAGCTGTTTGGTATAAAGCTCTTTTTCATCTTCTGTTAATTCTAATCTTGCCAATTTTGCAACGTGTTCAACATCTTTAATGGTAATCATTTTTTACTCCCTTATTCTTTTTTAATGTTATCATAAACAATTTTTCTAGGCCATATATATTAAATAAAGTTAAAAATTTTATTTTTCAAATAATTATGCTATAATAAAAAGAGAAAGCGGAGAGAAATTTTGGATACTAAAGAAAGACAAAATGACGCACTGGATACCCTTCTGATTTCTTTTAAAAATACTAATGATGAAAAAAAGAAGAGGATGCTGCATCTGAAAATTGTTGAAGAGGCAATGGTTTTAGTAAAAAAAATTGCCAATACTATCGCTTTGCAGTCTGGAATTTCCAATGAAGATTTGATTCAGGTTGGATCTTTAGGATTGATTAAAGCCATTGAATTTTACAGACTTGACATGAATACAAAATTCAGAACTTATGCAACTTATTTTATAAAAGGCGAAATCAAACATTATTTACGTGACAAAGCCTCTATAATCAAAGCTCCGCGTGAACTTCAAGAACTTCTTTTCAAGATAAACACGGCAAGAAAAAAACTATCTGAATCAGGGCTTGAGCCAAGCCCTGAAAAAATTGCAGAATATCTTGACTTGCCTGTTTCCAAAATTAATGAAGTTATTGAAATTGAGAAATGTAAAAGTACTCTTTCGCTTGACCAATCATTTATGCAGGATGATGAAGATATTTCTCTTATTGATAAAATTCCGGCTAATGACTATCAGGAATTTATGAATTCTTATGAAAATAAGATTATGTTGTCAAGCACAATCCAAAAACTTCCCCCTGAATTAAGAGAAATAATTGAACTCAGCTACTATCAGGATTTGAACCAGCGCGAAATTTCAGAAAAAATGAACATGTCCCAAATGCAGGTTTCAAGAAGATTAAAAAAAGCTTTAAGCAGAATGTATGAACTTATAAAAAATAATGGAGACTAGTATGGAAAGTTACATTGTAATTCTTATCGCAGTATTTATCTTTATTATAGGAACTGTTATCGGAAGTTTCTTAAATGTTGTTGCTCTGAGAGGATTGACAGGAGAATCAATTATTCTGCCGCCGTCAAAATGCCCTCACTGCCATAACAAATTAAAACCTTGGCATAACATTCCGATTTTATCATATTTGTTTTTAGGCGGCAAATGTGCGTTTTGTAAGGAAAAAATCAGCATTCAATACCCGATTGTTGAATTATTAACAGGTATTTTGCTCATTGCAACACTTTTAAAATTTAGCCTGTCAATTTCTGCCGGATTTATATTTATTGCGCTATGTACACTTTTGGTCATGTCAGTTACAGACATCAGAGAAAAAGTTATATGCGCCGGCCATGCTTGGTTTTTAATCATAATGGGGTTAATTTACAATGGAATCCTTAGCTGGAATGCTGTTAACACAAGCCTTAATGAAAAAGGATATTTTCTTTTTACAACAAACAACTTTTTACATTTACCGATAACAAATGCTATTATCGGACTTATTGCGGGTATTCTAATTATGGAAATTCTTGCAAACCTAGGGTATTTATTCGCAGGAAAACGAGCTTTCGGACTTGGAGATACATATATTGCAGCTGGCTTGGGGATATTTTTCGGATGGCATAATCTTCTTATAATTATTCCAATCAGCATTGCCGTTCAACTGGCATTTGTACTTCCGGGATTTTTAAAAAAGCTTGCAGCTAATGGAGATAATAAAACCGTTATATCTCTTATTTTATTCTTACTTGCAGCAGGAGCATTTTCTGTATGCAATTACTCACTCGGTTTGTTTGAAAACATATGGATATTACTTGCAGCATCTGGAATACTGTTTCTTCTTGGCTTATATACTTGTATCAGAATCATTAAAGGTATCAAAGAAAACGGAGACTTATCAGTTTTTCCTTTTGGACCGGCAATGGCAATTGCAACTTTAATTTTGTTATTCTTGATACTGAAATAACATAAATAAAACATAGTATACATCTAAAAGAGTCGTAAAAAAGAAATCTAGACAGAAAGTATTTTAAGCGACTCTTTTAATATTTCTTCAGCAGAAGCATCAGAATTCAAAACTGCACAAACTTTAGAAAAGGCTGTTTTAATTTCTTCCCTGTCATAACCCAGAGAAATAAGCACCATTTGAGCATCTTCCATAGCCTGCGAATTTTGCACAGAAGCACTTTTAACCTCAATCGGAGCGGTATTGTTATAATTCATTAATTTATCTTTTAATTCAAGGATGATTTTTTGAGCAAGTTTTGGCCCAACGCCTTTTGCTCTGGTAAGCTCTTTGTAATTACCCTGAATTACAAATCCGATTAATTCTGACGACTGAAATTCATCTAAAAGCGTCAAAGCCATCTTGCTTCCGACTCCTGAAACAGAGGTCAGTATTGAAAAAATGTCACGATCCTCTTTATGCAAAAATCCGCATAACGCCATTTTATCTTCACGATGAAGGAGAATTGTATACAGCTTTCCTTCATCTCCAAGTTTCTCTATTATAGAAAAATCACGGGACATTACTTCAACAAGATATCCAATCCCGTTATTTTCGATAGTGATGAAAAACCCTTTTGATGAATTGTTTTTGCCTGCAAAAATACCTTTTATATAATCGTACATTTTATAATTCCTTTAATTTAATTTTTAAATCGGAAATTGTTCTGTCAAGTTCTTTATTAACTTTCAATTCATCTTTGATTTTTTCATAAGAATAGAGCATCGTAGTGTGCTTTTTGTTAAAGAATTCAGCAATGCTTTCAAAACTTTTTTCCGTAAGCTCGCGGGTCAAATAAACTGCAACATGACGTGAACCCGATACTTTTTGATTTCTCGAGGAGCTTTTAAAATCATCAACAGAAACGCCGTAATATTCGGCAACGGTTTTAGCAACAGCGTCTATGGTTAATTCTTTCCTTGAGGCTTCGCAATTTAGAACTTTTTTCGTAAATTCCAGTGTCAAAGGAATTCCTTCAATATCTGCAAAAGCGCTTACTTTGTTAAACGCGCCTTCAAGTTCTCTGACATTTGAAACAAAATTATTTGCAATATATTCGTAAACTTCAAACGGGATATCCATTCCAACCTGTTCGCCGAGATTTTTTAAAATTGCAACGCGGGTTTCAAAATCAGGAGGCGTAATATCTACCATAATTCCCATTTCAAAACGTGTGCGCAAACGCTCAGGAAGTGTTGGAATATCTTTTGGCTGGCGGTCAGAGGTTATAACAATCTGCTTGTTATTGTTATGAAGACTGTCAAAAGTATGAAAAATCTCTTCCATCGTGGCTTTTTTAGATTCAAGGAATTGAATATCATCAATCAAAAGCACGTCAATATTTCTGTATTTTTGACGGAATTTTTCCATTCGCGAAATTCTATCGTTGCATTGAATATTTTTGATAACTTCATTAAAATAATCTTCTGTTTTAATGTATCTAACGCGAAGTTTTGGTTTATTAAAAATAATATAATGCCCGATTGCCTGCATAAGATGAGTTTTGCCGAGCCCTGACGCTCCGTAAATAAAAAGCGGATTATATTTTTTTGCGGGATTTTTTGCAACAGCAATGGCAACAGCATGTGCAAAACGATTGTTCTCGCCGACAACATAATTTTCGAACTTATATTTTAAGTTAAGGTTTGAAAAAGACTGCATTTTTGCAAGATTATCCAAAACCTTTTTCTGTTCTTCATCCTCATCAGCATGGATTGATTTTGGCTTCGCGCTTTCCTTTTTCTTTTCCTTAATATATTTTTCGGCAAACGCGGCGTCATACTGAATATCAAAATCAACCTCATATCCAAAATGCTTTTTCAAAGCTTCGCTGATTTGTTTAAAATAATTTTGTCTGACAATTTGGGGCGCTAGCTGATGCACTGTAATAAGTGAAAAAATATTATTATCAAATCCCACAGGTTCAATTGAATCAAACCAGGAATAAAAGGCGTGAGCAGGGATTACATCACGAAGTTCAATTTTTATCTCGCTCCAGATTTTTTTTACTTCCAAAATATCCATAAAAATATTTTACTACAAAAGTGAAGACAGAATCTCAAAGGTTTTGTAAATTTTTATTATCGAAACCTTCTACTTGCATTAAATTTCGTTTATAACATTGCCATTTTTATTTAATAAAGTATAACTGATAACCTTTCCATCATCATCCCAGTCAACACTTGCAAATAAACTTCCGTCTTTTCTGAAAAATTCAGAATGTTTCACAGCCGAAGGACGTAAAATTTCGTCAATTCTATAAGCACCATGCTTTCCTACCGGATGCTGGCTTTTGGTTTCAAAATCAAATGATGGAGAAAGTTTTTCCAAATATTTTTTAAAGAAATCAATTCCAGAACGCACAGGCTCTTTTCTATCTATAAATTGTACTGTTTGTTCAACAGTTTCTTCCTGAGGAGGTTTGCGACCTTTGTAAATATACATTCCGGCAATTGCAGACGCCGCAATTGCGGCTGCACCGATAAAATATTTTGAATTATCGCTCATTTTTTCTTTTGAAGTTTTTTGAACAGGATTTTCAACTTTAACTTCTGGCATTTTTGTATTTTCAGGCACCGGCACAGGTGTCATGAGCATGCCTGGACGGTTAGCTGTCAAACCCGGAAAACCTATACTGTTATTGGTACTGTTGATTGCCACAATTACTCCTCTGAAATTACTGTAATATTAAAAACTGAACATATATTTTTTTGCTAGCTAATTTAACAATTTATATAAAACTATTCCGCAAGAAATACTTAAATTCAAAGATTCCACATTATCTTTCATTTCAATTTTTAAGTCGGTTGTGGAAAGCTTTATTAATTCCTCGCTCAACCCCTCAGCTTCACTTCCGAACATTATAACAAAAGGCTTCTCTACACTGAAAGTTTTGAGAAGGTTCTTTGAACGCGGAAGCGTTGCGATTTTTGTATGATTTGGAAAAGTTTTTTGGAGTTCTTCAACATTTGACATCTGCACAATCGGAAGTTTCCATAGACATCCGACTGCAGAGCGGACAACCTTCGGATTGTACAAATCAACACAGTCTCCGAAAAGAACAACCGCATCAACTCCGAAAGCTGCTGCTGTTCGCAAAATTGTACCAAGATTTCCGGCATCTTTTATGTTCTGTAAAAGAAGAACTTTCTGTGCATTTTGAATTTGTGAAATGCCAAAGATTTTCTGTTTCGCAACTCCCACACAATCAGGCGCACTGTCTGTGGTTGAAATTTTCTTTAAAACAATTTCGTTTGTCAAAATAATTTTATCTTTCAGAAATTCGTATTCAGAAACTTTGTCCTCACGAACAAAAACATATTCAATTTCAACTCCACAATGAAAAGCCTCAAAAACCGGCTTGAAACCCTCAAGTAAAAACTTACCTGAAATTTCTCGGTATTTCTTTTGTTGAAGTTTTAGGGTTTCCTTAACCAGATTATTTGAAACACTCGTAATCTTTTCCACTACAACACCTCAAAGGCATTTAGCCATTCTTTTTCTTGTTCGTTCAGCAGACTGAAATCTATAAGTTTTTTCTCATAGCACATGTTTGTAAAAGATTTTATTTCACCGTTTTCAAGGTAACAGGAATTCTCCAATCGAACTCCAAAATGGTCTTTGTTATAAAGTCCTGGTTCAATCGTAAAACACATGTTATTTTTAATAGGAGTTTTCGCGATTTCATTTAAGCTTAAGCTAGGCGGAGCTTCATGAACATTAATTCCCAGCCCATGGCCAAGTCCGTGATTAAAAACAAAACCGTCAATTTGATTTTCGTCAAAAACCTGCCGGGCAAGCCTGTCAATTTCAAATCCGGAGGTTTCTTCAGACATTTTAAAGTTGTAAGCATTCAGAAAAGATTTTAGCACTGTTGTATAAACCTGTTTTTGTAAAGCAGTTGGCTCACCTTTGACAAAAACTCTTGTAATATCGGTTGCAAGTCCGCCCTCATAATATGCGCCGCAATCAATTAAAACAAGACTTCCTTCTTTTAAAATTTCTTCCTTTGAAGATTTTGAATAGTGAGCAAGCGCAGAATTTTGATTGTGCGCAACTATTGATTTAAAACTCAGGTTTTTGGCGCCGAATTCATTAAAAAGTTCTTCAAGTTTTTCGGCAATGCCGTATTCTGAAATATTATCATTTTCATTGAGAAAATCCCGAATTGCGTACATTGTTTTGTCAGTCCGTGAAAAAGCTGATTTCAAATGTTCTATTTCCGCGTCAGTTTTAACCGTTCGCATTATCTGAACAGGATTTTCCTTAATCTGACGGACTTTTTTACCAAGAAGTGCATAATCACATGCGCTGATTGTTGTTTTATCAGCATAAACAACATCAGAAGTTATATATTTGTCAAAGTCTTTTATTTTTTCGCCTGTAAAAAGCATATCCGAATGTTTTGAGATAAGAGCTTTCCCTGTAATTTTTGAAGAATAGGGCCTTGAAAAATCACGTTTGTTATAAAGATATGAAACATCCTCAGGGTTAGTAAAAAGAATACTTTCATGAATTTGCAAAGTTTTTTGAATTTTTGCAATTTTTTCGTCCGAAGAAATTCCGCATAAGTTCTCGCTTATTTCTTCAATTAGCCCAAAATCAGGCGCTGAAGTTTGAATTCCGTCTTCCGGTAAAAGTTTTACTTTAAAATGCTTCTCCATAGCCTCAACACGCGACTGAGAATTCTTTTTTGAGCATACACCGACAACGGCATTTGCAGGAATTAGTTTTGCAATTTCAGTTAACTGGGATTGACCCGCAAGAAGTTTTACAACAGTGACAATCTCCGGGTTAACCTCCAAATCAGCCTGTATATGATATCTGCCATCTACAAAAAGATAAAGCTTGTTAAAACCTAAAAGCGCGTCGCCCGTTGAACCTGAAAATCCGGTAAGTTTATACCTGGCATTCTCCTGTAAATCGTTATATTCAACCAGAAATTCGTTTGTAGAATTCACGAGCAAAAAATCAACTTTTTCCCGCTTCATAAATTCCCGAGCTGATAAGAGAATATCATTCATTAGATTTTACCTGTGACTTTGATTAAATGCCAGCCGTAATTGGTTTCAACGGTTGCCAAATCTCCGACTTCTGTATCAAAACATACGTCTTCAAATTCTTTTATCATTTCGCCTCGTTCAAAATAACCTAAATCTCCGCCGTTTGCTCTTGAAGGGCAAAGCGAAATCTTCTCAGCCAATTCTTCAAAAGTTTCACCTTTTTGAAGACGTTCGAGAAGGGTTTTTATTTGATCTTCTGTTTTCACAAGAATGTGACTCGCTCTTACTTCTGTTGCCATAAATATACTCCTGTTCTTTTGATATTATAATTTTAGCGCAAACAAGGAAAATAAAAAAGACCTTATAATTTCTTATAAAGTCTTTTTTATTATTTACTATTAATTACGTTTAATTATTCAACTTCGATAGCGCCAACCGGGCAAGCATCTGCGGCTTCTTTAACGCAGTCTTCGTTATCAGCTACTGCAGATTCATTAACTTTTGCGATATCTTCAACTGAAAATACAGCGTCGCAAATTGATTCGCAAGCGCCGCATGCTATACATGAATCATTAACTTTTACATTCATTGTTTTTCTCCTTATTTTATTTCGACATTGTGAAATTAATTTCACAATAATATTATATAATAAAATTTTTTAATTTCAATATTAATTTTTTATAAAATCAGATTTCTTATTCTATCTGCTATATAGTCAAAACCTGTGATTTTACCAAGGTTTTCCGGTTTTATGGAAGCTCCGTAAATAATAAGCGGCACCATTTCTCGCGTGTGATCAGTGCCAGGAACTGTCGGGTCGCAGCCATGGTCTGCCGTTATAAATAAAACATCATCTTCACTTAATTCAGGCAAAATTTTTGCCAGGTAGGAATCAATTTCTTCGATTGCAGAGCCGTAACCTTTTGCGTCATTTCTATGACCATAAAGCATATCTGTGTCCACTAGATTTGTAAAGATTAAATCGAAAGCTTTTCCGCCTTTATAATCCTTGTATGCTATTGAAGGTAAATCAAGTTCATTTTTAACAGCCAGCAGCGTAAGTTCAAGACCTTCTTTATTTGATCCTGTATGAATTGCATGCGTAATTCCAGATTTTGAAAAAATATCTTCTATTTTTCCAATCGCAATAACCCTTCCGCCCATTTCTTTAATCTCATTAAGCAAAGTCCTTTTCGGAACCATTGAATAATCACGTCTGTCTTTTGAAATTCTTGTCGGCTTTCCGTCAATAACTTTGTACGGGCGTGCAATCACGCGTGAAACATTATAATTACATTCATCAAGGATTTTTCGTGCAATTTCGCACCACTTGTAAAGTGTTTCTAACGGAATTAAATCAGTGTTAAGCGCGATTTGAAAAACACTATCAGCGCTTGTATAAACAATCGGGAATTTCGTTTTATAATGTTCTTCGTTTAATTTTTCAATAATTGCAGTTCCGCTTGCAGGACAATTTGCCAAAATTCCGCCGCAGCCGGTTTCTGATATGAATTTGGAAACGAGTTCTTCCGGAAAACCATCAGGAAAAGTCGCGAAAGGAGTTTCCGAAACCAACCCGGCAATTTCCCAGTGACCGGTAGTGGTGTCTTTACCTCTTGATTTTTCTACCAAAGTTCCAAACTGTGCAGCAGGATTTTCAACCGGTGAAATTCCTTTAAAATTCTGAATATTTCCAAGCCCCATTTTCTCTAAAACTGGCACCTTTAATCCGTTATTAAATTCGCAGACATTTTTTAAGGTGTTGCACTCAGGAATATCTCCAAAATCTTTGCAATCCGGCATTGCTCCAATTCCCATACTATCAATTACTATAATTATCGCTCTTTTCAAAATTTAACTCCTATTTACTTTTTCTTCTGCTATTTTAACATAAAATAACGCAATCTGAAATTATTTTGCAATTCTCACGACTACATATGCATTGAAATCTACAGAACCATAAATTATTTTTGCCTGCTCCTCTCCGTTGTCAATAAGTTTCACAAAATTAATTTCTTCCTCGCCGAAATCATCATTAGTCTCAATAGCTTCAAGGCTTGCAAGCATATTATGCGCCTGAAAAAGTTTCAGATATACTTTTCCGTCTTTTTTTTCTCCCAAAACCTGATAATGCCCGACAGGAAGAACAGCCTCATTTTTCAGCTCTAAATTCAAAGGAATTAAAAGTATCGGAAGTTCCTTTGGAATCGCTGTCAAAAATGCGGTTTCGTTACTCTCCTGAAATGCTTCACCGTTTCTGAGAAGGCGGTCTTTCAGCTTTTTAGGTTTACCCTTTTTGCTTTCAAGAGCTTTATCAAATTCTTCATCCGTTACAGGCTTCTGACCATAAGCGTTTTGGTCTCCAAAATTATCCCACAAATCCCCCTCTGCATATACAGGATTTGCCATGGCTGCAAAAAATATTAAAAAAAATATAAAAAACTTTTTCATAATTTTATTTTTAATTATTTTATTAATTTTGTAAACCTCTGTTTACACGATAGAGAGAAATTACTACATAAAAACAAAAACCGCCCATTTGAGCGGTAAAATCGGTACTAAACACGAGACATATAAAAACACACGAGTATTAACCAATATATCCGGAAAGCAATTCTTGAGACAGACCTGATAATCTGAGCTTTTGCAAAGCTCGCAATTCTGTTTGGCGAATGCATTCCTTTGTTACACCGTAAATATTGCCGATTTCTTCAAGAGTCAATTTTGCGGCATTCCCAAGTCCATAACGCATCTTTACAACCTCTTGCTCTCTTTCTTTCAATGTCGAAATCACAATTGCTATATCATTTTTAAGATTTTCATATTCTACATTTGTAGAAACATTTGCGTTTTTGTCCTCTAGAATATCTGCAACATTTAATTCTTTGCCATCAGCCCGTTCAAGTCCGCTTTCAATAGAAATTGTTTTTGTGTATGCGGATAAAAAGGTTTCGATTTTATCAGGTTCAATATTCATTTTCTTTGCAACTTCCTGATTTTTAACCTGACAGTTATATTGTTTTTCCATCTGTGATTTAACTTTTGAAAACTTCGAAAGAGTTTCCTGAATATAAACAGGAATTTTCATACAGTGCGATTGTTCGGAAATTGCCTTGAACATAGATTGTTTTATCCACCAGCCGGCGTATGTTGAGAATTTGTAACCTAATTTATAATTAAATTTTTCTGCCGCAATCATCAGCCCCAGATTTCCTTCCTGAATCAAATCTACAAGAGGAATTCCCGAGGAATGAATGACTTTTTTGGCTATCGTTACGACAATTCTTAAATTAGATTGAACAAGTTGTTTTTTTGCGTCTCCATCACCATCTTTTGCTCGTTTTGCAAGTTCTCGTTCCTGTGCAATCGTAAGCACAGGATAAGAAGAAATTTCTCTTAAATACCCGGTAAACTCACCATTTCCATACATTAAAACTTCATTTTTGGCGGGATTAGATTTAACCTTCTTCATACTAACAGGCGCATTTTTACTCATACTCTTTTAAACTCCTTATTTAAATTAGTTACACGAGAACAATTTACACTTTAATTTAAATATATATACTTAGTATATATCATAATATATACTTTTTCAAGAGTTGTATTAAGATTTATTAAATTGGGCATGCCTTTTTGTTTGTTATATAATATATTGTATTAGTAAGAGGAGGATTTATGAAAAAGAAAATTATAATCACTTTAGCAATTTTATTGGTGGTATTAATTTCATCTGCTGCAGGATTTGCTGTTGCAACAGCAACCGGAGCGGCAAACAAAAAAGAAAAACCGTCTGATTACAAAGTCGGTATTTCCTATGACAAAGCTATGGAAAGTGACAAACCTATGGTTGCACTTTTTTATGTTGACTGGTGCGGTTATTGCTTAAAATTTATGCCGAAATTCAAAACATTAAGCCTTATGTACCTTGCAAGATACAACTTTGTAATGCTTGATGTTGAAAACCCTGTTAACAAAGAATTGGTAGAGGATGTCGGCTTAACCGGTTTCCCTACAGTTTACATCATCGACCCGAAATATGATAACAGAATTCTTTTAAACAACGCGTTTTATCAGAATATGCCAAAGATGAAGACTGAACTTAACAGATATTTGAGAATCAGAGGCTTACTTGATAAAGCTGACAAAAAATAGTTTCTTGTAAGCGGGCTTTTTATTTAGCCCGCTTATTTTATAAAACGGTAAAAAAAAAAGACCTTGATTTTTCAAGGCCTATCCGTTTAAATAAGAAGAGAGAGCTTTATATTTATAATAAGTATATTATTCCCAAAAAGTTGCTATTTTTTATTGCTAATATTAACAAAACGTAACATGAGAAAATAAAAGTATGAAAGACATCCAGAATTTAAAAGACGAAAGAAACGTAGACATACAGAAAGTCGGCATTAAACATCTTGAGCTGCCGCTTATAATTCAGCGTAAAAACAGCTCAAATCAGGTGGTTTATTCAAGAGCAAAAGTAAATGTTTCACTGCCGCGCGATTATAAAGGGACTCATATGTCGCGCTTTGTAGAAGTTTTGACAGAATGGAGAAACAAAAATCTTTTAGGTGTTGATATTAAGGGATGTCTTGAAGAAATTATAAAAAGGCTTGAGGCAAAAAGCGGAGAGCTGGAATTTAGATTCAAATATTTTATTGAAAAGCAATCTCCGGTTACGGCATTGTCTTCTCCAATGAGTTATGACTGTATTTTCAAGGGACAAATGACAGGAGAGGATTACAAGTTTATTTTAGGGGTTGAAGTTCCGGTAACAACACTTTGCCCGTGTTCAAAAGAGATTTCAGACAACGGAGCACACAATCAGCGTGCGTTCATTCGTGTAAGAGTATCTTATGACGAAGACAAGCATATTTGGATTGAAGATTTGGTTGAATTGGTTGAATCCTGCGCAAGTTGTCCGGTTTATCCGCTATTGAAGCGTCAGGATGAAAAGTTTGTAACAGAGAAGGCTTATGCAAACCCGAAATTTGTTGAAGATGTATTGCGCGATGTTGTTGTAAAGCTTCGCCAGCATGAATTGGTGAAGGAATTTGAAGTCGAATGCGAGGCTTTCGAAAGCATCCACAACCATTCTGCCTGGGCCTACCAGCACGAGTGGACGTAGTCCACTCTTACGCATCGGAACGGGATTAGCCAAAAGCGCTTGTGTAAGAATTAGAACAAAATATTCAGGATTAGGACAAAGCGCTGGGAAAGGGCAATGTCTTTGACAATATCTGCACGATTATCATCGTATGCCCTCGCCCCACCGGGGAGAGGGAGCAGGTGTTGACGAGCTTAAGCGAGGCTTACACCTGTGGGTGAGGGTACAACGCACATAGACACACCTTGGCTCTGATTAGAGCAATGGCGCTTACACTGGAATTAGGCCAGACAAATGCAGAATTAGACAGGGGCGCTAGGATAAATTTATGATTTTGCACTATATGTATAATTTACATCTTAAAATAATTTTAATGCTTTGCAGAGTAAATATATTACTGTGGCAAAAGCACCCCAAACACCAATCATTTGAAAAGTATGAAGATATTTATATGTGTATCCGGTTTTAGTAACATCTAAGCCTTCTGTTTGAATACCATTTTGCTTAGCAAGTTCCGCTAACCTTAACAAGACCTCATCAAAGTAAACATTATAAATTTCAATAACTTCACCGTCTTTTTGCTCAATAATAACCTCTCTAGCCCCTCGCCCACGCCTGGAAATAACAGGCGGCCACTGAAATTTAATTTTCTTTATGGCGTCAATGTTTATACTGATAGACGTCTTGTTCAAATAAGTAATCATTATGGAGTTTTTTGTAACTACAAGACATTTTCCTGTGAGTTCAGGAAGTAACTTTAGCACAAAATCAATATACAGTTTAAAAAGCACGGGAAGCCCTATCAAAACACCGATGGCAAACCCGCCGCCTGCAACAACTCTAATAAAGCAGGATAAAAGCACAATCCATAATGTACCCAAAACCAGCATTTGAATTTGAACTTTAGGAAAAAATAACAGATTTAAATAATATCTTTCTATAAAGCAAACCTTTCTTACTAACTTTTCAAAAGCATTCTGGCAAGAGGAGCATCTGTTCTGCCGTTAAGACTTTTATCAATTTCTTTGAGTTTTTGAGAAATAGTTTCCATTTCTTCTGTCCAGATAAAATTGTCCAAAACGTATTTTTCGCCTTTTGCAAAATCGCCGTCAATTTGAATTCTCACAATTTCCGCAAGCATCTTCTTTGCAGTCGGAATCATTTTGTCAATATTAACGTGTATTTTACCTTCCGTTGTCAATTCAATTGCGCCGTTTTCAATAAAATACTTGTTTTGCATAACAGAACGGACTCTGTGAGCCTGTGATAAAGTTGGTTTTGATTTTAAAAAGTTATCAGCTGCAAAAGATACCAGAATTTGCAAAACCTGCTCATGCGTATACATTCCTTTTTCTTCAAGTATATCCAAAAATGCAAGAGCACCCATATCGGCTTTATTTTCTTCAATTATGCTTTTGTATTTGCCCAAAGCCTCTGTGCCTTTGTTTGGCCCGAGCGAATGAGTGTTTTCATGCCCGATTGTGAACCAGTGGTCAGCCTCGTCAAGGTAATATTGGTGCTGTTCTTTGTCTAAAACCGCATCCAGCCGTTTTTGAAGTTTTTCTCTGTCTGAAATAAAACGGATTTGTCTGTGGTAAACATTTCGTCTTCCGCCTCCGATTGTAAGAGAAAGTTTATCATCATTCGGGAGGTTTTCCGCTAAAGTAATTCCTGCACGATATGCTCCGACATCGCCTGCAAGAACAACAATGTCAACGTCAACCATGGTTTGTTTTACATCGGAATTCTGTGAGATATTTTGTTCATATTCGTCATTATATGGCATGTTAGCCGCCAAATCAGGCAGAAAATCTTTTATTTTCAAAAGCGCTTCCGTTCCTTCTTTATTTACAATTCCGACGCGGCCGCCGAGAAAATCTTTCGGAAGAGCCTGAATATTGTTATCGTCAAGCAGTTTTTTTAATTCTTCGTTTTCAACAACACTTCCTGTCATTTCATCAGCATAGTTTTCGCGCGTAATCGTAAATTCCAGCGGTGTATCCTGTAATTCAGCCCATTTTTTGTCAGCGTAAGCATCAAGCATCGGATCGGAAATTCTAAGAGCTATCGCTTGAAGCCTTAAGTATTCATTAAAGGCCTTGTTTGTAGAAGTTTGAGCGGCCGCCTCTAATTTTTCGGCAACAACTCTGAATTCTTCACTGAAGTAATCAACATAATCTTTTGCAACAAGTTCATCATTCTGGCGCAAAACAACAGAACGTTGATTGAGAATTTTTCGGACTTCTTCAATTTTATTTTCTTTAAGCATCTTAATAAGAATTTTATGAAACTCTTCTTTTGACAAATCTTCCGGATATAATCCTTTGCCGGGGAGTTCTTCAATACCTTTTGCAAGGCTTATTTTGGTAGATTCCCTGTCAATTCCGCATATTCCTATCTGCGCGAGGAATAGAATTTTTGTAAGTTCAGCGCGTTCATTGCCTTTGAGAATTTCTTCATGCAAATATTCATAAAAAGCTATATTTTTTTTATTATCAAGCTGTGCATTTATCTTTTGAATAAAATATGCAGCTTTAACAAGGTTTTTCAGAGCCTTTTTATCACCTTCATCGAGCGCAAGATATTCAGGCGCATCAACATCGAGGAATTTTTTTGTTATTAAATACTCTTTATCTGTTCGTTTTTTTAATTCTTCAAGTGAATAATTAAGTTCAAAAGTTTCCATTTCTCTCTCCACTGCTTTTTACATATTGAGTATATCATTTTTCGAACAAAAAGTAAAATTATTTATGATAAGTTTCCCCTTTGATTATCTTAAAAGCACGATATATCTGCTCTGTAAGAATTAGCCGCGCAAATTGATGAAGAAAAGTCATTTTGGAAAGACTTAATTTAAAATCTGCACGTTTTGATATAATTGGGGATAGTCCGTAAGAAGAACCGATTACAAATATAATTTCGGTAATGCCGTCATTAGTTAAATCCGAAATCTTTCTTGCTAAGTCTTCTGATGATAACATTTTTCCGTCGATTTCAAGCGTTATAACATAGGATTGCGGCTTAATACAGGCAAGAAGCTTTTGTGCTTCCTCTTCAAGTGCTCTTTGAATTAAAGTTTCATCTTTTATTTCAACTGGCTGCAATTCAATAATTTCAAAGTTTGCATATGGAGTAAGACGTTTTTGAAATTCAGCAATTCCTTCTTTTAAAAACTGTTCTTTCAACTTTCCGAGTGCAAGAATTTTGATATGCATAATTAATCAATTCCCAGACTTTTCAACGTAAACAGAAGTAGACGGGAATGCAAAATCAAGTCCTTCTGAACGGAAACGTTTTACAACTTCAAGAATTACACCAGATTTTATTTTCATTAATTCATTATAAGACTTTGTTTTTGCATACGCAATACATTTAATATTAATTGAGCTGTCAGCAAGTGTATCCAAAAACACAACAAAATCAGAGTGGATATCTTTGTTTGAGCCAAGAATTTCCTCAACAATTTTAATTGCACGCTCAAGCATTTCGTCAGATGTATCATAAGTAAGCGTAAAAACTTCAACAATTCGACGTTTTTTAGCACGTGAAATGTTACAAATATTTCCAGTAGCAACGCTGCTGTTAGGAACTATATATAAAAAGTTATCAAGAGTTCTGATTTTCGTGGAGCGAATATTAACATCTTCAACAGTGCCTTCAACCCCGTTTGCAATAATATAATCACCAATTTTATAAGCTTTATCGCTGAATATTGCAAGCGTTCCAAAAATATTTGAGATTGTAGCGTTTGCCGCAAAGCCTACTGCTAAACCCGTAATTCCAAACCCAGTAATCAAGGAAGAAACTGAATAACCATGACTTTGCAAAAATGAGGCAACTATGAAAAATACAATTAAGAATTTTAGAATTCTGTCCAAAATCGGAACAAATTGGGTTAACTGACTGTTTCCATCTCTGTTTATTATATGATTTTTAAGTTTTAAACCCATCATATCTACAGCTTTAAACAAGACTGCAATCAATAAAAGGTTTATTAACGCGCCGAAAATCAAGTCAAAATGAGTTGACACAAGAAGCCTGTTAAATTTTTCCAAATGTTCAATTATTGCATCCATAAAATCCATACAAAATATCCTTGTTACTTTTCAAAAAAAGAATAACACAAAAATAAAAAGACTTTATCTGATATTGATTAGTTCAAACAATTTATTTATAATTTTAATGTAAATTATTTTGGTAAAATTGCAGGCGGTTATGAGTAAATATTTCAATTACAAAGAATTTGCAAATCAATTGAGATTTCAAGTCAGAGGGGTAATTCCAGAAAAATACAAAGAGAATGAAGTTTATATTCGGGATATGGTATACCAGATGTCCCTAATTGCCGCCAAAGCACTTTATGAGGAAGACGATATTGAAGAAAATAACTGTCAATGTATCACGCAGATTATTGCGGAATGGACATTTCACAAGACAATTGACTTAATAAGCTGCAATATTCCAAAAGAATATCATGAGCCGGTTTTGCATAAAATTAATTATGAAATCTACCAATTGTTAGTAAAGTTTGATGACGCAAGCAAATCAGAAGTCCTAAACAAAGCCGAAAAACTTGTAAATAAAACGTACAAGAAAACAATGCTAAAACTTTACGAGAAAAAATGTATTGACAAACCAACCTATACTAAAACATTCAGCCAGTCAAATATTGACGAAATGATGCCTTATTATCCTATCTCCATTTGGGATATTTTGAAAGTTCACCCATTTATAACATTGGCGTATATTTTTGCATTGCCGGTTACATTAATAACATCACTGCTTTCCTTTTATGCAGACCGAATGTTAGTTGGAATACCCTCACTGGCTTTGTTTTCATTGTTTTTATTCAGATTCTTAACAAGAAAATCACTAATTGCAACCATCCATCCCAAATACCTGCAATAATGCGTATCATCCGGGTGTACGATTTATTGTTACAAAGTTGTCACAAATTTGAATTTACATTATAATATTTCCTGTGAATCAACTAAGTAAGGAGATATTATGTTGAAAAAATTATTTTCATCCAAAACAATGGCCGCTTTTTTTGCTGCGTTGTTTTGCACAGTTTCGCCAGCTTTTGCAAGCGAAGCAGATTTGGTTGTTCCGAGTATCAAAAATGCAAATCCTGATTTCTTTAATTATTTGCTTATCGGAATTGCAATTTCAGTAATTGGCCTTGTGTTCGGCTTCATTGAATTCTTAAGAATTAAAAAGCTTGACGTTCACACGGCTATGGCTGAAGTCGGAAACACAATTTTTGAAACCTGTAAAACTTACCTTATTCAGCAAGGCAAGTTTTTACTTGTATTAGAAGTATTAATCGGTCTTTGTATCGCGTTTTACTTCGGATATCTGCAGAATATGCCGCTCAAGAATGTATTAATTATTTTGGCGTGGTCTGTAATCGGTATTTTAGGTTCTTATGCTGTAGCCTGGTTCGGTATCAGAATGAACACTTTAGCTAACGCAAGAACAGCTTTCGTATCTTTAAAAGGGAACCCGCTGAACATTTTAAACATTCCGTTGAAAGCCGGTATGTCTATCGGTGTTTGCCTTGTATCAGTAGAATTGATTTTGATGCTGACAATTCTATTGTTCGTTCCTGGCGAAATAGCAGGCGCTTGTTTTATCGGTTTTGCAATCGGTGAATCTTTAGGCGCATCAGCACTTCGTGTTGCAGGCGGTATCTTTACAAAAATCGCAGATATCGGGTCTGACTTAATGAAAATTCAGTTTGGCATTAAAGAAGACGACCCGAGAAACCCAGGTGTTATTGCAGACTGCACCGGAGACAATGCAGGAGACTCTGTCGGCCCGACTGCTGACGGATTTGAAACTTATGGTGTAACAGGTGTTGCTCTTGTTTCATTTATTCTTCTTGCTGTAGCAGGAGCTGAAAATCAGGTTCAATTATTAACCTGGATTTTCGTAATGAGATTTTTGATGATTGTAACATCCGTTCTTGCATACTGGATTAACGGTGTTGCCGACAAAATTTACGCAGCGAAAACTGACAAATTTGATTTTGAAAAACCGTTAACAAACCTAGTTTGGTTAACATCAATTTTATCAATTATTATGACTTTCGGCGTAAGCCACTGGTTATTGGCAGATATGGGCAATAATTTATGGCTTGTACTTTCAATAATTATTTCTTGCGGAACTTTAGGTGCGGCCTTAATTCCGGAGTTTACAAAAATCTTCACTTCTCCAAAAGCTAAACACACTGAAGAAGTTGTTACAGCGTCACGTGAAGGCGGAGCATCATTAACAATCCTTTCCGGGATTGTTGCTGGTAACTTCTCAGCATTCTGGATTGGGATGGTAATCGTTCTTTTGATGGGACTTGCTTATGTTGCATCAATTTATATTCCGGAAGAAGTTATGATTTATCCATCTGTCTTTGCTTTCGGTCTTGTAGCATTCGGATTTTTGGGAATGGGACCTGTTACAATTGCGGTTGACTCTTACGGCCCTGTTACAGATAATGCGCAATCAGTTTACGAACTTTCTTTGATTGAAGAAATTCCGAATGTTTCTGAAGCTATCGAAAAAGACTACGGCTTCAAACCTGATTTTGAAAACGCTAAAAAATACTTAGAAGAAAATGACGGCGCAGGAAACACCTTTAAAGCAACATCAAAACCTGTTCTTATCGGAACTGCTGTTGTCGGTGCTACAACAATGATTTTCTCTTTGATTTTGGTTATCAAATCAACTCTGGGAATTGAACCTGAAATGATTTTGAATATGCTTAATCCTTACACACTTCTTGGTTTGTTATCAGGCGGTGCAGTAATTTACTGGTTCAGCGGCGCATCTATGCAGGCTGTAACAACCGGAGCATATTCTGCAACCGAATATATCAAAGATAACATCAAACTCGGTGATGCTGACTGCAAAAGCGCAAATGTTGCAAATTCAAAAGAAGTTGTAAAAATTTGTACACAGTACGCTCAAAAAGGTATGATAAATATATTTATCGCACTGTTTGCATTTGCGTTAGCATTTGCATGCCTCTCAGCTCCGTCCGGTTTAACTTCAGCACCGGTGGCATTCTTCGTAAGCTACCTGATTGCAATTGCAGTATTTGGACTTTTTCAGGCTGTATTTATGGCAAATGCAGGCGGCTGCTGGGATAACGCTAAGAAAATCGTTGAAGTTGATTTACAGGAAAAAGGAACTCCGCTTCATGAAGCAACCGTTGTTGGCGACACTGTGGGTGACCCTTTCAAAGACACCTCTTCTGTTGCAATGAACCCGATTATCAAATTCACAACATTATTCGGCCTTCTTGCAATGGAAATCGCAATCTCTGAAGCTTTCAGAGATATTGCGCCGATTGCAGGCTGGGTATTCTTAATCGTTGCGCTGATTTTTGTAGTACGTTCCTTCTACGCAATGAGAATTCCTACAAAATCAGAAAATAAATAGGGAAATGAGTATTATCTCATATAAAAAAGCGCTCAGATGAAAATTTGGGCGCTTTTGTTTATTTAAATTATGTTTATGCTAAAATTAGAATAAAGATTTAACAACAGTCGTAAGAAATCTTACACGGCATTAAACAAAAGGAAGTAAAGACATGAGTTTAACAGTATATTTAGGGATTGACGTTGGTTCAGTAACAACAAAATTGGCGCTTGTAGATGAAAAAGGCAAATACGTAGACAGCTACATGCTCAGAACAGCCGGCAAACCAGTTATGGCAGTTCAAAAAGGTCTAAAAGAACTTTTTGCAAAAAAAATAACTAATTATAATGTAATGGGCGTCGGAACCACTGGTTCAGGAAGAAACCTTGCAGGCGCGCTGGTCGGCGCTGATATAATAAAGAACGAAATTACAGCTCATGCCGTTGCCGCAAGTATAAATGTTCCGGGTGTTCAGACTATTCTTGAAATAGGCGGTCAGGACAGTAAAATTATTATCCTCCGCGATGGTATAGTAACAGACTTTGCGATGAACACCGTTTGCGCAGCAGGTACGGGAAGTTTCCTCGATCAGCAGGCAAACAGACTTAATGTTCCCATTCAGGACTTTGGCGCAACTGCATTAAAATCAACAAACCCAGCTCGTATTGCAGGTCGCTGCGGAGTTTTTGCAGAAAGCGATTTAATTCACAAGCAACAGCTTGGTTATCCTGTAGAAGATTTGCTTTACGGACTTTGCCAAGCACTTGTCCGAAATTATCTTTCAAACCTTGCACTCGGAAAAGAACTTTTACCTGTATTTTCATTCCAGGGCGGAGTTGCTACAAACTTGGGCATGGTAAAAGCTTTTGAAGAAGCCCTAGGGCATAAAGTTGTTGTTCCTGAAAACCATCAGACTATGGGAGCAATCGGAGCAGCGCTTCTTGCAATGGAAAATCACCAATATACAGATGCTCAAACAAAATTCAAAGGATGGGAAGTCGGTGACATGCATTTCCATTCAATAACTTGTGAGTGCAATGGCTGCTCAAACAATTGCGAAGTCATTACAATCCTTGAAGGTGAAGGTGAAATCCCTCATTACGACAAGATTAAAGATATCAAAGGCAACATCATTGCCCGCTGGGGCGGCACTTGCGGAAGATGGGATATTACAAATTAATATCTTCTTTGATAGATATATTATATAAACTTTTGTAAATATTTGTAAAATTTTACGACATTTTAGCAATTATAGCAGGAATATATACTTTATATGTATATATTGAGGATTTATAATGGCTGAAATTAAAGTAAATACAGGTCAAGGCGTAACACAGGCCATCGCTAGCAATCTAGGGATGTCCGGTGCAGACGTTAAAAAAGTTAAGCTTTCTGTTTGGCAGGAGGTAATGAAACTTGTTGACCAAAATAATACTCAGCAGGTACAACAAAATAAATCTCCTACATTTACCGGCACAAATGACGTAAACAAAATTGGAGACAAATCCTCATATAAGTCAAATTTTCTTGTTCATCCGAATCAAGTAATGCAGATTGATGACAGCATTATGGGAAAAATCAAACAGCTTTTGACCGGAAAATCCGCAGAAACAACTCCCGCAAATACTGTTTCAAAATCAGCTCCTGCAAATACACCCACCAAAACTTCCGACACATCAAAAGCAGCAACTCCGACTTTAATGTCAAGCGCAAGCGAAGCTAACATAGTTGCAGATACTCCTCTAGAAGGCAGCGCTGAAACAGGTAAAGCCGCAGATGCCCTTTTTAATAAAATGGGATTAATGGAAAATGTAAAAATCTCAGTAATTTCTGACGAAACCAGCGCGTTAATGAGCAAGAAAAACAGAACTCCAGAAGAAACACAAAAAATGCTAGGAGAATTGCATGACGGCATGAAAAAGCTTGGCAATTCTATGACAAAATATATTGATTCAGAATTTGGCGACGGAAGCGGAAAGATAAGCTCCGATGCGTTTTTAAAATGGCAGGAAGCCGGAAGAAATGAAGCCTTGAAAGCTTCGGGGCTTACTGTCACGGACGCTGACAAAGAACAATTCGCAAAAGATGATATGGTTATGTTTAACCGTTTAGACTTAAATAAAGACGGCAAAATTGATAACGAAGAAATGAGTGCGTTCTATCTTGCAATGGATTTTGATGAAAAAGGGCGTTCCGACGGGGCAATTGATACTATTACATATAACGCAGCAGGACATTTTACAAGTGATCCTAACGAAAACAATCTTGATGCAAAATTAAAATATGCATATGGCGCTTTGTATGATAAACAGACTGCAGAATAATGCAGTTTTGTGATATCATTATGTTATGGAGAATTTAAAATCAAATCTCGAAAACCAACGCAAAAAATATAGGGAATATTTTACTCATTCTGTTGCTGAAATTCAAAAACGTATAGATGAAATTAAACCTTTAGATGTGCAGGAGGATATTTTTGCAGATTTTAAAGCAGAAAGTTCCGGTAAAAAATGGCAAACCAACGTTTTAGAGATGCTTGAGAAAGACATTTCAAAAGATATATATTTAAAATTCAGAGAAATCTTAAGCAAACGTTCAAATTACAACTGCCGGGGCTGTGCAACCTGCTGCAATCTTGCCTGCAGCGAATTTTCACCCGAAGAACTCCAACGACGCGCTCAAAACGGTGATAATTTTGCACAGCAATTTTTAAGCGTCTTTGTTCCATATTCTTCAAAAGAAGAAGCCCGAAAAGTTTATCCCCAATACCTTGAGCTTTTAGAACAAACAAAAGAAGGTGAGGTTTTCTTTTACCACTGTCCAAAACTTACACAAGACAAAAGATGCTCGGATTACGAAAATCGTCCGCAAATTTGCAGGGATTTTCCGGACAATCCATTAACGCTTTTACCAGCCTCCTGCGGATTCTGCGGGTGGAAAAAAGAAAACGAAGAAATGACACTCCTCCTTCATGCTATGATTGAGATTGTAGAATATTATAAGGAAAGATTGAAAAGTGAAACGTGAAAAGAACTCAGGTTATTAAGGCATAAATATACTAAGTTAGAAAACAGATGTTCGTAATATTATACGAGTAAAACTATAACGAAACAAACTTCTCACATTTCACCCTCGAAAACTCAGGAGCCTAAAATGCAAATATTATCAGGCCTAAGCCTATCAGAAATAGAAAAAATAACAGACGAACTTCATGCCTCAAAATTCAGAGCACGCCAAATTCATAACTGGATTTACTTAAAATCAGTCAAAAATATAGATGAAATGACAGATTTGTCTGTAAAATTCCGCGAAGAATTAAAAAAAGTTGCAGTCGTTTCGGATGTAAAAATAAAGGTTAAACAGGTAAGCTCTGACGGAACAATAAAATATTTGATTGAATTTCCTGACGGAGAGTGCGTTGAAACTGTTTTAATGCGTTTTGACAACCGGGCAAACCTCACGGCATGCGTAAGTTCACAAATCGGATGCGCTGTAAACTGTTCATTTTGCGCAACAGGAAAACGCGGTTTTATCAGAAACATGACTTACAAAGAAATTATTGAACAGGTTTTAACAATCCAAAGAGATACAGGACTTAAAGTTACAAATATTGTTTTCATGGGTCAGGGTGAACCGCTTTTAAACCTTGATAATGTCAGAAAAGCTATGGAAATCTTTAACGAAAACTTCCAAATCGGAGCACGCCGACTGACTGTTTCTACAAGCGGAATTATCCCGGGAATTTACAAACTTGCGGAAAATGATATGCAATCAACATTAGCGATTTCATTGCATGCCCCAAATCATGAAATCAGACGAAAATTAATGCCGATTGAAGACAAATACAACATGACGGATTTAAAAACCGCTTTAAAAAAATATATTGAAAAAACAGGACGCCGCATTACTATTGAATATCTTCTTGCAAAAGACCTGAATGACACGCCTCAAGCAGCAAAAGAACTTGCCGAATACTTGTCCGACATAAAATGCAACGTTAATCTAATTCCGTACAATCCGACGGCTAAAAACGACTATCAACGCCCTTCCAATAACGCAATCCAGAAGTTTAAGTATCTGCTTGAGCATTCAGGAAAGAAAGTAACAATAAGACTTGAACGCGGAGCTGATATTGATGCGGCATGCGGGCAGTTGAGAGGAAAAGTAGAATGAAAGCATTAATTCAGAGAGTTAAAAAAGCATCAGTTACCATTGGCACAGAATTATATTCGGAAATAAACGCGGGACTTCTTGTTTTCCTCGGAGTCACTAAAGAAGATGGAAAAGAAAATTCCAAAAAACTTGCAGAAAAAATTCTTAAACTGCGGATTTTTGAAGACGAAAATGATAAAATGAATTTATCAGTACAGGATATTAAAGGTGAAATTCTTGTAGTATCACAATTTACGTTGTGCGCAGACTGCAAAAAAGGCACCCGTCCAAGCTTTGACAGCGCCGCCGCTCCTGATAAAGCCATTGAACTTTATGAAGATTTTGTATCTCAGCTCAAGTCATCAGGCGCCGCCGTAAAAACCGGAAAATTCAGGGCTATGATGGAAGTTTCACTCATAAACGACGGTCCTGTAACGATTTTCGCTGAAAAATAACAGCCCCTCTTGCAAATATTTTACTTTTATGCTATTATAATTATATTAAGTATATTGATATTTATATTATTACCGAGGAGTAATTAATTTTTAAATCTATTTTTATTATGCAATTATTTTTTCAATTAAGAGGCTTTTAATATGTATGTAAACAAGTGCGTTAAGTGCGGTCGTGAATTTGAAACCAAAAACCCCAAAAGAGTAATTTGTCCTGATTGCCTGTATCCTGACAAAAAAATGATGATAACTTCACCTTCAGACCCCGGCAGTGAAGATTCAACGCCGAAACAAACACCTTCGGAAGGTGAACAGGTATTGAGAAGTTACTCAACTGAAGATAAACCTCAATTCTATAGTAGCTACTCAAGCGGTGGAAATGATAACCAAAATTACAGACGGCCGCAGCAGCGTACCTACAATAATCAAGGCGGATACAGACGGGATAATAACCGTCAGGGTTATAATAGAAATAATAATCAAGGCGGCTACAATCGTGATAACAGACGCAGCGGTTACAACAACCAAAGACCCCAGCAAGGCGGCTATAATAGAAATAATAATTTTCAAAACAAACGCCCGCAGGGAAATAACAGATTTAACAACAGACGTCCAGGCGGCAACAGGCCGAAAGCTCCAAAACAGCTTTTAGTAAGCAAGGAACAGCTTGAACAAATTGAATTGCTCTACAAATCCATGCTTCCGCTTCCAAATCCGGATGCACATGAAGTTATTGGAGAAAAAATTGGATTGGAACCAAGAAAAGTATTTTTTGGTATCAATTTAGTACGTCAAAAGCTTATGCTGCCGAAACTTCCGTTCCCGAAACGCAAACTGGCTATTTCACCCGATCAGCTTTTTGCAATCAAAAATCTTTATGAACCTTTACTGCCGCTTCCTCCTATTGGCTGTCATAAAATTATAGCAGCGCAGTTAAAAATGGATGAATGGCGTGTCCATGTCGGTATCGGCTTAATCCGTTCGCAAATGGGCTTGCAAAGATGGAATCAGGACAGGGCTGACATTCCTGAAGAATTTAAAAAACAAGCAGATGATGCCAAAGTTGCAACAGAAGCTGCAACCGTTGAAGTTGAAGCCGAAAAGCCTAAACGCGGAAGAAAACCTAAAAAAGTTGAGGAAGAAGAAACTGCTGAGTCATGAGCAAATTTATTTCGGTAGGGAAAATTCTTAATTTTCATGGAATCCAAGGCGAAGCAAAAGTTGGGTTTTCCAAAAATCAGGAAGAATTTTTTTGCGGACTCAAAAAGGTTTTTGTTCAAGTTGAAAATAACTATAAGCCATTAAAAATTAAAAAGTTAAGACTTAATAAAAATTTTGCAATTGTCAAATTTGAGGGTATAAATTCAATTGATGAACTTCTTGAATATAAAGGCTGTCTGCTTTTTGTTGAAGAGGAAACTATTAGAGAAGCCTTGTCAGAAGACGAATTTTTAATTGACGAACTTGTCGGACTTGATGTTATTGATGAAAATGGTAAAAAACTTGGTTTTGTTGTAGGAGTGTCAAACAATGGAGCAAATGACTTACTTTCAGTAAAAACCAATTCAAAAAAAATTTCACTTGTGCCTTTTGTAAAAGCTATTGTCACTGATGTAAGTTTAAAAGAAAAAAAAGTAACAATTAAAAACTTAGAAGGGCTTCTGGAATGAGATTTGATGTATTGACTCTTTTTCCGGAAATGATTGAAACGCATTGCGCTTACAGTATTTTAAAACGTGCAATTATGGCCGGTGTAATTGAAGTAAATACGGTTAATCCGCGGGATTTTACACACGACAAGCACCGGAAAGTTGATGACACACCATACGGAGGCGGGGCAGGAATGGTCTTAATGCCGCAGCCTTATGTTGATGCATACGAGAGCATAAAACAAATAAAAAATTCAATAACAATAATGCTTTCACCGCAAGGCGAGCCTTTGAAAGAAAGTTTAGTTAAAGAACTTGCAAAATTTGACCAAATTATATGCCTTTGCGGACACTATGAAGGATTTGACGAAAGAATCCGTGACATAATAAAACCTCGTGAAATTTCACTTGGCGATTTTGTATTGACAGGCGGTGAGCTTCCCGCCTTATGTGTAATTGACGCTGTCAGCCGCAAAATAGAGGGAACACTTGGTAAAATAGAAAGTGCTGAAGATGATAGTTTTTCAGACGGGCTTCTTGAATATCCGCAATACACAAAACCACGGGAATACAGGGGATTTAAAGTTCCGGAAGTTTTGCTGAACGGAAATCATAAGGAAATAAACGAATATCGCCAAGCAGAACGAATCAAAAGAACACGTCTTAAGCGTCCTGATTTATTGGACAGTCAATAACTTTTACGCTATCTTAAAATTATGAAAATTACACTTTTACCTCAAAAGGTTGTCACCTTTGGCGGGAAACGCAATCCAAATCATAATTTTGAAAATTTTTGCGAATTTTTTAATAAAAATGACGGTGAAAAAATAATAAGACAATCTATTTCTCCAGAACTAAAAGCTGGAGAAGGTTTTTTGAGTAAAGTATACTCAATTCCAGGAAATGATGCATTTATGCTTCGCGTCAACAAATTTGAACAAAATCCGCTTAGGACAATTAATCTTATTAAAACAAAAGATTATTTCCCTGACTTAAATATAGGTCAGCCAATCGCAAGACTCAATTCTAATGCGGAAATTTTAATAAAACAGGAAGGGTTTCCATGCGGCATCAAGCATATTGACAATAATAACTGCTCAAATATTTTTAAAGAAGATGTTGAACCTTTTATTGCATACCTCAAAAAAGCTGCCTCCTTTCCTCAATCTGCCTACGATGAATTTGAAAAGGAAATTAAAATTATTCATAAAAACTCACACATGTTCGACTTTGTAAACTCGCAAAATGTACTGTTTGATGAGAAAGCCGTTTCTTTTAATATTGTTGATATAATTAAACGCAGCTGGACAAAATTCAATAATTGTGATTTGGTAATGCCAATGGCACTTTTGGATTTTCAAAACTATTCGCGTATAAATAAATTTGCAACTAATATCCAAAAAGATGAAATTCAAAATTTATCAGTTACAATTATTAAAAAGGCAAACGCCTCTTATTATAAAAACAACACATTTTCTCAAAATTTGTTACTTGACCTCTACGCAAATTTTATAGGAATAAAAAACGGGAAATGGATTACAAAAGAATATTTTAAAATGAAAAAGATTATCAAAACTCTTTTTGTTAAGGCTTAAAAGATAAAAAATATCTTTGTTATTAATAATATTCCATTCTTAATATAAATTTAAATACTTGCATTGACACGTAAATTATGCTATTTATAATAGAAATTAGTTTATTTATCATATTAGGTTATATAAATGGGTAAGAGAGAAATAATTAACGAACAAAGAAAATTTAATTATGGAGCTCTATTTGGAAGCTGGCTATGGGGATTTTGTAACAGAATAAAACATTGGACTGTTTATACAGGATTTGTAATGTTTATATTATCATTTACAAGCGTTCCTTATATGGGAATTGCACTTATAATTTTAGCAATTTATATGGGATTTATAGGAAGCGACTTGGCTTATAATTGCTCTGATGCATATTATGCAAATGCAAAAGAATTCGCAAAAACACAAAAACGCTGGGCTGTTATATTTGGTCTTATGGTTGTTGGACTAATTATTGCGGCATTTGTTTGCTCAAAAATATATGGTGAGCAAAAAGTTATGGATTTCTTAAAATTAATATTCTGGAAGGTATAAAGAACTTTATTCAAGAAATTATTTCTGTAGGAACTTTGTTGTTCCTAACCCAAGTCCATCTTTGATAAAACTGAGTCCAGAATATGCAGCAAGTGCAATTGCACTTGTGCATGCAAGCTTTTTACCTTTGGCAAGAAGTGCTGTCGCGCTTAATGCTAATGGCACAACATCATTACAAAGCATAGAACAGACTCCGGAAAAATACCCAATTGCTGAATTGAAGAATGAAAGCATGTTGCTTCCCAAATGATATTTAAAAACCTTGTCTTTAACTTCGCTTTTTAAAAGACTTGGCGAGTCCAGACGCTGAGAATTTTCAAATAAATCCATGCTTACATTTGCATCATGAGTTGAGGAAGTTACATCAGCTTGAAGCTTTCCGATAGTATGGGCATCACGTGCAATAAAATACAATGCAGCCGCACCTGCCGTTTTTGCAAGATATTTTCCGTAATTATTTTTTACTGCACTAATAATATTCATAATTTATGCCTTTATTTCTTTGAGGAGCTTTCCGGAACTTCAAATTCCTTTTCAACTATTTTGCCTGACATTTTGAGTAAGATATTGGTTGCCTGAGCAGCATCCTGACCATAACCGGAGGTTGAATTCTGCATTTTCTTCAAAACCCCGATTGTGTAATCATCGCCGGTACATGTTCTTGAATCAAGCATGCTTAAGGCAAGAAATCTTATCTGTTGTGAAGGGTCTTGAAGCATTTTGTTTACAAGAGCAGTTAATGCAGGATCATCTTTTCGGCTGTCATCTTCCTGGAGTCTTGCTACAACTTCTTTGGCACCCATCATGCGAACTTCTTTATCCTGGCTGTTAAGATAATTTTCAAGATTTTTGATATAATCATCGCTTAATTCAACAATTTTTCTTTTTTCAGTTTTCTTATTTTCTTCTTTTTTTTCTGTTTTTGAAGTTTCTGATGATGTTGTTTTATTTGTTGAATCGGCTAAAGCTTTTACAGTATTTGCATCATTTTCAATTGGAGTTTGTGGAGAATTAATATTATTATTTACGACCGCGTTTCCGCCCTGCGCAGTAATATTTCCGCTGCCTTGCGGCAAACCGTATTGCTGGGTGTAATAATTCTGCGGATATGCTATTCCCGGTAAACTTTGTGAGGCAGGCGCATTTCCTGTCGGATTTATATTCGGAATACCGACTGACGGGTTATAAATCTGGATATTTACACCGGCATAACTTGGCGGAGGCGCTGTTTGTGTTTGCGGAGCCGTTGTATAATTCGGCTGCAGTTGTTGTGCTTGTGGCTGCGCAAGCTGCGGCTGAAAATGAGTCTGTGGTTGATTCATTGTTTGAATTTGTTGATTTCCCTGATTTTGAACTGATGTCATAACACTACCTTTTCGTAAATACTTATATATAAAAAGTATTTTTCTTCAAATTTATTGCTTTTATTTTAAAAACTTTAAGAAATGTTAAAGTGTTTATTAGAATTAACAATTTTGCATATAATTAAAATATGGGAAGTTATGAAGAAACTTATTTAGCAAGGCGGCCTCAAGAACTTTGTCATATGTGCGGAAGATGCTGCCGTGTGGTAACAACGCAAAAATCCTATAAGGAACTAAAAAGACTCGCCGAACTAGGTGATAAAATGGCATGCGAGTTTTTAAAAATATTTGAGCCTTACTGTTCAATTGAAGCTGCACGAAAGGTTGATAAAGAACTTGTTGATAATGTTATTGAGAGGTTAAGCATTGATGGCAATTTCAATGAAGAAAATACAACATTCTACAGATGTAAATATCTTTTAGAAGATAATTTATGTTCAATATACGAAGAACGTCCCGTATTATGCCGGCACTGTCCAAGCACACCCTGGTCAATTGTTCCGCCAGGATGCGGGTTTGAGGGCTGGCTGTTCCTTGAGAGAGAAAAAGCTAAAGAAAAAATCCGCCGTTCAAAAGAGGAGCTGTTGGAACTTGAACTTTTAAAAAAGCGCAAGGTCAATGAAACAATACTCAAAAGAATTGAAGCAGTTGAGCATAAAATTAAGTCCTCAATTGAATTGTACAAAAAATACGGCTCTTACGACTGGTAAAATCAGATTAAGCCCCTGTTTTAATAAGTTTCGCACGATAAAATTCAGTATTAATATTTAGTTTTACTCCTATATCAAGAAGCATATTTACAAACTTCTTATCGCTTGAGCGAGATGAACCTTTGCTAATCTCAATAATTTCTCCGATTTTATGATAGATCTTTGAGTAATAAATATTCTGAGCTTCGGAAATATCAACTTCAAGCTCCAGCTTTTCAACATAGTCAAACAGTTCTAAAACAACATCCGCCTGTTGAATTTCAAAACTATAAGCAAGCCGGTTAATATTTTGAACGATTTTCTTTCCAAATATAGCGTTTGAAGTTTGTTTATCAAGTTTTATTCCCATTTTTCTGGCTTCAAAGTTTATATCTGATGCTTCCTGTAATATAGATGGATCCATAAAACCTGCCGAATGTTTAATTAGTTCGTTAAACTTGCGGCTAAGAGCATATTCTGCGGCAATTTTAAACTCATCCGGAATGGCAAGACCAAGTGACTGCATATGATATATTGAACTTTTGCCCTCGTCGTACATGTCTTGATAAATCTGAGCAAAACGCTGCATCTTCCCTTTAAGAAGCCTTTGAAGAATTTTTCTTCTTTCTTCAATGAAAATATCCTTAAGCGTGAAGTAATCTTTGCCGAAATATTCATCCAAGGCTCTGATAATTTCAGTCAGCGGATTAAGCATAAAGGTTTTAATAAGTTCTGTTTTCATTTTGTTATATTCGCTGTCATCAGAATATTCTTTAATTGCACAATGGAAGTCGCCGCCGGAATATTGCATTAGGGCAAATACTAAATTTGATTTTTGAAGAGTTATCATGGACTGAATTTCAATATGTCCGATTACAAGATTTGACGACCCTTTTTGAACTTTTTGATAATCGTCGCGCTTAATCATGTAACAATACACATTTTCTTCGTCTTCAAAATCTTCATACAAAGATGAAATCGCCCATAAACTTGCAATTTGCTTTGGCGTAACAATTGACGGTTTAACGAAATTATTGAAAATATCTCTTCCGGTGCCGTATTCCTGAATATTGCTTTTTGCCTCTGAAAGAATTTCAGTAAATTTGCTTTCGAAATCTTTCTTTGTAAAGCCGGCAGCCAATTGCATTGCACGGGCTGCATATTTCATGATTTGGACAGTTTCTATTCCTGAAATTTCAGAGAAAAACCATCCGCAGCTTGTGTACATAAGCATTGCCTGGCGTTGGATTTCGAGAAGTTCCATGGCTTTAACTTTTTTGTCGTCAGAGAGGTCATGTTTAAAATTCTCGCTTTGGAATTTTTGTACATTCATTATGTTACGGTCAAGAATAACGTCAATATAGTTGTTTCTAACCTCCCAACAATCTTTTGTAAAGTATTTAGCTCCTTCTTCTTCAAAAAGTCCGGCAAGTTCATCACGCAAATAATCTAAAGCTTCACGAAGCGGTTTTCTCCATTTTTGGTTCCATCCCGGATGGCCTCCGGTTGAGCAGCCGCAATCCTCTTTCCAGCGGCCTACACCATGAAAACAGCTCCAGCTTGAAGCTTGTTTGATATCAACTTCGTAGTCACTTCTGTAATTTGCAAGATATTCAGCGTAATTTGTTATTGTAAAGCCTTCTTCCTTTGCCTTGATTTGAAGAACATAAGCAAGAGCCATATCGCCAAATTTCGTATGATGCCCGTAGCTTTCACCGTCTGTTGCAATATTTACAAGCTGAGAATAGTCACGGCAATCTGAAACACCTTCTCTAAGCCTTCTTGCAAATTTGTTGCCATCTTTAAGAAGTTCATCAAAGGCAACTGAACGTGAAATAGCGCCATCATAAAAGAACAAATCAATATATTTGCCTGGAGCAGATTTGATGTAATATCTGTAAGAACGGGCAGGGTCAATATTCCCCCAGCTTACGTCCGTCCATTTTTTATCGCCTTCTTTTCTGATTGCCTGCGCCTGGTATGGCGAAAGTACAGTAAATTTGATACCGTTAGCTTCAAGCACTCTCAAGGTATCATCATCAACGGCAGTTTCGGCAAGCCAAATTCCTTCAGGTTTACGGCCAAAACGGTATTCAAAATCTCTGATACCCCATTTTACCTGTGTAATTTTGTCATTTTCATTCGCAAGCGGCATAATTATATGGTTGTAAACCTGCGCCATGGCATTTCCATGCCCGCCATGCTCCTGAATGCTTTCGATATCAGCTTTAATAATTCTTTCATAGGTCAACGGAGCAAATTGTTCCATCCAGGAAAGAAGAGTCGGACCAAAATTGTAGCTCATATGTTCATAATTATTGACAATATCCAGAATACGGTTCCGGCTGTCCACAATTTTGGAGACTGAATTCGGGTTATAACACTCTTTGTTTATTCTTTCGTTCCAATCATGAAAAGGAAGCGCGCTATCTTGCAACTCAATTGCTTCCAACCACGGATTTTCACGCGGCGGCTGGTAGAAGTGTCCATGTATAGTTAAAAACTTTTTATTTTTGTTTTCATCAGTCATATCTTAACTCCCGATATTGCTCCTTAATCATATAACACTATTTTTTATCTGTTTCTTTAGGTTTTGCAGTTAAAACTTTAAATTGATCAACATCTACCCATACATCACCCAAAGCAGTTGAAAAAACTTTACCGGTAAATTCGACTTCATCTCCGGCATTTAAATCAATATGTTTTTCTGCTTCTGCGCGTTTTAGGAAAATTTTCAATTCTGAAAGCGGAATATTATGATCTGTAACATCCGGTCTTTGAATCAAAAATGTAATATAGTCTTCGGAGCTTTTCATTGCAGGCTTGTAATCAAGCCCAAGGGTTGAAAATTTATCGAATTTCCCTTTAATTTTTACATATTTATTAAGATAAAAAGAAGGATTTTTCACCATTTCCAGCGGCTGAACCTGCATATAATTTTTAGCTGCTACTGCCGCTCCGGGATTTACTGCAGAAACCTGAATCAGCGGATTTTCCAGATTAATACCTGCGGTATTGGCTACTGCACTTGTAAAACTTAATCCTGCGGAAATTACGAGTATTGGTAATATATATTTAGCTTTGCACATATTTAAGTTCCCTTCTTTGTCTCTCAACAATTATATCTTATCACATAAATCAAAATTTTTGTATATTTTTAGCAGTAAATCAATTATATTTTATCCAAAGTTAGAAACTTTCACCCTGTCCATGCGGCTAATATATTAAAATTATATTATTTGAACATAAACATTTTATATGTAATCATTTTTTTGAAGGATTGCAAAACATCTGGTTTAATAGATTATGTATATACAAAAGCTATGGATGAGATATCCGAGAGATAGCTCGTTTATTACCCCAAATTACAAATATTGATATAGGAAAAATAAATGAATAATTTATTTAAAGTTATATTGCTCTGTGCAATACTCTCAAGTACATTTACCCCTTGTTTTTCAGATGAAACGCTAAATACGCATGCGGAAGAAATCTCAAAACTTCCGCTTGCTGTTCCTGAAGAAATATCTTCTTCTTATGAAGAGAAAATTAAAAATGACAAAACCTCAAAACTTTCATCTGATGAAAATATACTTAATGATGATAATAATCTGCAAACTGCACAGAGTAATATGGCTGACAAAAATGAAGTTATAGAATTGATTGATAAGGAACAAATCGCAGCATGTCCTGTTTCAAACGACTTACTCTTTCATAAAACAGGAACGATTGATGCTTTTAAAAGCGCTTACAAATGTCTTTATGGAAAAGAATTAACAGCCGTTGTGCTTGAAAAAGGACGCAAATTTGAAGTTAAATCCTTACAGCCAATGTCATTTGAATCCTCAAGTGGCACAGAAGTTGTGTTTGAATCAATTTATCCGGAAAGACTTTTTCTTGATAAAGACCCGGCAAAACTGATTTTCAAAGGTGAAGTTATTAAAAATAAGCCTCCTCGAAAAGGCGGTGGAAGCGGCACATTGAAAGTAAAAATAACCGGACTCCAGATAGAAAACGTTACCTATCCTACCGAAGCCTATATTTCCAAAATGAATAAGAAAAATGTCATGTTCGGAGCAGTTGCCGTTCCTTCAAACTACAAAGATAATTTAGCTGATACAGTAAACAACGGAACAATAAATAATTATTATAATATGGATCCGTGCAACAAAGTTCATGACGAATGCGTAAGCGCTGTTGCAAAACCTTTCTATTTTTTGACAGGAGCAATCTTACAAACTGCTGATTTATTTATAGCACCTGTTATTGCATTTTTTGCCCCTGGCAAAGAGGTTTACATACCAGAAGGCACCGAGTTTGAAATTAAAATTGAGGGCGATGTGCCTATTCTTGATTTATAAAATATATTTTTAAATTTTTGATAATTGAGATTTTTTCTTTTTGTGTTAGGATTTGAATAAGAATAAAACACTAGGATAGTGTTTAAAAGAAGGAGAATATTATGGCAACAAAAGAATTTTTTACAAATTCAGAAGAGCTCAAAGAACTTATGTCAGCAGCTCGTGCTACAATTACTGCACCTTTCTTCGGAAATAATGTTGAAGAAGTTAAGTCAGTATCAGAAGCTTACAAACTAGCAAAAAACAGCCCCGGAACAATTGAATTAACAGGCATGCCAGTTTACCAGCCGGAAAAAATTGGTCTTCCGCAAGGCGCAAATCAGTTATTGTTCAACGATGGTACTGTAGTTGGCCGTTGCGCTGCTGCAAGAAAAATCGTTGGTGAACCAAATTGTGATTTAAAATATTTACTTCCGATTATACGTGAAGCAATTTACGGCACCCGCGACAGATTAATGTACAGAACAGAAGCTGTTGTCGGTTTGGAAGAAGACTTCATGGTAAAAGCTCACTTAATGATTCCTGAAGGATTTGAAAACATTATGTACTCTTGGATGCTAAACTTCCAGTATATTAACGAAAAATATACTGAAATGTACGCAAATTCAAGACAGTTACCGGATGGCGACATCTATGTGTTCTCTGATCCGGACTGGACACACCCTGACTTCCCGTATGGTTTGACATTCTTTGACCCTGAACACAACTGCGCTTGTATTTTGGGTATGAGATACTTCGGCGAACACAAAAAAGGTACTTTAACTTTAGCATGGGGTTGTGCAGCACGTAACGGTTATGCATCATGCCATGGCGGTATGAAACGTTACAACCTTGACGGCGGAAAATCATTCCAGGTAGCTGTTTTCGGACTTTCTGGCTCCGGCAAATCAACTATCACACACGCTAAACACAACAACAAATATAACATCACAGTTCTTCATGATGATGCATTTATTATTAATGTTCATGACAAATACACAATCGCTCTTGAACCTGCTTACTTCGACAAAACAGCAGATTACCCGATTGGCTGTGAAGACAACAAATATATATTGACTCAACAGAATGCAGGTGCAATTGCTCTTGCTGACGGAAAAGTTGTTTCTGTTACAGAAGATATCAGAAACGGCAACGGACGTGCTGTTAAATCAAAACTTTGGTCACCAAACAGAGTTGACAGAATTGACCAGCCGATTAATGCTATTTTCTGGTTAATGAAAGATCCTACAATTCCGCCTGTACTTAAATTGTCAGGAGCTTCATTAGGTTCTGCTATGGGTGCAACTCTTGCAACAAAACGTTCTTCAGCAGAAAGACTTGCAGCCGGCGTTGACCCGAATGCACTTGTTGTTGAACCTTATGCTAACCCATTCAGAGTTTATCCGCTTTCAGTTGACTATACAAGATTCAAACAGTTAATAGCTGATGGCGTTGACTGCTACATCTTGAACACAGGTGAATTCATGGGTACAAAAGTTCAACCGAAACATACTTTGGGCATTATTGAAGCAATTGTTGAAGGCAGTGCAAACTTCCATAAATGGGAAAACTTCTCAGACATTCAAATTATGGATGTTGAAGGATTTGACGCTTCATTCTCTAACAAAGAATACGCTTCACAATTCGTTGCTCGTATGAACGACAGAATCAACTTTGTTAAATCAAGAGAAACAGAAAAAGCAGGTATCGATAAATTACCGGCTGACGCTTTGGAAGCTCTTGAAGCAGTTGTTAAAGAAGCAACCTCATTTGCAGGTGTGTAAAAATTAACATCTGAATATTGATTTAAAAGCTCCGGGTTTTATTTAAAATCCGGAGCTTTTTTTAATACTGTTTTTATTTGTTCTGGAATATCTTCCTGAGCGGCCTTTTTTACTGTTAAAAATGACTCAAATTCACCAGTCAACTGTAAATAATCGATATAATAAGCCTTCATAGCAGCGATTGAATATACATAGCTTATCCTAATCACCCCTAAAGCGCATTTACTTAATTTAATTCCAATGTATTGGTGTGCCTCAGGCACAAAAAAAAAGACCTGTCATTTCTGCCAAGCCTTAGTATATCAAACGTGAAAACCATTGATAATAAAATTGTACATAGTATTAAAGATGTAACTTATATTAGAGAAGCTTTAATATCATAGGGAATAAGCCTGCCATATTTTCAACCAAACCACGCTAAAGAAAAAATCTTGTCGCAACCCCGAAAAAGTGCTTGGATACAACAGGCTTACTATAATATAATAACGTTTTTCAAGTATATTTTCACCACTCAAAAGAATAACTTTTTAAAATATGATTTAACAACTAGGGAGTAATTCTAAAGAGTTAGGGTTATTTAACACCCCAAAAACAGTAATTATAAAAAATAAAACTTGCACTTGCAAAAAAAATATGTTTAAGCTATTATTTTTTTGTGACAAGTAAATATGCGGAAGTAACTCAATGGCTAGAGTCCCTGCCTTCCAAGCAGGTTGTTGCGAGTTCGAGTCTCGTCTTCCGCTCCATAAAAAAGACCTTTCAAAAGATCGGTCTTTTTTATTTTCAATTGCGGAAGTAATTCAGTGGTAGAATGCAACCTTCCCAAGGTTGACGTCGCGGGTTCGAGTCCCGTC
>QAMI01000056.1:0-7398 GCA_003150395.1 Candidatus Gastranaerophilales bacterium | reverse complement strand
CTTGCACTTGCAAAAAAAATATGTTTAAGCTATTATTTTTTTGTGACAAGTAAATATGCGGAAGTAACTCAATGGCTAGAGTCCCTGCCTTCCAAGCAGGTTGTTGCGAGTTCGAGTCTCGTCTTCCGCTCCATAAAAAAGACCTTTCAAAAGATCGGTCTTTTTTATTTTCAATTGCGGAAGTAATTCAGTGGTAGAATGCAACCTTCCCAAGGTTGACGTCGCGGGTTCGAGTCCCGTCTTCCGCTAATAAAATTTTTAATCCCAAATGAAAATTTTACCTCGTTATATTATTTTTAAATAAATTTTAAATATTACCCGATAGGGCAATTCCATTTAAATATTTTTTTAGTTTAATTATTATATAGACAAAAATCTTTTTCATACTTCCAGCTATTCTTAATTCCAACGGAGCCAAAAGGCTCCATTTTTTTATAGAAAAACAAGAAAGGCTTGTTATATCCTGAATTTAGCAATACAAAAAGGCATAATAATAAATCTAAAAAAAGCAGACATGCCTGTAATAAAAATCAAAAGAAAGCATGCTTGGAAATCTTAAATCCAAGTTATACAAAATTATAAACTCAAATATATATTTTCCTGAACCTTGAATTCAAATTCGCTGCCTGCCGGAATAGAAATACGACCGCCTTTATGAGCAATTGATATAACCGGAGAAAGCACCAAATTCACACCATAAGTTGCTATTCCAATAATAGTTGGAATCGGTGAAATTATAACGCCTATCGGATTATCAGCAAGCTTAGAGGAGGTTTTTCTGGTTTTTTTATAAAAATTTTCACCTTTATCAATCTGATTTGCAACGCCTTTCCAGTACTGGCGTTTACCTTTTATATTATTCACAAAAATCTTTTTATGATTTGCTTTTGTAACTTTGCCATGAGCGGAATAAGTTTTGCCGTTAAAAGTAATACTTTCCAGTACAAGCACAACCAGACCACCGTTTCCGGTCATCTGAGGCTGATGAACATCTTTAACTGAAGCTCTCAAAACTGCACCGGCCGGAATTGTGATATATTTTTGATAAACCGGAGTTAATGAAGTAAAGCTGACTTTTGAGCCTTCATGCAGGTAATCAGATACAATTGCATTTGATTTTACCCGAAACTTTGTACCTTTTTTTATCTTGATTGCAGTGAAATCATCTTTAGTAAGCGTTGAGCCGGGAAGATTTTTATTAACCTTTTTAATAACAGGTTCTGAGGTTGACGGAACAGTTTTAGGCGGAGCTGAAATAGTAGTTTGAGCCGGCCTCGGCTGTGTTGTGATAGTTTTGGACTGAGAGCCTGTAGTTTTTGGAAGGGGCGGAAGATTTTGCTGCTCAAGTTTTGAAGGATTGTAGTTCTTGCGGATTTCTTCATCTACCGACAAATCCAATTCCAAAGCAAGACAAGGCGAAATAAACATCCCAAAAGTTATGCTTACTAATAAAATATTTTTCAGGAATTTTGTTTTCATTATCTCCTCATATTGATTTCCAACGGAACAATTAGTAAGAAATCTACCCTCAAATTTTACTTGAGCAATTCATTAATAGCTTTTGCGGCTTTTTTACCTGCTCCCATTGCGTTAATTGCGTTTGATTCGCCAACCGGCGCAACGTCACCGCCTGCGTAAACTGTCGGAATATTTGTACAACGTGTATCACAATCAACAGTGATATAACCGCGTTTGTCAGTAAGGATTTCCAAACCTTCAGCTTCAGCAGAACGCTGAATAATAGGGTTCGGGCCTGTACCAAGAGCAACAATTACAGTGTCTAAATCCATTGTTTCAAATTTGCCGGTTGAAACAGGCTTGCGGCGTCCGCTTTCATCGGGTTCGCCAAGTTCCATAACCTCAAGTTCAACAGCCTTAACATAACCATCTTCGCCTAAGATTTCTTTTGGAGCATAGAGGAATTTAAATATAACACCTTCTTCTTTTGCATGACGAATTTCTTCCAAACGTGCAGGAAGTTCTTTTTCGGTTCTTCTGTAAATAATATAAACTTCTTCAAACCCAACACGCACAGCAGTTCTAGCTGCATCCATCGCAACATTTCCGCCGCCAAAAATCGCAGCTTTTTTGCCGACTTTCAAAGGCGTAGGGCTGTTAGGCTGACCTGCATGCATCAAGTTTACGCGTGTGAGAAATTCGTTTGCTGAAAATACTCCGTTTAAATTTTCACCGGGAACGTGAAGCATTTTAGGCAAACCGGCGCCGGAACAGATAAATATGGCATCAAAACCGTCTTCTTTTAATTGTTTCAAAGTTATAGATTTTCCGACAATTACGTTTGTATGGAATTTAACTCCCATTGCTTTAAGGTTTGTAATCTCTCTATCCAAAACAGTACGCGGAAGCCTGAAAGGGGGAATCCCGTAACGAAGAACGCCGCCCAGTTCATGCAAGGCTTCAAAAACAACAACTTCATGACCGTCTTTTCTTAAATCAGCAGCGGCAGTAATTCCGGCACAGCCTGAACCGACAACTGCAACTTTTTTGCCTGAGGGTTTAATTTCCGGCATATCAGCTTTTGTATTGTCGCCGACATATCTTTCTAATGCACCGATTGCAACCGGTTCACCTTTAATTCCGAGAATACATTTACCTTCACATTGGCGTTCCTGCGGACATACTCGGCCGCAGACAGAAGGCAGCATGCTTGTTTGACGGATAATTTCACCGGCTTTTTCAAGATTTCCCTCTTTAATTGCTTGAATAAATTCAGGAATTTGGATATTAACCGGACATCCTTTTACGCATTGCGGATTTTTACAGTGTAGACACCTTGAAGCTTCCAATTGAACTTGTTCTTCTGTCAAATTGCTTTCAACAGGGTCAAAGTTGTGACGTCTTTGTAATTTATCCTGTTCTGCTACACGTTGTCTTTCTACAGCCATTTTATATCCCTCTTCTCGATTATTAATTTACTATCAATACCAACATATTAATCAAAAGTCGGAGGCAATGCAAGGGGGGGGGGGGAGGATGAATGAGAAGTTCAATACGGGAATTATTTATAAATAGACTCATAGTTGTTTATATAACTAATATTGAAAACACTTTAGCGGCATTTATATACGGATATGGACTTTTTACGTTTCACTTCTCTCCCCTCCCCCACCTTGCAAATCCGCCTTGAAATAGTACAATTTCCATATGGATATCGTGTCAAAAACTCTCAAAACATTAGAATTTGATAAAATTCAGGAGAAGGTTTCGCTCTTTGCAAAATCATCACAGAGCAAAGCTTTAGCGTTGAATGCAGCTGTTTATACATCTTACGGAGACATAACAAAAGCCTTAAATTATACAAGAGAAGCGAAAAGTTTTCTTGATTTTGCACTTGATATTCCAATCGGATTTGTAGCAGATATCAGCAAAATTCAAAAAAATGCTCAAATAAGCTACTTAACTGAAGAAGAATTAACAGAGGCCGCAAAAACAATGCGTTCATCAAGGCTCGTGAAGAAATTTCTTCAGGATAACTCAGAACAAATTAAAACCCTGCAGCTTCGCGAACTTTCTGAAAATCTTCTTTCCGCAAGAGATTTAGAAGAAAGAATTTTTGACACTTTCGACGAAAACCTGGAAATAAAAAAAGATGCAACTCCGGAACTTAAAGGACTATGGGCGTCACTGAACGATAACGAAAAAAATCTCAGGAACAAAGTTAATGATTTGCTTAATTCAACAGAATTTTCAAAACATTTACAGGAGAATATTTACACCACACGTGATGACAGAATTGTTTTTCAGGTAAAAGCGCCTTCAAAAAATAAAATTAAAGGAATTGTTCATGATGTTTCGGCGACAAACAAGACATTTTATATTGAACCAGAAGCGCTTGTGCCGATTAACAACAAAATCCGGGAAATTCAGGCGCAAATCCACGCAGAACAGGTACGAATTCTCGTTGAACTGTCTTCACTTGTGAAAGAAAAAATGACGGATTTGAAAATAGCAGAAAGAACGCTTGCAGAGATTGATTTTCACTTTGCAAAAGCACGATATGCAGCAAGAATTAATGCAATTGAACCTGAAATTGAAAAAGAGAAAAAAGTCGTTCAATTTGAAAACATGCGCCATCCGCTTCTTATTGGAACGGTTGAAAATATTGTATCCAACGACTTTGAAATAGGAAAAGATTACAAGTCAATTGTCATCACAGGTTCAAACACAGGCGGAAAAACAGTTACAATAAAAACAATCGGCTTATTTCTTTTAATGGCAAAAGCCGGCTTATTTCTTCCATGCACAATGGCAAAAATCTATCCGTTTAAACAAATTTTTGCAGACATCGGCGACGACCAGAGCATTTTGCAAAGCTTGTCAACTTTTTCATCACACATGAAAAACATTATTGAGATTGTAGAAAAATCTGACGCCGAAACTTATGTTTTGCTGGATGAAATCTGCGCCGGCACAGACCCGCAGGAAGGCTCGGTGCTTGCTAAAGTAATTTTGGAAAACCTTGCTGAAAAGGAAGTATTTTCAACTATTACAACCCATTACGGCGAATTAAAAGCACTTGAATACACCAATCCGTATTTCAAAAATGCCTCGGTTGAGTTTGATACGAATTCTCTAAAGCCGACCTATAAGCTTTTAATCGGAATTCCAGGTTTAAGCAATGCAATCGCGATTTCTGCAAATCTCGGTCTTTCAAAAGAGATTACCGAACGCGCAAAGGAAATTCTAATCAACCAAAAAGACCCCTCAATTCTTGTTGTTGAAAAATTGCAGGAAACTCAGCAAAAACTTTCAGACAACCTTAAAGACTCAGAAACAGCAAAAGAAGAAGCTGACGAACTAAAAAAAGAATATGAAGAAAATCTTGAAGCTATCAAAAAAGACAAGAAAAAAACAGTAAAAAATATTAAAACAAAATTTGACTATGAAATGATGTCGGTTCGTGCTGAAATTAAAGAAATTCTAGATGAGATGCGCCGTGAAAAAACTGAAAAAATTGCACGCCGCTCTTATTCAAGGCTCGCAAAAATAGAAGCAGGATTTAATGAAAAACTCGACAAATACGATGAGAAAAACAATTACGCGCCCGTAGATTTTGAAAAAATCGAAATCGGAGATAAGTTATTAGTAAAAGATCTTCACCAGACTGTCACAGTGCTCTCAAAACCGGATAAAAAAGGTAAGATTTTTGTTCAAATGGGAAATATTAAAACAAAAATGGACAAAGATAAACTTGCACCTTATGATAAAAAATTTGACAAAAAAACAACCGGTTATACACCTGTAAATCTTGAAAAATTTGAATTGAGACGCGCCGAGGTTTCAAATCGTCTTGATTTACGGGGAAAAACAGTTGAAGATTCACTTGATGCATTGGAATTATTTTTAGACCAGGCAAGCCTTGCAGGTTTTGCAGAAGTTTCGGTAATTCACGGTCATGGCACAGGAGCTCTGAAATCTGCAGTCAGAGATTTTCTTAAAACTTCACCTTATGTAAAAACTTTCCGCCCCGGTTCTGACGGTGAGGGCGGGGATGGTATAAGCGTTATTGACTTAAGGTAAAATTAGAGTTATAATTTATAAACTGGAAAATGATGAATTTTTAAAAATTTTCGTGATACAATATTTTCACAAAAAACTAATTTAATTTAAGGAATGCCTTATGCATATAGATAATATTAGAAATGAAAATGAATTAATCAATCTTTTTTGCACCTTAGCGGAAATCCCGTCACCTTCAATGCACGAAGAAAAAGTAATCGCCTGGCTGGAAAATTATTGCAAGGAAAATTCGCTTGATTGCCAGCTTGACAGTTATAAAAATGTTATAATAAGAATTCCTGCGAATGATGAGTTAAAGCCATCCTTGCTGCTGTCGGCGCATATGGATGTAATCGGGGATGACAGTCCTGTTGAAACATATTTAGACGGGGATTTGATAAGAGCTAAAGGCAGAACTCTCGGAGCCGATGACAAAGCAGGGTTAGCAAACGCACTTTATTTTGCATCAAAACTTGCAAAATCCGATATTGCCCATGGAGAACTTGAACTTGTATTCACAAGAGATGAAGAAAACGGGGCAAGCGGCATAAGAAATATCGAGTTTAACAAACTAAATTCAAAATATGTTCTAGTTCTTGACAGCGACAGCCTTGGGCAGCTTATGACCTCAGGAGCAAGTTATACAAGTGTAAAAATTCATATTGAAAGTTTTAAAGGCGGCCATTCCGGCATTGATATTGCAGATACAACACGAGAAAATGCAGCAAAACTTATTGCAGACCTTGTTTCAAATCTCCCGCAGGGTGTTTATTACTCAAAAGACGGAGAAGTCGTCACTTCATGTAATATAGGCGGAATTTCTTCTGGCAAATTAAATGTAACAAACATAATTAACACAACAGCAGAAGCAAGTTATTCAATCAGAAGCTCCAGTCGCGAAATGGAAAACGAATTGAAGGAAAGATTTAAATTTGAAATAGACGATTTTAACAAACAATATGCGAATGTTGCAAAAGCGACGATTGAATTTGCGGAACATCTTCCGCCGTTTGAGAAAGCGGATGATGAATACATACCGATTTTATTTGAGACGGCAGCAAGAAAATCTGGTGTGACCCCTCAGATTTCGTCTTTCCACGCAGGCGCAGAAACCCACATTTATGCAAACAGAACAAATTCAAAAGGTGAAAAGTTTTTACCTTATCTTGTCGGACTTGCAGACGTTCAAAACATGCATTCCAAAGAAGAAAACGTCGATTACAAATCAATTATAAAAGGTCAGGAACTTTTGAATCAATTTTACACAGCTTACATAGGATAAGCTTTTTATTCATTTTTTAAATTTTTCTTTGATTTTCTGTTTAAATTCAAACGCATCATTATTATTTAGACCTTTCAAGACTGAACACCCGTTAATAAAGTTCAAAGATAAACATTAAAAAAAACGGCTTTTTCAAGCCGCCTTTTAATTCTAACTTTCAACTAAATTGCCAATGTAGTAGCTTCTATCTTCAATTCTATCGGAGTTTCTTCCACAACTTCTACACTTACAGGTTTAACCGTTTCTGTTTTTACAGCCGGAGCTGTTTGTTTAGCCGGAGTAACCGGTTTAGTCGCCTTCACCATCATCGGATCCGGGTTTTTCTTGTAATTGTGATAATCCGTCATAATTTTGTTTACAAAACGTCTAGTTTCAGCATACGGAGGAACAGCTTTGTATTTTTTCACATTTCCCGGTCCTGCGTTGTAAGCTGCAAGAGCCAATTCCATTGAGCCGAACATTTTATACATCATTTTGTAATACATAATACCGCCGCGGATATTATCGTTCAAAGAATACGGGTTAAGCCCCATTCTTCTTGCTGTAGAAGGCATTAATTGAAATACACCTACTGCACCGTGGCTGCTTTTTGCTTC
>QAMI01000057.1:14216-26286 GCA_003150395.1 Candidatus Gastranaerophilales bacterium | reverse complement strand
CCCCCCCCCCCTTTATTTAGAGCTTTAGCACAAGATTATCTTGCTAATAGAAAACTAACAAAAGATACTTTGAAGGGTTACAAATCCCAGTAAAATACAATATTCTGCCTTATTTTGGTTAAATTCAAATTAATAAAATCACGTATGAAATGATTGTTGATTTTATGCAGAAAATGAAAGACAAATATAAACCTAAAAACAGCAAGCAGTGGCGTGACATTACTTGGAATTATTTTAAAATATGCATTTCAGCAAGGATTAATTAAACATAATTCTTATTATGGTGTTAAAAATGCAATGTGCAAATAGGAGTTAATATGACAAAAATGAAATATTGCAAGCTGGCTGAAAAGATGTATATATGCTTCTTTATCATACAATTTTGTTTAAAGAATTATTTAGATAATAGATTTCCATTTAAATCATATAATTTAATATCCAAACCTTGAGATTTGATTTTTTGTTGAAGAGCATTAATTTCAGATTGACCTACTCTACGAGTATCAACAATTATGCGATCAATACTATTTGCAGGTGCTCCAATAGGTATTGCTCTGTGTGTTGGATAGTTATGTCCTCTGCTCATATTTCCATTTTCAAATAGTATACTTTTGCCTGAATTATTCACACCAAATGAATTATCTATAATTGTTGGATCAATGGATTTTTTATCAAAAACTATAACTACAGGAGAAGCCATTTGGTTTGAGTTTGGTAAGAAGTATGATTCTCCATAATTATTCCAATGCGAATTGTTTGCATCAAAATAATCTTTAATAGTTGCATTTCGTCTGATATCCCATACATCTGAACAAAGTGGAGTGAGTGTATCCGGCACAGAACCATCTTCAAATTGAGCAGCACTATTACCAGAAATTTCTCTTGGAACAAGACCGTTATCTAATATTCCTCCATTGTTCAATAAAGCATCTAAATCTGTACCATGTAACATATTATCAGTCGTCAAAACATTATTTGCATTATGTACTATTTTTTTGTTTTTTGACCTTTCAAATGCATCCAGAGAATCTGAATATACTTGTTTCTGTTGTGGTGTCAGTAATTCACCCATTGTTTTGCCCGGATTTGCTTTTCCATTTGGGGTTCTGTTTGACATTCTAATTTCATCGAATTTAATGGCTTTATTTAATGACGGATTTAATCTCGTACTGGAAGCAATCCTAATCTTTCCATTGTTATTTTCTATGGTGTATCTGATATTATCTTTAGTAATAGATTGTACTTCCCCTGGTTTTAAATCAGCAAGACTGTTAATTGTTTGATGACCAAAAGTTGTTTTTATTTCATCTGATACGTGAGCAACAGATTTACCAATCGTAGTACCATTTGTAGATAAATCTGTTACGACAAACTTATCACCAACTTTTTCAATTTGTAAATGTTTACCGGAAACAGTTGTAAAATTACCGTCAATTTTGATGTCATTTGAACCTTGTACATTTCTACCGACAGTAATTACATCTCCGTCTTTCATTGCTTTTAATTTAGTCTGAATTTCACAAGAACTTAAATCCAAATCGTAATCAGCTAGTTTTAAGGTTTCCATACCTGTTAATGTTACCGGTTCATTTTTTGGCAGACGGGTGCCAATCGGGGAGTTTGAATAATCGGCTTTGGGGGATACACCGGCATGTGGGGAAGAAACCTGTGCATATTTTGCATTCAACTGATTTTGTAAGTTAGTTTTTTGTGAACATTCCGGCATATTATCAAGCCAGGCTTGCAATTTATTTAAGTCATCTAAACTTTTCGCACGTGGAATACTATTGCCGATTTGACCCATTGCCATTCTGTGTTGTGGAGTTATACTTGGCGTTAATGCGCCATCAACATTTGGCAAGTTTTTAGGGGTTAACATTGAGCGTAAATCTTCAATAAGCTTGTTAATCTTATTTTTGACAGATTCATTTGCATTTTTTGCAATAGTTCTTAAGTCTGCGAACAAGTTTTCACACTTTAAAAGCATTGCATCAACATCACCTTTAAAGTTTTTCAATTCATCTGTTATTTTATCAATCTGTTTTTTGCAATTTTGCCATAATCCTTTGTGTTCAACCGGAATTTCAGCATCAGATATATTATTGGCAGATTGTTTTACACTTTCCGGAGTCGCGTCGGCTTTAACATCGGCTTTAGGCGTTTCGCCGGCAGGTGTATCAGCTTTAACTTCGGGTTCTGACTGAGCTTGAGGCTTTTGGGTTGCTTCAAGTTCCGCAGCTTTCGCTGCACGTTTTGCTTTCAAACCATCCAATTGTTTTTCAAGTGTTTCGGTATTTTTACCAAAGCGTTTTGCTCCCGCAATTTGCTGTTCAAGCCTTTTTATAGAACCATCTATTCCTTTTATTTCATCATTTAATTTATCAATAACTTCTTTAGGTGCAGAAGGCACTTTTTGTTCAACAATTACTGCATTATTTTCTAATTTATGTGCATTTGCATAATCTGCTCCTACTTGTTCCTGATGAGCCTGATATGCCGGTTTGTCCGCGTCAGGAACCGGTTCATAGCCATGTTGTTTTTGATATGCCGCAAGTTCTTCCGGTGTAGGAACATCTTCCAGTCCTTGTTCAACCATTTTGCGTTCATTGGCACTTAAATGTGTCTGATCAGCATTTCTTGCAACTTCTCCATCTGCAATGGCATCTCTATGATTATTGACATCACCCTTAACTCCTTTTGAAACTCTGACGGATTGAGGGTCGCCTGAAGTTGTTGATGGAATATCTGTTTTAGTAAGTTGTTTCAGCGAAACCAAATTACCTGATGCAGAGAATACCGCTTGGAATGCAACACCTTCTAATGTAATAGTACCGGTTTGTAAATATTCACCGGCGGCACCTGTTGCAGCATCAGCGGCAGTCGTTATAGCTAATTTACCGCCTGCTTGTACAAATGAATTTGCATTTTTAAACATTGCCGCATATTTACCGGCAATACCGCCTGCAAACACAGAAGCACCATCAATAGTCGCATTTTTGAGAATGTTCGCAACTTCATCTTCTTTAAGCCCTACTTCTGAAGATACTCTATCAGTTAAGTCAACTGTCGCAGAAAGAACTGCTGTTGCCCCTGCTGCCGTTGCAAGTGCTGCAAATCCGACACCCCCTGTTGCGACACCAATAGCGATAGCACCTGCTGCTTTAACTGCCATATTAACGGCGGCACCACCCTGTTGTTGTGAAGAAATATAATCATTTACTCTAAATGCAATATCATTTTTATTGCCAAATACCGCAGAACCAGCATTTTTGAGCTGTTTTTCCATATTTGATAATGAACGACCTTGTGTATATTTATTTAACTCTGCATCAAAAGCATTATAAGTATCTGAAATAACTGTCTTTAAAGCTTGGCGTTTTTGTACATCAGTTGCAGTTTGAATATCCAAACCGGATTTTTGTAATTGTGTTGCAATAACTGAGTCTACGGCATTATTTGCATCAATATTTTGCCCTTCCGCCTGTGCAAGCTGCACTAAATATTGTCCATATTTATCACGCATTGAAAAATAATCTTCCTGACCATTAATGCAAGACTCAAATTCAGAATAAAAACCTTCTTTTTGCATTGTTAAGCCTTGTGCCATTGCAAAATTTGATTGTAATTTATTATAACCTTTCATCAAATTCGGGTCATAATCAACTCCAAAAATTTCCTTGAACTTTGCTTTAAATCCGGCTTCACCACCTGTTTGTTCAGCTTTTTGTAGCTCTGCAATATATCCTTCATATTCTTTTAAATCAGCTTTTACATGTTCATCAAGATTATCAGAACCAACACACCATTTCAGACCTTCATATAAATCTGCACACCAGCCATCTTCTGCTAATTGTGCATTCAAAGCGGATGTATTTTCTGTAACTTGCGTATTCATCAAGTCCAAAGTTTCATTAATACCGTTTCCACTCATTCTATTTTTTTCTTCATTAGTCAATGCTTCTGCAGCATCAATGGTCCCGATTAAATTGTTTACTAATCCGTCTAGTTTTGAAGTTTGGCAATACCCGATACCTAATGACCAGTATGAATCTAACTCTTTTTTACAAGCTTCTATAGCTTGTTTTTGTCGTTCGTCACTAACATTTACCTTTTGGGCACGTTGAATTAAAGAATCTACTATTTTTTGTACTGCGTTTTTACGATCTTCTAAAGAACTGCCGGTTTCGTCAAAGATGGCTTCAATAAGTGTTTCATCAGGTGAAATTTCATTATACTGCTTTAAAAGACCAACAACATTGTCAGAATTTACACTATTAAGAGCGGTTTTAAATTCTTTTTTACTGACACCGCCATTCCAGCTCAATCCGTCGATTGCATTAAACATAGTTTGAGCAATGCTTTTTCCTTCTGTAGCTTCATTTTTTTGTTCTCGCTCCATTCCTTCAGCTTCTCTTTTTTGTTGTCCTGCTCCAATTTGAGCATCTGTTTCCGGGCTGAATGTTGCAATTATTTGTTTACCTTTTATTTCACCATCTTTAAGATTTGGGTTTAAATCTTGTAGTTCTTTAACTCTTAATTCAATTTGTCTTTTTGTTGGGTTTGTTACACCTTCTCGTTTGTAATAAGCAATGGCACATTCTTCAAAAGTATTCCATTTTTGCTCTATAAAAGATCTTCCGTGTCCTTTTCTGGCTGCAAGTTCTTTATCTTCAGCTTCTATTTGGGCTTGTTGTGCTTGTACAAATTGTGTATATTTACCGATAGCCTGTTCTTTAGTTTGTCTACCTGCATTTAGTTGTGCAAATTTTTCGGCGTTCATTTCCCCTGGGATAACAATATCCGCACCAACTAAGAAATACTGATTAGGAGCTTTACCTTTTATAGCATCAGGGTTTGCTGCAATTAAATCTTCCACCTTACAGCCGAATTTCTTTGCAACTACCGCAGGACTTTCACCATTTTGAACAACAACACCCTTTGTATTCCCGTTACCGTCGTATTCTAGAGAAGAGGTTTGCCCGTCTTTTGTTACGGTTTGAGAAATATTTTTACCATCTTTTTTATTTAAAATGGTTGTGACACCATTTTCATATGTTGTAATGGTTTCAGATTTATCTTCTGGATTTCTGACTGTCGTAACAGTACTATTTTCTGAATTAACTGTAATTGTATTTCCATCAGGTGAAGTTGTTGTGGTTTGCCCATCGTTTTCAACTACGACAGTTCCGTCTTTTTTCGTGATAGTTTTTGTGTTGTTTTTGTAAGTTGTAACATCTCCTGTTTGGGTATTTTCTTCTTGAACAAGAGTTTCTTCACCGTTTTCAAAAGTATAATTAGAAACGGTTTTGTTATTTATATCTGTTACAGTTTTAGATTTTGGAGTTTCTCCTTCATATTCAAGAACAGTTTGAACACCATCTTTTACGGTTGTTTCGGTTTTAGCAATAATGTTGCCGTTTTTATCCTGTTTTGTCACGATTGTTGTATCACCGCTTTTTACCGTAATGATTTGTGAACCGTCCGCAAAAATTTCTTCGGTATGTCCATCTGTATATTCAATAATATTAGAACCTTTTTGTGTATTTACAGTAGTTTGTTTAATATTTTTAGATTGGACGGATAAAGAATTTAATAACCCAAACAAATTTGATGAATCGGCATTTTCAACTCCCAATGATTGTAGAAATTTGTTGGCTTCTTTTGAAGAAAGTTTTCTGTCACGTCCGCCTTTAGCAAATTCAACGATTTTTTGCATAAAAATTTTTACTTCATTTGCATCAAGAATACCGTCTTTTACACCATTTTCATTAGCAGTATCTATTTTATCAAAAATTGATTGTAGAACAGCATCCCCGTTCAAATCAGAACGCTTCAACCCCGCTTTTAGTGTTGAATAACCTTGAATTTGTCCTTTAAATTTAATTTCGTTAAATTCTGCCATTGCATAGTCCTTGTTCGTTCCTATGTAACAAAATGACAATTTTGTTACATGTTTGGATATGTTTTAGATATTCAGAGGTAAGATGTGTAACAGTAAAGGAGAATGGTTAAATGGTATGCGTAGAGCCGATTAGGGACAAAGAAAAAATTGAAATTGTAAAACGAATTTTAAAAGAACACGGCAGTCGTGACTACTTGTTATTCTTAATGGGGATAAACAGCGGATTAAGGATTTCAGATATTTTAAAACTAAAGGTTAGTGATGTAAAAAACAAGAAATACATAGAACTAATAGAGCAAAAGACAAGGAAATACAAGCGTTTTCCTATAACCAAGTCTTTTAAAACAGAACTTGAGGAATTTATTTATGACAAAGCTGACACTGAATGGCTTTTTTCTAGCCAAAGAGGCGGGAAACCAATAAGCAGGATACAAGCATATAGAATAATATGCAATGCTTGTGTTAATGCGGGAATAACAGCAAGGATTGGCACACACACGTTAAGAAAAACATTCGGCTACCATTTTTATCAGGAGAATAAAGATGTAGCATTGCTTCAATGTATCTTCAATCACTCTGCACCAAGCGTTACATTAAAATATATAGGAATTAATCAGGATATTATTGATTCTCGGCTAAATGCATTTTGTCTGTAAATTGTAACAATTTCTTTATGATTGTAAAAATTTCCACTAAATTTTCTAAAGTTTTCAAAAAAAATGGCGTTAACAATGGGGTAAGCAAGATTATATATGTAACAAAATTGTCATTTTGTTACTTTTTATGTAACGTTTTAGATATTTATACAATAGAGATTATTAAAGTAGGCTTTTTAAATTAACGTAAAATTTTTGAAAAATAATATAACCTATAATTTTAGTTCATTTTCAATTTGAGTTTCTGCTTCAATATCCAGTTTAACAACATTTGAAATTTTACTATAAATTGGAATGTCATTGTTTATGGCTTCTATTGTTACAGCTAATGAATAATTTGCTACTAAATAAGGTTCTCATTATCCCACCCTTTATGACTTCTTACAGCAATAGCAAAATATTTTTCTAATGTATAAAAGAAGATAATATAATTAAAATTGAAATTGAGAGAGAAAGTATAAACAACATAAAACAAGAATTAAATAATATAGAAATTACTCCCTCTATTATTTATCCTGATTTTACCGGATTAGCAGAAGAGATTAAAACCCCTCATAAATTTATTGAAGTAGAATCTATTTCAGATATAGAATCCGAAGCTTTTTTTCAGAGCATTTTTCTCCGCAGTCATTTTTAACAGAAAGAATAAAGAAGAATAAAAATACATCTCAATCTCATAATTAATTACATCTTGTTCTGTATGTTAAATTACAATAACTCAACTGTTCGCTTTGTATCAGAATGATAGTATTGCGAAGGGCTATGTATTATATTATTCCCTTATTATAAACCTCTGTTAAACATTTCCTGTTGAACTGTTTCTATCGTCTTCCAGCTGTCTTAGGTCAATATTAACGTCAGTTTCTTCTTGGTATGAAGTTATAACAGGAGTTTCAATGTCAACATTAACATCTGCATCAACCATTTCTATATCATTTTTCGGGAATTCTTTGACCTTACCGTCTTCCATCTTGACAGCCACTTTACCGCTTAAGAATTGCAAATAGCAGACTTTTCCAAGTCCTTCTGAAGTCATGACAGACGACCCGACCGGAGGCATACCTTTTGCGGCATCAATATAATTGGAGTATTCATAAGTCAGACAGCATAGAAGTCTTCCACACGTACCGGAAATTTTTCCGAGTGCAATCGGCATACCTTGATCTTTTGCAAGCTTCACGTTGATTGTCGCAAACTTTCTCAAAAAACTAGAGCAGCAGAATGGACGCCCGCAAACACCTGTTCCTTCTAAAATAGAGGTTTCATCGCGAACGCCGATATGACGTAAATCAATTCTCACACGCGTAAAGGTTTGTGTTAAATCCTTCAAAAGCGCTCTAAAATCGACTCTTTCCGGTGCAGTGTAATAAAATGTTATTTTCCTTCTGTCAAAAGTTATCCTGCATTGAACAAGGTTCATAACAAGCTTATGCTGCTGGACAAGAGCCTGGCATTTGAAAAAGGCCGTAACTTCTTCTTTTTTTATTTCGTCAAGAGTTTGTAAATCCCGCTGAGTCAAAGTTCTGATAACAGTCAACGGTTCTGGCTTATTTTTTGATTTTTCCCAGAGTTCTGAAATTTTTGAATTTACAAGAAAAGCTTTCAAAGCTTCTTCGCCTTTGTCAGTTCGGACTAAAACCATCTGGCCGTCTTCAATATGAATATTTTCCGGCACATTCAGCGGGTAAAAGGTATTTTTAATATAATTTACGGCAAATTTCATTTATACGTATCTTTCTTCTTCTTTCAGTTTTCTGTTCATAAGTTTTTCGAGCAAAGCTTGCGGCGTGATGTCTGTGTAAACAGCCTCATAAATAGCAGCCGAAACCGGCACTTCTAAATTTAATTTTTTTGCTAACTCGCATATAGCTTTTGAAGTTTTAACACCTTCTGCTACAGAACCTAGTTCAGCAAGAATATCATCGATTTTTTTACCTTTCGCAAGCATCGACCCGACAGTGTAATTTCTTGACATCGGGCTTGAGCAGGTTGCAATCAAATCACCCATGCCTGAAAGCCCGTATAAAGTCGAGGGATTTGCACCAAGTTGAATGCTTACGCGCACAATTTCGGCCATACCACGTGTCAAAAGTGTTCCTGTACAATTATCGCCTAGTCCCATGGTTTTGGCAAAACCTGAGGCAATTGCGATTACGTTTTTAAGGCTTCCGCCAAGCTCGACACCAATTACGTCTGTATTTGTGTAAAGTCTGAATTTTGACGGAACAGTGCAGGCTTTTTGGACGAATTCTGCGACTTTAATATCTTCACAGGCAACAGACGCGGCTGTCGGAAGTCCTGCAAGAACTTCTTTTGCCAGAGTCGGTCCTGAAAGGATTGCCAGTTTTTGTTCAGGCAAAACATCTTTTATAACTTCTGACATTCTCATTAGCGACGGAAGCTCAATCCCTTTTGAAGCGTTTACGAAAATTTGTTCGGATTTGATGCCGGCTTTTTTTAGGTTTTCGCAAACGTCGCGCGTTCCTGATGTTGCAACAACATTAAGTATTATATCGGCATCTTTAATAGCACTTTCCAGGTCCGATGTTATTTCAACTTTATTACTCAATTGGACTTCAAGAGGTTTTGAAGCATGTTTATTTTTAATCAAATCTTCGGATAGATCCTGCGCACGCCCCCAGACCGTAACTTCATCAAAGTTATCCGTCAAAAGCCACGCAAGCGTAAGCCCCCAACATCCTGCACCAATTACTGTCAATTTCATAACTTCTATCCTCTTTTCTTTGTCTGTCATTATTCATTTTTAAAACTAGCGGTCGGCAAAATACCACGTGTTTTTAAATGGCTGCCGATTTTGCATTCAAAAGTTTTCTCAAAACTCCGCGGTGTTTTTTTAGTTCAGCACGAGCATCTTCTATACCAAGCTTCATTTCAAGAGTTACGATTGCTGTTTTTATTTCCCAGTCACATTTGAGAAGTGCTCCTAAAGCCTCGCTGTGTGAAACATTTGCAATCTGAGCAACAATTCTTATTGCACGGTCTTTCAATTTTTCATTTACAGCCTGCAAATCAATCATGAAGTTTTCATAAGTCTTGCCTATTTTAATCATAGCACCGGTTGAAAGCATATTCAATATCATTTTTTGAGCAGTACCGGCTTTCAAACGGCTGGAGCCGGCAATAACTTCTGGACCGACTTCTGCACAGATTACAAGTCCGGCTTCTTCGGCAATTCTGCCTTTCGGGTTGCAGGTAATACCGATTGTTTTAGCACCGACTTCTTCAGCACGCTTAAGAACCCCCAAAAGATATTTAGGGTTGCCGCTTGCAGAAATCACAATTGCAACATCGTCCGGCTTTAGAACCTCTGCATCGTGATAACCGAAATCCATATTATCTTCAGCGCCCTCGATTGAATGTCGGATTGCTTTATCACCTCCCGCTATAAAGCCGGTAACCATATCTTTGGGTACGCTGAAGGTCGGAGGGCATTCTGACGCGTCTAAAATTCCGAGACGGCCCGAAGTCCCTGCACCAAAATAGTAAAGTTTTCCGCCTTTTAGAAACTGTTTTGCAATTAAATCAATACCTTCTGCAATGTGTTCGGCTTCGTCTTCAACAGCCAGTGCAACAAGTTTGTCTTCATCATTCATTTTCTTAACGATTTCAATGGTCGGAAGAATGTCGATGTCTTTTGTGTTTTCATTCCTAAACTCTGTAATAATGTCGCTCATGCAGGTACCTCCTTATATCTTAATAAACACTAATTTCCATTACGTAACGAACTTATTCTCCTATTCGCTTATTAATTTATTCACTTCACGACACAAATTCGCCATTTCAATTGCGGCTTTTGCAGCATCTGACCCTTTGTTACCGGCTTTTGTTCCGGCTCTTTCGATTGCCTGCTCAATATTATCTGTTGTGAGAACTCCAAATATCACCGGAATTCCCGTTTGAAGACTAACTTGAGCAACCCCTTTTGAAACTTCAGCACAAACATAATCATAATGTGAAGTTGAACCTTTGATAACTGCACCAAGCGTAATTATTGCATTGTACCGGCCTGATTTCGCAAACTTTTGCGCTGCAATAGGTATTTCAAACGCGCCGGGAACTTTTACAACATCAATATTTTCATCTGAAACGCCATGACGAATAAGCTCGTCAATGGCGCCTGATAAAAGTTTCGACCCGATAAAGTCATTAAATCTTGACAAAATTATACAGAATTTTTCATTACCTGCTACTAATTGGCCTTCATAAGTTTTCATAATCTTTCTCCACGGCCGCGATAATTCTAAACACAGCCCTAACCTTTTTACTGTAATAATTTTAACTCATTTTATATTATTTTACAACAAACGGCAGGAAAATCTTATAAAAAATATATAAAGCAGCCAGTATTAACAAAATTCCACTGACTTTCAAAAGGATATCGGAAACTTTGTAAAACCCTTTCCAATTTTTGAGGTGTGAGGTTATGAAGCCTGCAAAAATCAGAATTAAACCTTGCCCGATTGCAAAAAGGAAAAGCATAATTACAGCTTGCCCAAGGCTTGCAGAAAGTGACGCAAAAGCCATAATAGCAGCTAAAATTGGTGTTGAGCACGGTGTTCCGGCAAGCGCAAATACAGCACCCAGCAAAACAGGATACAAAAATGTATTATGACCTTCGCTTTTGGGCATTTCTTTTATTACAACAGGCATGTCAAAATCCAGAATGCCGACAAGCTTTAAGCCCATTATCATGACTATTGATGCAAGCACAAGTCCGAAATATCCCCCAGCAAAAGAAACAAACACTTTACCCGTAACTGCACATATTATTCCGATTATCGAAAAAACAATCGCTGTTCCAAAAACAAAAAATAACATTTGCAAAAATGTTTTTGCGGGATTTTCGTTTGAATATCCGCCGACATAACCGACTATCAACGGAAGCATTGCCAGCGAGCAGGGTGAAAATGATGCAACTAAACCGCCTAAAAAAGATAACCCGAATAATAGCGGCAAGCTTCCTCCATTAGTGAAAAGTTCAACGTAGTTTGTCATTATTTAAGTTCCTTTAAATAATTCTCCAAAACTTCTTTCTCAATTGCGCCTTCAATTCTCTGAACCTGATTGTTATTTGAGTCAAGGAAAATCATTGTCGGCACCAATGTAATATTATATTTTTTGATTTGTTCGTTTGTAAAAGCTTTTCCATCCTGAACAGAAATTTCAGTCAAAACAATCTTATCCTGGTATTTTGGAAAAACTTCTTTAAACAATTTGTTCATTGTCTGGCAGTCAAGACACATCGTTGATGTGAATTTTAAGATTTGAGGTTTTCCGATAGCAACTTCGTTAACAACCTGATCGGTTTGTGGGATTTCAGGATTTGTCTGTGCTGTTGTTGTGTTTGCATTACTCAATATCCAAAATGCAACAAGCGGAACTATCAATACTAATGCAACAATAATAATGTTTTTTTTCATGAGAATTTCTCCTTTTCGACTTACATAATAGCATAAACCAAAAAGGATTTTTTCAAAACTCTAAGCGGGCA
>QAMI01000057.1:0-11842 GCA_003150395.1 Candidatus Gastranaerophilales bacterium | reverse complement strand
ATTATTTTACAACAAACGGCAGGAAAATCTTATAAAAAATATATAAAGCAGCCAGTATTAACAAAATTCCACTGACTTTCAAAAGGATATCGGAAACTTTGTAAAACCCTTTCCAATTTTTGAGGTGTGAGGTTATGAAGCCTGCAAAAATCAGAATTAAACCTTGCCCGATTGCAAAAAGGAAAAGCATAATTACAGCTTGCCCAAGGCTTGCAGAAAGTGACGCAAAAGCCATAATAGCAGCTAAAATTGGTGTTGAGCACGGTGTTCCGGCAAGCGCAAATACAGCACCCAGCAAAACAGGATACAAAAATGTATTATGACCTTCGCTTTTGGGCATTTCTTTTATTACAACAGGCATGTCAAAATCCAGAATGCCGACAAGCTTTAAGCCCATTATCATGACTATTGATGCAAGCACAAGTCCGAAATATCCCCCAGCAAAAGAAACAAACACTTTACCCGTAACTGCACATATTATTCCGATTATCGAAAAAACAATCGCTGTTCCAAAAACAAAAAATAACATTTGCAAAAATGTTTTTGCGGGATTTTCGTTTGAATATCCGCCGACATAACCGACTATCAACGGAAGCATTGCCAGCGAGCAGGGTGAAAATGATGCAACTAAACCGCCTAAAAAAGATAACCCGAATAATAGCGGCAAGCTTCCTCCATTAGTGAAAAGTTCAACGTAGTTTGTCATTATTTAAGTTCCTTTAAATAATTCTCCAAAACTTCTTTCTCAATTGCGCCTTCAATTCTCTGAACCTGATTGTTATTTGAGTCAAGGAAAATCATTGTCGGCACCAATGTAATATTATATTTTTTGATTTGTTCGTTTGTAAAAGCTTTTCCATCCTGAACAGAAATTTCAGTCAAAACAATCTTATCCTGGTATTTTGGAAAAACTTCTTTAAACAATTTGTTCATTGTCTGGCAGTCAAGACACATCGTTGATGTGAATTTTAAGATTTGAGGTTTTCCGATAGCAACTTCGTTAACAACCTGATCGGTTTGTGGGATTTCAGGATTTGTCTGTGCTGTTGTTGTGTTTGCATTACTCAATATCCAAAATGCAACAAGCGGAACTATCAATACTAATGCAACAATAATAATGTTTTTTTTCATGAGAATTTCTCCTTTTCGACTTACATAATAGCATAAACCAAAAAGGATTTTTTCAAAACTCTAAGCGGGCATAATTATTATTGCTTAGCCTGGGGATTGACAGCATACTCTTTTAATCTATCCAGAGCATTTGCCATGTTATACATATTTGCCCCAAAGTATGAAATCGCACCGCCTACCGGAACTGTGAAAAGAAGTCTCACCCATGTTTTGGGGCTGAGGGCGGAAGCTATGCCTAAAGCGCCTAATGCAAAAACAGAACCACCGAGAATTTTTTGCGTTGTTTTAGCTTTTGAAATCTGAGCAAGTGTCGGCATTTGCACTCCGGGAATTCCTCCTTGATTTTGCACGGGCTGAGGAGCGGCCGGCTGAGTATGTTCAAAGCTGTCGGCTTTGACTTCCGGTTTTGTAATTTCAGGAATTTCCGGAGCCGGTTGGGATTCGGTTTTAGCTTCGGCAGCTTTAGAAACGTCAGTTTCCTGAGCTTTAAACGATGTAAGATTAAAATTTCTGACAGAATTTACAAACATTAGGACACCTCCTGCAAATATTAAATCAAAACAGAAGATTTTTTGCTAATTTTGTAATATTCTTTTACAAAAATTTAAACATCTTCAGGCACAAAAAATTCTGCACGCTCAAGAAGTTCTCTCGTATGCTCGTAACAACAGGTGCCGCGTGTTATTAATTGATATTCGCGCACAATATTTAAAATATCATCCACGGACATTTTAATAATCCTTCTTTGACCTTCAATAATTATTGCCATAAATAAATCCTTTCAAAAATATTGACGGCAAAAACGCGAAGAACTTTTACAAAATCCTCCGCGTTATTTAGAAATCCTGCTTGAAATTATAATCCCGTTTTCTCATCAAGTTTGAAGTAATCAATCAATGCCAGGATTGACGAAAGTTCTTCAAAGGCTTTTTCAAGTTGTTTCGGGCTGTTTAGCGGTGTAAAAAGATTGCCGATTTCAAATAGATTTTTTCTTGTGGAAATGGCAAACATAATATCATCGCCATAAAATGAACATTTTACATTTTTTGCCCCGAAGGCAGTCTGCAAATTTTTAAACCGTTCCATGAATGCGGTTGTTATAAGATATCGGCCCTCTACTTCATCTGATGAATAAGCTTTATATTTTTTGTTAAATTCAGGATCTTCCAGCTTAATTTCATTCAAAATTTCTTTATTTTTAGTAATATTAGTTTTTTCTGCTATAATTGATATGATTCCAATAATTAACGAAATTAATCCATAAATGCAAACTTCTAAATTTTTAGTAAGAATTCCTGCTCCAACAAGTAAAAATGCACCTATTATTGAAACATAAGTACAACTTCTGTTTTTAATATTTGTATCATTTTTTGTTGCGATTATCGTTTTATTTTTTATTGTTTTATTTGCAGCAAAATTTATTATTACCCCTTTAAAAACAGTTTTCTCTTTTTTATGTCTGCCACTTCCTGTTATATTTTGTAGCAAAGTTTCTGAAATTGTATACTTTACATCTTTAAAAACACCTTCAAAAGTATCATCATCAGACCGGCTGTTATAAATACCAAACAATTCACTTTCACGCAGTTTCTTATCCGGATTAATTACTTTTTTCTTCAAGCTATGCTGCCTATCATAATAGGAATACCAGGAAATATTTCCAAAAGACTTAATAAAGTCCTTCATACAATTTTGTTTAAGTTTTTTGGCAAAATTATCACTTTCCGCAAGCGGTGTTCCAAAAATTAAAGCGAGAATCACAAGATTTACAAATAACAGCAAAAGAATTATATCCTCACCTGTGGAGATACTCTTAACAAAAAATGTTAAACAAATTATAAAGACTATTATTAATACTGCTTCAATTAAATAAATTTTTAACCATGCTGCTTGCCGTTGTTTTTCATATTTTTCCATCTTCGGCGTAATATCGTTAAAATATATTTTATGAAAAGCACTTTCTATTTTGGACATTGGCATTAGTTTTTCTGTCATAATTTCTCCTTTAAAATACTTCCGCTTATTAATCGGAAAAAAAGAACTCTGATTTTAAAATTATACCAATTTATTGCATTTACTCCATACTACAAAAAATGGAACTAAGTTCGTTTACTGTAAAAGGTAATGAATTTTCTATAAGGTTACATTTAAACAAGGAAACATTTTATAAATAAAACAAAAACTATATAATTTTAGATGAATTTTTCACAAAAAGAGCGCGGAAACTTTAAAAGTTTCCGCGCATCCTTTATATTCGATAAATTATTATTCTTCATTATCTTCTAATTGAAAATCAGGTGCCCCAAACATACCTTCGATTTCTTCCAAAATCGCAGACGGTTTACGAGCCTGATTTCTTTGTGCAACAGCACGTTTTCTTGCTTCGCGTTCTTTTTCTTCGTTAGCGTTGGTCAAGTGGTGGAAACCTGTACCTGCCGGGATTAAACGACCGATAATTACGTTTTCTTTTAATCCGCGGAGCAAGTCTTTCTTACCATCAACCGCTGCTTCTGTAAGAATTCTTGTTGTTTCCTGGAATGAAGCTGCTGAAATGAAGCTTTCTGTGTTCAACGAAGCTTTTGTGATACCCAATAGCAGGAATTCACAAGTTGCAGGAGTTTTACCTTCTGCTTCAACTTCTTTGTTTGCATTTTCGAAGTGCTGAATTTCAACCAATTCACCAGGCAACAATGTTGTATCGCCGGCGTCAACAACTTTAACTTTCTTGGTCATCTGACGAACAATAATTTCAACGTGTTTGTCGGCAATTTCTACGCCCTGTGAACGATATACACGCTGAACTTCATCTACCAGATATTGCTGAGCAGCTTCAGGTCCGCAAAGTCTGATAACATCGTGCGGGTTCAAAGGACCGCTTGTTAAAGGCTGACCTTTTGTGATTTTCTGTTTGTCTTGAACAATGATGTTTGCATCAATTGCGTATTTAATTTCTGTACGTCCGTTTTCGTTAACGAGGTACAATCTCGGCAAGTCATCGTCTGTTTCGATTTCAGCTACGCCGTCAACTTCTGCAAGGATTGCGCAATCTTTCGGTTTACGGCCTTCAAGAAGTTCTTCAACACGCGGAAGACCTTGAACGATGTCACCGGTTTTTTGTCTTTCAAATACCAGTGTTGCAATAATATCACCGCGAAGTACCAATGCCCCGCTTTCAACCTGAAGCATTGTACCTGGGCTGATTAAGTAAGGACGACCATTTCTGATTTTAACTTCGTTTTTGTTGATTGAAACAATTTGTCCTGAAACCGGAGATTTTTCGCCATTGTCAGAAATAATTGAATCAAGTTTTACAAAGTCCCCTTTTTTAACAGAAGCTTTACCTTTTAAAGTAACAACTGTTTCATAATTGTCGCATACAATTAATAATCTGCGTGCATCTTCATTATCATGTTTAATAGAAGCGGCACCGTCGTTAATTGCAAGAACCTGTGTTTTTGCAACCGGAGTTTTCGGATCAATTGTTTGACCATCTTTTACAAGTAGTTCTGTTTGAAGTGAAGACATCAACTTTGAATTGCCTTCAAATTCACGGCGGATAATAAGGTTTTCAAGAACAACAATTCTCAAATTGCCTTTGTCATCAAGTTCTACCATACCTTTAAGATGTGATAAGTAACCCTGCATTTGAAGAACTAAGCTTGTTCTTGTAATTGTTGAACCGTCAAGGTTACGAACTCTTGCACCATCTTTGTACTGTAGTTGTGTTACAGGAACAATATCAATTAAATCATCTGTTGTATTAAATTTAATTGAAACGTCTTTTTGTTCAACTTCCAAAACCTGAACCGGTCTGATAAGAATTTGAACAGGCTGGTTAGCAATGTTGTCTTCATCTAATGAAAGGCTTGCATCAAGCTCTTCATCCAAATCGTCAATATCAATGTCATCATTTGCTGAATCCATGATTGTAACGATTGAAGTTTCGCTGGCTTTAATGCCTTCAGCGATAACTGTTCCTTTTTTAACAACTTCGCCTTCATCCACTTTAAGTTCTGAAATACTGGAAAGTGTATGAACTTCACCCGGCCTTACAGTAATTTCGTGGATAATATCATTAAATTCTTTGAATTCAACAATACCGTCAATGTGGCAGTAAACATCTTTCACAACTTCCGTACCTGCTGTAACAAAAGTTCCATTTTCAACCATTTTCAAAGAGCTGTCTTTTGAAATCTGATGAATTTCTTCCGGAATAAATACAACAGACCCCGGTTTTGTGATGATTTGATTTTCATCAACTTCAACATCAACGTATCTGATTTCACCGGATGAAGTTACAGCGCACTCATCGTCGATAAGTTCTGCAATAATCATACCGTTTTCAACCGGAGTATCAACCGGAGCTTTAACAATGTATTTTTCGCCGGTTTTATCAACTGTCCAGAGCTGTTCTTTCTTAGTTTGTTCAAATGAAGCGTTTTCAGGCATTAACGATGCAATTACAATTGTCAATTCTTTACCTTGAATAATTTTCTTGATATTTTTGCCTTCAAATTTAACATCTTCAATAACCAAATCTTCCCCGAAACGAACTTCGCCGCCGTGTTCTGAAATGGTTAAAGTTTCAGCTAATTTTTCGCCTTCTTTTACTTGCTGTTCATCTTTTACAAGAACTTTAGAGCCGCCCGGAAGGTTATAAACATCCCCTCCAAGAACCCAGATAATACCTTGTTTGTTCGTAGTTCTTGAGATGTTTCCCTGTCTATCTTTCTTTTCATCAGCGATGAAATCTTCATAGATAACTTCACCAGGAAGATCTGATGTGATATCTTTTGTAGCTTTCTCTGTTAAACGAGAGCCGTCGCCTGATGATGCAGGTTCATAAACTGCAAGTTTGAAACCTTTTTCAACCTGCATTCCGTTTGTGAAGAACACAGTTGAACCAGCCGGAATGTGATATTTATCAGTACGTTTTGCACCTTTAATTTCAATATCAGCTTCGTAATTTGCAACTTTAACAACGTCCCCGTGACGTGTTCTGACTTCGCGGGTTTTAACGCTTGAAACAACTTCACCGGCAGATTTTGCCTCAATTGATTTCATAGCACCGGCACCTTTGAATACACCGCCGGTGTGGAATGTTCTCATTGTAAGCTGTGTTCCTGGTTCACCAATTGACTGAGCGGCAATAATACCAATGGCTTCACCAATATCTACGAGCTTTTGGGTTGTCATTGCCCAGCCGTAGCATTTTTGGCAGATACCGTATTCAAGTCCGCAAGTCAATCCAGAACGAACACGTAATTCCTGGAGGTTTAAGTGTGCAACTTTTTTAACATCATCACGGTTCATTGTTGTTCCGGCTTGAACAAGAACGGTTCCGTCTGTATCTTTAATATCTTCTGCAATAGTTCTTCCTAAAAGTCTGTCTATTAAAGGAACAATTACAGCGTCGCCATTTGTAATCGGTTTCATGTTGATAGCTTTAGTTGTATGACAGTCATCCGCACGAATAATTACGTCCTGCGCAACGTCAACCAAACGTCTTGTCAAATATCCGGAGTCGGCTGTTTTTAACGCAGTATCTACAAGACCTTTACGGGCACCGTATGATGAAATGATGTATTCTGTAACTGACAAGCCTTCTTTAAAGTTTGATTTAATCGGCAAGTCGATAATCTGACCTTGTGCGTCAGCCATAAGCCCGCGCATACCAACAAGCTGTGATACCTGAGACAAGTTACCTCTTGCTCCTGAGAACGCCATCATATATACCGGGTTTAATTTATCAAAGTTTTCAACAACCTGAGCTGTTAATTTTTCGGTTGTTTCAGACCAAGTGTCGATAACCTTTGTATATCTTTCAACTTCAGTAATTTCACCTTTTAAATATCTGTTAGTTGATTTTTCGATTTCTTTTTCCGCTTCTTTCAGTAATTCTTTTTTAACGGAAGGTACCTGCAAATCCGCAATTGAAATTGTTGTACCGGATTTGGTGGCATACTTATAGCCTAAGTTTTTAAGGCTGTTTGCAAGTTCTGCGGTTTTAGCTCCGCCAAACTCCAGATAAATTTGAGACAGAAGGTTGTTTAAACCTTTTTTATCCATCTGTTTATTAATAAATTCCGGAGTTTTCTTTGAATTTGTGTATGTTTCCATTCTATATTTCCTTTATTTTATAACCTAGCTTACGATTTTTGTTAAATCGCGTTTATCAATATTTCAATGCTGCTTAAACCAAGGCTTTTCTTACAGCTTCGTTGAAGATTAATCTTCCTGCTGTAGTTTCTAACCTTCCGCCGTGTTCATCTCGTACAACGATTTTGTCGTGAAGGTCAATTACGCCGACTTCAAGAGCTGAAATTGCGTCCTGGAAGTTATAGAAATATCCTTTCGGATCTGCTTCCGGATTTTTTAGGATTGTCAGGTAGTACATACCCAAAACCATGTCCTGAGTTGGTGTAATAATAGGTTTACCTGTAGCCGGTGCAAGAATGTTGTTAGTCGCTAACATTAACATACGAGCTTCCGTTTGCGCTTCGATTGAAAGCGGTACGTGAACAGCCATCTGGTCGCCGTCGAAGTCAGCATTGAATGCTGTACATACAAGCGGGTGAAGCTGAATTGCACGGCCTTCTACCAATTTCGGTTCAAACGCCTGAATACCCAATCTGTGAAGGGTCGGGGCACGGTTTAATAATACCGGATGACCATCAATTACTTCTTCAAGGATATCCCAAACAACAGCTTCTGAGCGTTCGATTTTCTTCTTGGCTGATTTAATGTTTTGAACATATCCGCGTTCAATAAGTTTATTTACAACAAAAGGTTTGAACAATTCGATTGCCATTTCTTTTGGCAAACCGCACTGGTTTAAGCTTAATTGCGGTCCTACAACGATAACTGAACGGCCTGAGTAGTCAACACGTTTACCGAGCAGGTTTTGACGGAAACGCCCTTGTTTACCTTCGATAATATTAGAAAGTGATTTTAATGCTCTGTTGTTCGGGCCAACAACTGTTCTACCGCGTCTGCCGTTGTCTATAAGGGCATCAACAGCTTCCTGAAGCATACGTTTTTCGTTACGAACGATGATTTCAGGAGCGCCCATTTCAAGAAGTCTTTGCAAACGGTTGTTTCTGTTGATAACACGTCTGTACAAATCGTTCAAGTCAGAAGTTGCAAAACGTCCGCCGTCTAATTGAACCATCGGTCTCAAATCCGGAGGTGTTACGGGAAGAACATCCATAATCATCCAGGTCGGATCTGTTTCTGATGATATTAAGCTGTCAAGCAGTCTTAAACGTTTGATAAGTTTGCTTTTCTTTTGAACAGAGTTTACAGAACCTGCAAGTTCTGTTCTGATTTCTTCAGCAAGTTCTTTTGTATTAATTTCAGATAATAATTCTTTAATAGCTTCTGCGCCGATACCTACTTTTAGAGTAGAATCTTCGTTTTCAGCCATATAATCTTCGTATTCTTCTTCACCTAAAAGCTGCAGCTTTTTGAATTGGCTTTCGCCCGGATCGAGCACTACATAGTTGTTGAAATAGATTACCTGTTCAAGATCTTTCAAAGTCATATCAAGAAGCAAGCCCAAGTATGAAGGAATTCCTTTCAAAAACCAGATGTGAGAAACAGGAGCAGCCAGTTTGATGTGTCCCATTCTCTGACGTCTTACTTTTGAATCTGTAACTTCAACACCGCAGCGTTCGCAGATAATACCTTTATGGCGAACTCTTTTATACTTACCGCAATAGCATTCCCAATCTTTTGAAGGCCCAAAAATTCTTTCGCAGAAAAGACCGTCGCGTTCAGGTTTTAATGTACGGTAGTTAATTGTTTCCGGTTTAGTAACTTCGCCGTAAGACCATTTCAAAATCCTTTCCGGTGAAGCGATACTTATCCGTATATAGTCAAAATAATCAATACTTGTTGACATTTATAATTTCTCCTTTTATATCACAGCTTACGAATTCGTAATACTGTATTTAGTTAATTTTGCTTTTAATCCTTGTGGAGTAACCACACACGGAAATCAAAGATTTCCACCCTCCCTCAAGGGGAGGGTATAAATAAAATCTTATAAATCACCGAATGTTGTTGGTGTTTCAAAGAAGTTGATGTTCAATAACTCTGAATCAATATCAGACAGAGTTCTTTTCGGAGCAGATTTTCTCAAATCGTCCATATCTGTCATCAAGTCAACTTCAGCGCCGTCTTTCTTCGCAACTGTGATATCCAGGCCGATAGACTGTAATTCACGAACCAAAACTTTGAAGGATTCAGGAATACCCGGTCTTGGGATGTTATCACCTTTAACAATTGCTTCGTAAGCGCGGTTTCTGCCGTTAACATCGTCGGATTTGATTGTAAGCATTTCCTGTAATGTGTAAGCAGCGCCATAAGCTTCCAACGCCCAAACTTCCATTTCACCAAATCTTTGACCGCCGAATTGAGCTTTACCACCCAGAGGCTGTTGTGTTACAAGTGAATACGGACCTGTTGAACGAGCGTGGATTTTATCATCAACAAGGTGAACAAGTTTAAGTATGTATGAAAGACCAACTGCTACAGGTTCATCAAACGGTTCACCTGTACGTCCATCAATCAATCTAACTTTACCGTCTTCAGTTACCCAATCGCAGCCTGATTCTTTAATACCTTTCAAAAGCTCAGCTTTCGTTGCGATTTCGGATTTATTATCACCATACATTTCATCAAATGAAGGCGCCTCATAATAATTTCCAGTTAAGTATGCTGCCAAACCAAGCAATAACTCATAAGTCTGGCCAACGTTCATACGAGAAGGTACACCAAGCGGATTCAATACGATATCAACCGGTGTTCCATCAGGCATAAACGGCATATCTTCTTTCGGTAAAATTCTTGATACGATACCTTTGTTACCGTGACGTCCTGAGAGTTTGTCACCCACTGAAACTTTACGTTTTTGAGCGATGTAAACTCTTATTACTGTATTTGCGCCCGGCGGAAGTTCGTCGCCTTTTTCTCTGTCAAATACTTTAACGTCAAGTACGCGGCCGCCTTCACCATGAGGAACTCTTAGAGAATTATCTTTTACATCTCTTGCTTTTTCAGCGAAGATTGCACGGAGAAGTTTTTCTTCAGGCGGATGTTCAGATTCACCTTTCGGTGTAACTTTACCTACCAAAATATCGTCTGCATAAACTCTTGCACCAATACGAACAATTCCGCGTTCATCTAGGTGTCTGAGGGCATCTTCTGAAACATTCGGAATTTCGCGTGTAATTTCTTCCGGTCCGAGTTTTGTCTGACGTGCATCGATTTCTAATTTTTCAATGTGAACGGATGTGAATACATCATCGTGAACGCATCTTTCTGAAAGCAAAATAGCGTCTTCATAGTTGTAACCTTCCCAAGGCATATACGCAACAATTACGTTTTTACCTAATGAAAGTTCACCTCCGTTAGTGGACGCACCGTCAGCGATTACAACGCCGGCTTTAACCTTGTCGCCTTCGTTAACAATCGGACGCTGGTTAATACAAGTATCCTGGTTGCTTCTTAAATATTTCATTAATTGATATACGTGAGGTTTGTTATTTGTATCGCGGATTACAATTTCTTCTCCGACTACACGTTCAACAACACCGTCAACTTCTGATATTACAACCATACCAGAATCCTTTGCGGCACGAGCTTCCATACCTGTTCCAACACGCGGTCTGTCTGTAATCAGAAGCGGTACTGACTGACGCTGCATGTTTGAACCCATCAATGCACGGTTTGCGTCATCATGCTCGATAAACGGAATTAATGAAGTTGCAACAGAGATAATCTGGATTGGAGAAACACCAACGTAGTCAACTTTTTGAGATTCGCCCATTGTAAATTCAGAACGATAACGAATAGGAACATATTCATCTTTAAATGTTCTGTCATCATTCAATTGAACGTCAGCCGGAGCTACACGGAAGTTTTCGTCTTCGTCAGCTGTCATATAAACAACTTCATCAGTTACAACACCGTCTTTAACAACAAAGAACGGAGATTCAATAAAACCGTAGTCATTAACTTTTGCGTGAGTTGCCAAAGAACCGATAAGACCTGCGTTCGGACCTTCTGGAGTTTCAATCGGACAGATACGTCCGTAGTGAGACGGGTGAATATCACGAACTGCAAAACCTGCACGTTCTCTCATCAAACCGCCTGGTCCAAGAGCTGAAATACGTCTTTTGTGAGTTAATTCAGCCAACGGGTTAATCTGGTCCATGAACTGTGACAACTGTGAAGAACCAAAAAATTCTTTCAATGAAGCCACAAGAGGTTTCGTGTTCAACAAGTTCAACGGAGTCAAAGTTTCTGAATCTTGAAGTGTCATTCTTTCTTTAACAATTCTTTCAATTCTTGAAAGCCCAACTCTGAACTGGTTTTGAAGAAGTTCACCAACGGAACGGATTCTTCTGTTGCCAAGGTGGTCAATATCATCAACAGTTCCTTCATCGTATGTTAAATTAATCAAATATTCGATTGATGCAACAATATCCTGAACTGTCAAAGTTCTCTGATTTTTTGGAATGTTCAGGTTCAATTTTTTGTTTAATTTATAACGGCCGACACGTCCGATATCGTATTTCTTTTCATCAAAGAAACGGGCTTCCAAAATTGAACGTCCGCCTGCTGCTGATGCCGGATCGCCCGGTCTTAATTTTTTATAAACTTCAATTAAAGCATCATCAGTAGTTTCTGCAGTATCTTTATCCAA
>QAMI01000064.1 GCA_003150395.1 Candidatus Gastranaerophilales bacterium | reverse complement strand
AAAACAACAGGCAATATTATGTAAAGAATAAAAAGGACTAATCCTAATAATAGAACTACCATTGCAATATAATCATTATAATGATCACTTAAACCATATGCTAGCAATCCACAATACAGTATTGCTATTGGTAATAACCCTACGAAAAGCATTAATAATAAATACTTGATTAGTCCTTTTACATCCTTATTCATAATTGTTTAACTTTCTTTAGTATAAATAAAATAATATAAGTTATATAATATGTAGGGGCTATAATTATTTCTACTACATATAATAAAAAATGCAAAATTCCAAGCAGACTATCAAAATAAATTGTACCATAATTCAAAACATTTGCTTTTACTTGTAATAACACTAAAAAAATAAGTAATACTGTTGGGGCATATTTATTGTAAAAGAATTTGTCTAAATATTTGCTCCAGTGATATTTCATCGCTTTGTAAGTGAAAACAACAGGTAATATTATGTAAAGAATAAAAAGGACTAATGCTAAAAGTAAGAATAGATATGCGAGAAATACATTACCATTTTCGTCGTCATAAAAAAGCACTGAAAAAGCACAATAAAACATTCCCACAGGCAATAGCCATACAAAAAATGTTAATAATAAATACTTGATTAGTCCTTTTACATCCTTATTCATGTTTTCATTTTACCACAATTTTTCCCGAATTTGATATATGTTAAATTGGTTTTCCAATAACCCTTTTTCTTGCATTGAATAGCCCCAATTGTTAATTTTTGTTGTGAATATTGATCTATAAGAATTTGCTTTGCGAGGCGCAAAATCATAATAATCGACGATCATTGCATTAAAATATCCGTCAGATGTTATATGAGGATTATATAATTTGCAATGTTGAATACCTAAATAGTTATCAGTAGGAAATTTATTATATCTAAATTCAATATCAGCAGTCGGATTTTGTTTATTGTTTACTAGTTTTGAATAATTTTTAGATATGTAATTTTGAATTTCAGGGGCATTAAATAATTTTTTAGATTGTTCGGAATTTATACCATAAACCACACCTCGTGAATTCTTTGGAATACCCACTCTGTCCATCAAATCATTTAAACCTTTATTTTTTATTTCTGAACGTGAATTTAATATATGTGCATTGTCATTATCTTTGGCATATCCAAAATCCCGTCTTGCATTTTGTAAATTAGCACCTGCAACTGGTAAAAACCAGCTTCCAACACGAGCTAAAACATCTATTGCTTTTTCTTCAGCAGTCATTTTCGGTTCTTCAAAATGATTTTCAATATTACTTGCTGCTCCCGTAATATGTCCTGCTTTTGACCTGTAGTGTGCTTTAACTTTAGTGCCATCATCACGTGTGTATGAGTGTACATACACAACATCATCAGACAGCGCTAAATCGGATTTTGCAGGAATTCCCAGATTTGCCAGCTGGTAATCAATTGCCTTTTCATTTGTTCTAAATTCATCAGAAGACATATTACCAATATCTTCTCGTGTGTAAATTCTGTTGTTGTTTGAAATTTTGTTAAAAAATTCTTTTAAATTTGCTATTTTTTTCTCCCTTCGTTCTTGGCTAGTATAAAAAAAGAGTAAGAAAGAATTTTAAATTAATTTAAAATATCTTACCTTACTCCAATTTTTATTTTATGCAATTTTGTACTACAAGTATAACATTTGCGTCATTTTTCTGTCAAGAATTGCTCCTAAACACATTGTGTTGACTAAAACAATTATAGCTTGTCCATTTTCGTCATAAGACATTGACCGTTCCCAGCGGTTGTTTCCTAATGCTGCACCTGCCTGTCCTAATTCTTACAAAAGCGCCTTTATCTAATTCAGTTCCAAAGTATAAGAGTGGACTACGTCCACCCAATATATGTTGGAGCGTATTCCACCTCACCCGAATTTCTTAACAAGCGAATGCGAGTTAAGAAATTCTGCCCTCTCTTGATACAGGCGAGGGCATGCCACGCAAATCGTGAGAAAACGTTACGCCGTTTCCAGCGATTGTTTCCTAATTCTGTACCTGCCTGTCCTAATTCTTACAAAAGCGCCTTTATCTAATTCAGTTCCAAAGTATAAGAGTGGACTACGTCCACCCAATATATGTTGGAGCGTATTCCACCTCACCCGAATTTCTTAACAAGCGAATGCGAGTTAAGAAATTCTGCCCTCTCCTGATACAGGCGAGGGTATGCCACGCAAATCGTGAGAAAACGTTACGCCGTTCCCAGCGATTGTTTCCTAATTCTGTACCTGCCTGTCCTAATTCCTATAAAAGCGCCTTCATATAATTCAGTTCCAAAGTATAACAGTGGACTACGTCCACCCTAATTCTGCACCTGCCTGACCTAATTCTTACAAAAGCGCCTTCATTTAATTCAGTTCCAATACGTAAGAGCACACTACGTGTGCCTATTGTTGGGCAAGTTTTTCTCTTACCAAAGTTTCAACCTGTGCCAAAATGTCAGGATTTTCGGTTAAAAAGTCTCTTGCTTTATCGCGGCCCTGTCCGAGTTTTTCTTCATTAAAGCTGAACCATGAACCGGCTTTTTTCACGATATCAAGGTTAACTGCAACGTCTAAAATATTTCCTACTTTGCAAATACCCTTTCCGAAAATAATATCGAATTCTGCTGTTCTGAATGGAGGTGCAACTTTGTTTTTCAAAACTCTTACTCTTACGTGGTTTCCAACATCTCCGTCTTCGCCTTTAACACCTTCTGTGCGTTTGATTTCCATACGGACTGAAGCATAGTATTTAAGGGCGTTACCGCCGGTTGTGGTTTCAGGGTTTCCGTACATAACACCGATTTTCATACGAAGCTGGTTGATAAAAATAACAGTAGTGTTTGTTTTTCCGATAATACCGGTTAATTTTCTTAAGGCTTTACTCATCAAACGAGCCTGCAAGCCCATTTGTTGATCTTCCATTGAACCTTCAATTTCGGCCTTGGGAACAAGTGCTGCAACCGAGTCGACAACAACAACGTCAACAGCTCCGGAGCGTACAAGTTCTTCTGTGATATCAAGCGCCTGTTCTCCTGTATCCGGCTGGGAAATTAATAAATCATCAACTTTAACACCTAAATTTCTTGCATATTCAGGGTCAAGTGCGTGTTCTGCATCTACGAAAGCTGCAATTCCGCCACGTTTTTGACATTCGGCAACAATATGCTGGGCAAGGGTTGTTTTACCTGAACTTTCAGGACCGTAAATTTCAATTATACGTCCGCGTGGAACACCGCCTATACCGAGAGCAACATCCAGCGCTAATGAACCTGTCGGGATTGCGTCAACATTCACTGTTGCTTTGTCTCCAAGTTTCATTATTGAACCTTTACCAAAATCTTTTTCAATTTTTTCGATTGCAAGTTTCAGCGCCTTACTTCTTTCATCAATATTTGATGCTGCTTCTGTTTCTTTTTCTTTTGCTGCCATTTTTTATTCCTTGATTATATTTTTACATTTTAATTTTGCCAGTAAAATTTTCTTTTCTGACTTTGCCTGGTAAATGATGTTTAAAAACGCCGGGAAAAGTTACTAATCCCAGATACTGCGTTCTTTTTTTCTGTACATGCCAAGCCCGATATGCTTAAAGCTGTTAACATCATTTTTGAGCTGATAAATTTCTTTATTTAAGTCAATAATTTTTTGTCTTAGAGTTTCGTTATCAGTTTTGCAGCGGATAAGTTCAACAACAACTTCGTCCATGCCTTCAAGCTTTTCGTCTATAACTTTTGCAATTCTGTCGCTGAGTTTATTTTCCATTTCTTTGAGTGAAACAAGAAGATTTCTTACAACAGAATCCTGTTTTTGCGGCGCAGATACGGCTGAAACCGCAACCGGGTTGGTAACACCTTTTTGCGCCTGAAGTCTTCTCAAATTGCGTACTTCATCGTATGAAAAATATGTTTGGCCTTTGTTATTTTTCTTAGGGAGGATTGAAGCCCTTTTGCAAAGTTCGACAATCTCCTTGTTGTCAGCTTTAAGTATAGCTCTGACTTGCTGCGGTGATAAAGTTTTTTCTCTAACCTCTTCTTTTAACATATAATATTGTCCCTCAAATTTCCCAATAATATTTTATTTTATTTTGAAAAAAAAAACAAATTATTTCACAATGTTGTAACATCACTTAATATAATTTCCAAAAATTTTTAAACAATTCATTAAAAACTTGCAAATTTTACGGATTTACTATTATAATGGTTATCAGATTTAGATATGAGGGCGAGAAATGAAAAAGAAACTATTAATTTTAGCAATGTGTTTGTTCAGCGCCTTGTCGGCCAATGCGGCAAACTGGGTTGCTATAGACAGCGGCAGTGATAACATACAGTTATTTATTGACAGTGATTCAATTAAATACTCCTCTGTTGATACTTGTACTTATGCATTGCTTTACAAAAAGGGTGATGATGCACCAAAGTTTATCTATGCAAAATCTAATTACTTAACTGATAGAGCTGGAATTGTGAGTACTGAAGATTACAATCCGGAAGATTATAAGCCTGGTTTTTATAGTAAGCATTCAATTGCGTTTATGAAAAATATAGCGGACGTTCCTTTGCTTCGTTCTGCACATAACTTTGCTCTTGCGGCTTATAGCGAAAAGGCTGCTGGGAATTTTTCAGCTGATTTGCATCTTACAAATATAAATGATATTAATGATTATACAGTAGACAATTCTCAACTAGGTCTTAGCGATGAAGAATACAGTGCGTATGTTGAAAATATTAAATCTGTAATTCTGTCAAACTGGAAAACCTCTGTTTATACTGCTAATTCTGAAATCAATCTTATAATCAGTATAAATTCTGATGGCAGTTATAATGGATACAGACTTATGAAATCTAAGGGTGATGAAAGAGCTAAACGTTCTGCAATTGCAGCGGTTAATCTTTCAGCTCCTTTTGCAGAATTTCCTGATAATGCAGGTTATGTTGGAACTGTTAATATTCCCGTTACTTTTAAACAAAAATTATTTAAAAAATACGTAAAATAACTTTATTTTAGGAAATCACCTATCATTGGTGATTTCCTTTTTTGAAATTGATGAGGATATTTATGATTAAAAAAATCGCTATTTTAAGCACAGTTTTATTGTCTTTGAATTCAGCCGTTTTAGCGGCAGACTGGATTCGGCTCAATATTACAAACTCAACAAAATACATTTACCTTGATCATGATTCAATCTCTAAAGATGACAATAATTTATTCTATGTTATAAGGTATAAAAATGATAAAGGTTCAGAAAAAGTTGCTTATATAAAATACAGTTTGGCAGATGAAAAAATCGGTATTGTAAAGCTAAAAGATTATAATTCTGAGAAATATAAATCGGAAAATGACTGGAAAAATTCCTTTGCTTTTATGAAAGAATTGGGACAAGAGTCTTTTTTTAATAATATTAATAATTTTGTAAAAGATGATAAGATGGTGCAGAAACTTAATGCTGAACGTGAGCTTCGTCAGCAGACAACAATTTCCGGTAACAAGGAGCTTATACAAAAATACAGCGAAAAATATCCTGGAATGGGGGATTATATAGTTGCAGTCGAGAGCAAAATTCGTAAAAACTGGAAACTTCCGGTAACAAATAACGGCGGTGTTGCAAAAGTGCAATTCAAAATAAATCGCGAAGGAAAACTTACATTATGTGAAATTAAACAAAGTTCCGGGAATAAAGAAAATGATAACAGCGCAGTAGATGCCGTAAAAAATACTGAACCTTTTGATGCTTTTCCGGATACTGCCGCAAAAGACTTGAAAGAAATTAATATATTAATGACTTTTGATTATTACGTTTTTGATGTAAACAAAAAATAGGAAGAAATTTATGCTTAAAAAACTTATTATTTCACTTGCAATATTTTTGAGTTTTGGCACCGGGGTGTTTGCTTTTGACCTTTCGGACAGCCAAATTCTTGTAAATCCGTTTTCATCTCCGGAAATACAGGAATATTCTCTTAAAGTGGGGAAGAAAATTATTTCAAATTTTTCTTTGCCAAAAACTAATGAAAATTTAGCAACAGTTGTTGTTTTCAAGGTTGATCCGTCAGGAAAGCTGAAAAGTTACGAAATAACACAATCTTCCGGAAATAATGATTACGATCAAAGAGTCATTGATGCAATAAAGAAATCTTCTCCATATCCTGTTCCGGGATTTCAGGAAGCCGAGGAAGTCGGAGTAATTTTGAACATGGATTCGTCAATAATCAAGCTTATCAAAATGCTTTCCGAAGGAGGATTTGGCGGATTTGATATGAAAAATTTGCAGCTTGAACCTGAAATTCAGCAGCCAAGCGGTAAAAAGTTTGTTAACCCATACGAATTTGAATAAATTTCGTATATAAAAACTATAACTAAAAAGAGCCTGAATTGGCTCTTTTTAGTTTCAAAAATTTTGGATTTTAAAAACCTTAAACAGCTTTTTGAACTTTACCTGCTCTCAAGCAAGAAGTGCAAACTTTAATTCTTTTTGTTTGTCCGTTAACACAAACTTTTACTGACTGCAAGTTTGGCATTTGACGGTGCACGATTTGTTTATGAGAGAATGTTAATTTCGCTGCTTTAATCGGTTCTTTTCCGCATACATCACATTTTTTAGACATAATAAATTTTCCTTTTCTAGCTAGTTGTGTAATATTATAATATATTAAAAATCTAATAAATCAAGTATCATGTTAAATTAGATTACGACTTTTTTATGTTAAAATTAAAATATAGATAGTTTGAAGGTATTAATAATATGAAATTTAGTGCAATAATCACCGCAGGCGGAACTTCTTCAAGATTTGGAAATAAAAACAAACTTCTTGAAAAAATTAACGATAAAGAGGTTATTCGATATACGATTGATGCTTTTCACGCGTCACGGGTTGATGAAATAATTATTTGTTCGCATATTTCCATAATTGAGGAGCTTAAGGAAATTTTTAAAGATTATATAAAAGTCCGTATTACAGAAGGTGGTGAAACTCGTCAAAAATCAGTTTACAAAGGACTTTTGGCTTGCGATTGTGATTATGTAATAATTCATGATGGTGCGCGGCCGATGGTTTCTGTTGATATGATAAACAATTGTATTGAAATGGTTAAAGATATGCGTGCCTTGACTGTTGCGACAAAAACAATTGATACAATTAAAGAGGTTGAGAACGGAAAAATTGTTCGAACAATTGACCGTGCCAAACTTTACAACACACAAACTCCTCAGGCTTTTGAATACGATTTGATAAGAAAAGCGCATGAAAAACTTATGGAAAGAAATTTTACAGATGACGCAGGAATGCTTGAGGCTTTGGGTGAAAAAGTCTATATTTTGGACGGAAGTTACAAAAATATTAAAATTACAACCCAAACCGATATCGAAATTGCAAAAATATTTTTGAAATAATTTTTATTAGGTAACATATAACATGTTTACACCAAGTAGGGTTAAATAGCACTCCTTAAAAGTGTTTTAGTCTGTTTTACCTTATTTTTCACTATTTTCATTTCCTAGCAAATTTTTCCATTTCATTTTCTTAACTCAAACAGGTACCTGCGAGTTAAGAATAAAAAAATGAAAGGAAAAGTAAAAATGACAAACGAAATTAAATGCCCTAAATGTGGAGAAATTTTTCAGGTAGATGAAAATCATTATGCTTCTATTGTAAAACAGATTAAAGACAAAGAATTTTCAAAGGAATTAAAAAACAGAGAAATCCAATTTGAAAACGATAAAAACAACTTGATTAAATTAACTAAACTTGAACTGGAAAAAGAATTTAACAAAGAACTAAACGACAAAGATGCAAAAATAAATGAATTAGAATCTGAAATTAAAGCCAAAGAAGAAACTTTTGTAGCAAAACTCGGAGAATTTATTGCCGTAAAAGATAAAGAAGTTTTAGAACTTCAAAATAAATTGAAAAACTTTAATAAGGATAAAGACCTTCAAATCGCAAATATTATGAGCGATATGAGCAATAAATTAGCAGCTCAGGAAAACTTTATTCTGAAAATGACTAATGAAAGTGAACTGGCTGAAAAAGAATTCAAACTCCGTGAACAATCTTTGAAAGACCAGTACGAAAACCAGCTACGTTTTAAAGATGAAGAAATCGAACGCTACAAAGATTTCAAAGCAAAACTTTCAACAAAAATGGTCGGAGAAACTCTTGAGCAGCATTGTGAAATTGAGTTTAATAGATTACGTGCAACAGGTTTTCAGAACGCTTATTTTGAAAAAGATAACGATGCAAAAAGCGGAAGTAAAGGCGATTACATCTACAGAGACAAAGATTCTGAGGCTGGAGAATTTATTTCCATAATGTTTGAGATGAAAAACGAGATGGATACCACTTCTACTAAAAAGAAAAATGAAGATTTCTTGAAGGAACTGGATAAAGACCGCAGGGAAAAGAATTGCGAGTATGCTGTTTTAGTCTCTTTGCTTGAACCTGAAAGTGAATTATATAACTCAGGTATTGTAGATGTTTCGCATAAATATCCGAAAATGTATGTAATTCGTCCGCAGTTTTTTATTCCGATTATTACTTTACTTAGAAATGCTGCGTTGAATTCTATTGAATACAGGAAAGAATTGGCGTTAGTTAAAGCTCAGAATATAGATGTTTCAAATTTTGAGGCTGCAATGAATGATTTTAAAGAGAAATTTTCAAAGAATTATGAACTGGCGAGTCGTAAGTTTAAAACAGCTATTGATGAGATTGATAAGACTATTGACCATTTGCAGAAGACGAAAGATGCGTTGCTGTCTTCTGAGAATAATTTGAGACTGGCGAATAACAAAGCGGAAGATTTAAGTATAAAAAGGTTGACAAAAAATAATCCGACTATGCAGGTGAAGTTTGCGGAAATCGCAAGTTAAAAATAAAATTTTAACAATACTCACTTTATTTCAGTAGCAATACAATATTGCTACTGTTTTTTTATTCTTGTATAAAATTTGCATTTTCTCATTAACGGACATGTATTACATACAGGTTTAATTCTGCATATATTTCTTGGTAAATCTAACAGACCATAATTATAAAAATAAAATTTCCTTTCAGGAGTTAATTTTTCAGAAAGTTCAATGAACCATTTCTTACGCCTTGTTTCACCATCAGTATCAAATCCAAAAAATCTGCCATATAATCTAACAACATTGCTGTCAATTATTATTGACCGTTTATTCTGATGTAGTGATAGATAGGCAGATGCGACATATTCACCGACTCCTGGTAACTGAAGTAACTCTTCTTTTTTGTCAGGAATATTTCTGGTTATAAGTTCTTTTGCTAAAAATTTAAACTCTTTATTTCTTTGTTGCAATCCCAGTGAATTAAAAATATTCGCATCTTTATCCTTATAGTACAACTCGGGAACAGGGTATTTATTACAGAAATCTAAAAAAACAGGTAAGACTTGTTCTGCTTTTGTTCTTTGGAGCATTATCTCTACGGAAAGAGAATGCCATTTATTTTTACAAAAACGCCACGGAAAATCAGCAAAATTATTATTTTCCCATGATATTAATTTTCTTCTAAAATAATTGATTAATGTTTTATCTTCAAGAACAAACATTATACAGCAACTAATTCCTTACTTTTATTAACTTTTTTTGATTTAGAACTTTTAGCATCTTTAATGTGTTTTTTCATTTGAGATGCAACTGCTGCTATTACAGGAACACAAACACTATTGCCAAATTGTTTATATGCTTGAACATTCGATACTTTATCTATTACAAAACTTTCAGGGAATCCTTGCAGTCTTGCAGCCTCTCTAGGTGTTAATTTCCTTGGATTTTTCCCTTTCTGGGCAATTAATATTTCACTGCCATCTTTATAATATCGTGCAGAAATTGTATTTGTGTACTGTGAATTTTCATCAAACAAACTGTATCCAAAGCCTTTACCTTTTAACTTATTAGCTTCTTTTCTTCTCTGGTGTCCTTCCCATAATCTATCTGAAATTGTATATGAATCATTAACGTTGCGTTCTAGAATATCACCAACTCGAGTTGGAATACCTGTTGGTTCTGGAAATTCAAAATTAATATTATGGTCTAAAAAACCTACAATAAAAATTCTTTCTCTATTTTGAGGAACCCCGAAATCACGTGCAGCTAAAACCTGAACAAAAGTTTTATAACCGGCTTTTTCAAGATGTTCCAGTATAACTTTAAGAGTATGCCCTCTATCATGCCCCTTTAACTGTTTTACATTTTCAAGTAGAAAAGCCTGTGGTTGTTTTTCAATTAAAATTCTTTCAATGTCAAAAAATAAAGTACCACGGGTATCATTGAATCCTTTCTTCAAACCTGCCTGTGAAAATGGCTGACACGGGAATCCTGCAAGCAATATATCATGGTCAGGTACATCTTTTTCATTTATTTCTTTAATATCACCATACATATTTTCATCGCCGTAATTAGCTTTGTATGTTTCTATAGCATGTTTGTCAATTTCGCTTGTTAAAACACATTCAATATTATTACCAAATGCAATTTCAAAACCTTTTCTTATACCACCTATTCCTGCAAATAAATCAATTATTTTTATCATGAGTGTCTCTCCCAATAATTTAAACAATCAGGGATTTCTTCATTAAAAAATTCATCAAAAGAGATTATATTATTGTAATCCTTATACGCTTCTTTTACATCTTTAGTGTTAACTATACGTATATTATGCAACTCCATGGTTTTTAGTTTTTGCTTAGATAATTTTTTATCTAAAGTTAATAAAAACATATGTGGAGTATTAGTTCTTCCTATTTCTTCTGCAACTTCTTGCCATCTTTCTCTAAGAGATGTTTTCATTGTTATTATAAGTGTTTTAGCTCGATTATTTATATATGCATTTTTATTAGGAATAATACCGTCAACAATTTTTCCAACATTCTGTGTCTTAAAAAATCCCTGTCCGATATTTGACTGGTCATCAAAAGGATATTTAAATTTTTCAACAATTAAATATTTAATAATTGCTTCAAAGGTTTTACCAGAACGTGCACGTCTTGACTGTGTCGTACTAAGATTAAGTGCATAAATATACGGCATAATACTTCCTGTATATTTCCCGATTAATTCGCTTAAATCTGTTGTAAAATTTTTACTATTACAGATATCATATGTTTTAATATAATCCTGTAATAATGAACAAGGTAACTTTCTAGTTTCTATTAAGTGAGAAATAAAGTTCTTATTAAATTCAGCTTCATCTTTTAAGTATAGTTGCCAGCAACCTTCACGCAATTCTTCAATAACTTTTGATATATTACTTTTCAGGTATGAAAAATCTGTACAATTATTCTTCTCAAGTATTTTTAAATAATTTTTTGGAGTATTTATATACTTGCGTCTGTAATTTTTTATTTCAGAAGATAACCATGAACGTTCTTCTTCTGTTAATTCTAACAAATCTTCCATATCCCTCCAAATCTTTCAACTATAAGTATAGCACAGATATAATGCTTCTTGTCAATAATTATAAGTTTCATTAAGGTTTCTAATAATATAATAAAATAAACTTAACATGACACTTGCAAAAACGCTATTATTAACTAATAATTAAACTTAGGAGAAAGCTTTTATGACTTATTTAATGACTTGGAATGAAGTAGAAAAACAACTAGAAGGAGAATGCACAGTACTTTTAGGAAATGGGTTTTCTAGAAGTTATTGTAATTCCAGTTTTAATCAAAAAGAGATACTTGCTAATATGCCTTCATTGCAAGGATTAATGAATGTTACTGATATTGAAAAATGTATTAATGAAACACAACAAAAAGTCCAAGAGTTATATCCAAATACAACAGTACCTAAAAAAATTATTGATAAATGGATAAAGAATCAACTTCATAAAGAATTTATAACCGTTTTATATGATAAGATGCCAAAGTCATTAAATGCTATAGAGGATTATACTGATGAAAAATTAATTCCCTACAGAAAATTTTTTAATAATTTTGATAGTATTTATACCCTTAACTATGACCCTTTATTATATTGGATGCTTATGAGATTTTTAAAGTATGGAGATGAAAATTATATTGAATATTTTGAAGACAAAGAAAAATTAGCAAGTAGCGATATAGATTCCGCAGAATATTCAAAATTAAAAAATAACGCCGACAAAAGTAGTAAAAAATGTTTAAAAGCATTAAGAGCAGAAATGTATGAAAAGTATTTAGAGAAAAATGACAACTACAAACTACTTGTATCCTGCAAAGGCGAAACTCTTTTGGAAGAAGAAATTGCAAATGCAAGAAAACAATTTTCAATTAAATGGGATAAATTGGCTGATGGATTATATAATGCATTAGAAAAAAAGAAAGAAGAGGAAGCTGTTTTTAAGGCTGAAAGTCAAATATTAGATAATATTGCTAAATCAACACTAGATAAAAAATTACAAGAGATAGAAGCTAATAAAGAAGAACTAAAAATAAAAATAAAAGATGGATTTAATGGTGAGGTATGGAATGAAAAATCGCTACAAACAATTTTTTATTTACATGGTGCATTCCATCTCTTGGAAAATCAAAATAATGTAATAAAGCTAATCGCAGATAATAAAAAAATGGTTGATAAAATTAAAGAAAAATGGGATGAAGGCTATGAACCATTGACAGTTTTAGAAAGTTCCGCAGAAGCTAAAAAGAATCGTATTGCTCAATCTGCCTACCTAACAAAATGTTTTAACGAATTGAAGAATATCAAAGGCATTTTGGTTACACATGGACTATCTTTTATGGAAAGTGACCAACATATCATTGATGCTATTAATACAAATGATAATCTTGAAAAAATTTACATTGGAGTTTATAAAACCATCTCAAATGAAATAGAAAATGCATTTAAAAACAATTCAAAAGTGATTTATTTTAATTCTAATGGAATGTTTAATAATTAAGCCTCAACTATAAAATTCCGACTGCATTAAGTCTTTTTTGAACTATATCATTTTCTTTTGTTTCTTCAGCAATGCAATGAAGCATAGCTAAAGTATTTCCTATATTATCTTTCAATACTCCTTTAATCCAGTCATTTGCACCCTCAACATCATTTCCATTGTATTCAAGGAGTTTATTATAGTTTTCTACTCCAAAATATTCAATAAAAGCATTCTCTTTTTTGTCAATTATGTTTTCAATAGATTGAAACATTTTATTAATGTCCCACGATAGTATTAGTTTAGCCATATCTTACCCTTTCTAGTATTCCATTACAATAATATAATTTGCTTTGTAGCAATTTTATACTATAATCTATTTAATATATTAAAAGGAGACTTATGCAAAATATTATAGAAATTGTCATTACACAATTAAAAAGTCCTCAAAAGATAAAAATTGAGGGCGAAATTATTAAATCTATATCAAACGAAAAATCTCATATTTATATATTTAATATTACAACTTTAGAACCTAATGAGAATACTATAATACCAGATTCTTGGGAAAATGTTGGTAATCGTGGCACAAATACGTTAATAATTAATAAAAAGGACACAAGAAATCTTTCATATTGGAGAATAAGGCATATTAAAGACGATGTTTATAAAATTACATCATATGCTAATCACTCAGAATATTTAAAAGATAGCTAAATATTTTTGATGAAACGGTCTGACAAATGTCAATTTAAACAACATTTAACTAGTAATAACTATGCAAATAATAAAATAGACTGTCTAAAAGTCACAGTCTATTTGTAAAATATAGAATTCATAATAACTATCTATATATTGAACCCGTTATAAAATTTCATAAATATATCATTCGTTTTGAACTGATTAGTTTTCAGAATATTATACCCTTCATCTAATATTTTGTATGCATTAGAACTATTGTTGAAAGTATTTAATAATTCTTTCCATTCCACCTGTTTATCTTTAGTTAATGGAGTAGCCTCATCACATTCATTTTGTAACGGATTCATATAATATCTAACATATAGATTTAAGTCTTTTTGTATTCTATCATTCATATAAAAATCAGGATATTTTACAAAAAAATTACTCCAATCCTTTATCCATTTTCCAAGTTCATACATATTAACCGTTGTATAATCACCTGGTCCATACATACTAAAAGCTACATCTTTTAAATAAAGGTTTTCCCTACTTTTTATAGATAAATAATATTTCCATGAATTACTTAAATATTTAGAAAATTTTAGAGCTTGATAGTACATATCTAAATCCATACCAAAAGCACCCTCTCCCAAATATTTCATATTAATAAGTGAATGATTAAAACTATATTCATCTAAATAAAGTTGCATATTGTCATATGCGAATTGCAAACCGTTAGCTTTAAATGATAATCTTTCTTGCCTTGGATAAGACTCTGAAGTATCAAGTTCAAGATTAGATTTAAGAACATCATTATATAAATACATATTATTTAGATAAATCGCATAAAGATTATCTTTTTCTGCCTGAGTATGATTTCCTGTTAAATATTCCTCCAAATCTGTAGTTGCATTATCCATTTGGCTTAAAGTATTTTTTACAGAGATAAATTTACTTGAAACATCTTTTTCTCCTAATTTCTTAATACTTTTAAATTCTACATCTTGCTTTAATATATCAGCTTGAGAAATATTACTAGATGATATTGCCGAACATCCAGTAGTTGTGAGTGATAAAACTATTATAAATAAATATGTAAAAAGTTTAGTTAATCTATTTCTCATTAATACCTCCTTTATAAACTATTTCTACCTTTTCTTTGAGCAGAAGCGATTGCTAATGCGATAATCCAGCCAATAATTGTTTCTCCCAGTAAAATATTAACAACTACTACCAGAAATAATTGAGTATGTCTTTTTTCTAGTGCAATTTTTGTTGGTAATAAATATATCTCGGTAGCAATAACACCAATTACACTAAGCCAAAACATTTCAGTACCGTTAGTTCCTATTGAACCTAATCCAAATCCTACTAAAATAGCAAGTATGTCCACAATATAACCAGGACCATCTTTAGCTTGTTTACTATTTTCTTCACGAACTAACCATTCACCGCATTTCGGACATCTTTCTGCATATTCAGGAATAATTGAACCGCAGAATTGGCATCGTTTAGAACCTTGTACAGATGAAGGTCTTTTAACTTCTTCTTCAACTAGCCATTCTCCACAGTGTTTACATTTTTTAGCTGTAGGAGCAACTTCACCACCACAATATGGACAAGTTTTTGTGCTGGTGGTACTTTGTTGTTCTGGTAAGAACTCTTTGCAATGTTTACACTTTTTAGCAGTAATTTTTATTTCTTCACCACAGAACGGGCATTTCTTGGTATCATGTTCCATATCTTATTACCACTGTTTCCCTAAAACTTTAAGCCTATAGTAATCAAACGGAGCAAACAACATCCATATTGCCCCAAGTCCCATACACAAACCTTTTGGCAAGAAAAAGGCTGTTAAAAGAAGAATAATTCCATATACAATAGCCTTTTGCCACATCCCTTTTACTAAATAATAGAAGATACCAAAACAAAATGCTGCAAGACTGCTTCCAAATCCACCATTTTTGAAATAAATATTATTATAAACTTCGTTAAAAGAAATTTTCTTATCTTTTATAAGTTCTATAGTTTCTTGCTTAAGTTTCCAGTAATTTCCATTTTGGTAATATTGTTCAATAATGCTGAATCTATTTTTCCACTGTTCATTAACATTCTTTAAGTAATCGAATTTATCGTTGAAGGTACTAGTTTTTGAAGTATTTACAGTTGCAATATCTTCCAAAAATTCTCCGCAGTGCTTGCATTTTTTTGCTACTGCTAAAATTTCTTCTCCACAAAATGGACACATCTTTGTTTCTTCAGCCATACTTTTTTTCCTTTCACCTTCATAGAACACATTTCTATTTCTATAAAAATAGTAACACAAAAATGCGAAAAGTATCCTATTAAATGCGATTTTGTAAAATTAAATTAAGTAGCATTACGGTTTAATAAATCCTCATAATTCAATAGAATTAGTAAGAGGACAGGTTATGACTAAAAACGCATTCGGACAAAAACTAAAACAAATCAGAAAAGCAAAGAATCTCACTCAAGCTCAACTAGCAGAACTTGCTGGAGCTAACGAAAAACATATTTCAAAAATTGAAACAGGAGTCTATTTTCCAACTTATACGACTCTTACAAAGATACTACAGGCTCTTAATCTTAGTATAGAAGATGTGGGATTGAACCTTGAACATGTGACGTCTAGTGATAGTCCATTTTATACAAAAGCATTGCAAATACTAAATTCAGCAACATCTGAACAAGAATTAGAATACTATTATGGACAGCTTAAACAAGCTCAAAAAGGGATAGATATTTTAAAGGGTTAAATTTTTCTGCATTAACTTTTCAGTTTTTTCTCTAATATCATGAAGTTTGTTTGTATTAAATTGCCCCTTGATGTTTTGAATATTTTTTATTTGTTCTAACAACTCTCTTACAAACTCACGTTCTGCATTTTTAACATCCTTTGAAAACAAATATTCCGTTTCATCATTTTTTTCAATAATCTCAAATGAAACATCTTGAATGTGTTTTAACTTATCATAACTAAGTTCAGGATTTTCATTATCATTAGAACTACCTATATTAGAGAATAACTCTATGTAAAATTTTTCAATGAGGTTATAATGTTCCAATCTCATTTTAAACAAATTTTGGCGATTTTGTATTTGTGTTTCCTTTGTCTGCCATATTGCACATACAGCCTGAACAATAGTAAAAACTGCAATACAAGCCGTTAATATTATATTAATTTTCGTTGATAAATCCATAAAAAGTTCTCCTATAGCTAAGGTAGTTTATTGTTTTTGTTTAATATCTCAATAATTTTATCTTGCTTCTGTAATTGTTGTTCATACAACTTAGATGTATTATTTGAAGATATTACTCCATAAATTAATGAAACAAGAGCAATTCCAATAGCAACTATTGACACAACCATTGAAGCCATAAATTGTCTGTTACTAGATTTTTGATTTTCTAAGGTACAATTAATCATCTGTTTTGTACATAGAACATTTTCATGACTTATTTCTTTTGTTTCTTCTAATAAAGTTGTCTGCTTTTTAGCTTCTTCTGTTTGCTGATTAAGGTTATTAAGTTGTTCTACTTTTGCTCGCATTTCCGCCGTAACAAAATTATGGTGTTCTTGAAAACTAAGTGCTGAGTTAATATTGTCAAAATTCATATAAGTATTCTCCTATATTCAAACATACCATAAAAAGAGTTAAATAATGCCAATCCTCCGACAAAGTTGACGATTTCGGCATCTAGGTGTAAAATAGACATATACAATTTAATACTAATACTCATAAAGAGTTGTGCGAGGGACAAGCCCTATGACCACACAGCAACCTACAGAAATGCAAGGTGCTAAAGCTTGAACGATGGGTGAACAAGTTTAATTAAAAAGTTTTGATTAAAACCCATCGTTGCGATGGGTTTTTCTATTGCTTCTTTTTATGGGTGTAAAAGCTATGAGAAAAAGAAGTAATGGCACGAATGCAGAACTCAACAACTGAATATGCCAATAAAATTGCTAGTCAAAGCAATAGTTTCAGTTCTGCATCTGTAAATTTTACCAATAAAAATCTTGAAAAATCTCGTAAACAGGCAATTTTCTCACTTAAAAATCCTTATAATAAGAAAAAGGGCAAAAAAGTGAGAAAACGCAAAGAATTTAAATTTGATTCAGTATTAGAATTCTGGAATACATTCAGAACTAACAAAGATTGTATCAAGTATTTAGAAGAACTTATGTGGGATGGTATACCAGAAAGTCCGTTTGACCCTACATCTAAAGTGTATAAGTGTAAAAATGGAAAGTACAAATGTAAAAGCACAAATAAATATTTTACAGTTCTCAACGGCACAATATTTGAAAAATCAAAAATACCTTTACGAGCTTGGTTCTACGGCTTATATTGTCTTACTAATACCAAAAATGGCAAATCTGCACGACAGATTGCAAAAGATATACATATTTCACACTACAGAGCCTTAAAAATGCTGCATAAAATAAGAGAGTACATATTTGGTGCTGAAAATTATAATGTAATGGAAGGAATTGTATTAACTGATGAAACTTTTGTCGGAGGTAAAGACAAAAATCGTCACAGGAATAAGAAAGCAAGAAATGCTAAACAAAATGATGACCGTGCATTTGTAGATAAAATACCTGTTGTTGGATATATGAATAAAGAAACTGGGTTGTTAACAGCCAGAGTTATTCCAAATGTTACAGCTAATGTGCTATTAAGCTCTGCACTTACTTATATTAAACCAGGTTCTATAATATATTCTGATGACTGGAAAGGTTATAAAGATTTTTATAAATTTTATGAACACTACATTGTTGCCCACAAAAAAAAGATATATGTAGATGGTGAAGTAACCACTAATAAATTAGAGGGTGCCTGGACTCAATTAAAGCGAATGCTTGCAACATATCATCATGTTTCACCAAGATATTTACAGCTATATGTTAATGAATTTGTATATAGATATAATACCTTGCAAATGCAGGATAATCATAGATTTACCTGGGGATTACAATTATCTAAAAAACAAAATGCAGCTTAATTATAAATATATGCTATAATATCCGTATGGATATAATAACTGAACGTGAAATAAAACGCATGCTACATCAGGTTGCTTCAGACGAATTTGTAGAAGCACTCCCTGTTATGACAGAAAACTTTTATAAAAAGTTGTTTGAACTTTATGGATTAGAGTTTTCTCCTGAAGTTATCAAGCAAAAAAGACTTTTCTTATGTAAAGCAACAGAACATTTTATTTTTGAAAATTTACCTGAAGAAACAGCTGTTGCAACTATTATTAATACTAACCTGGAAAAGGGTTATATTTATTCTCCAGCAACTAAAACCTTTAAAAAGCCATTAGAGCAATATATAAATCAAATTGAAGAACTTATATTAAACTGCGATACATCTGAAGAATTTGAAAAGAAATTCTCAGAAAAGTATGATGTTAACTTAGAAAATTTAACCGCTTATTTAAAAATCAACCGTGAAGATGAAATGTCTCCATTTAATACTAATTTAGAAAAGTTCCTTGATTCTATTAAAAAGAAGAAATAAAGTCAGGTTTTAACATTTCTTCATAACTTTGGTGTAAACATGTTACATGTTACCTTTTTATTACATATTGTGTAAAGTGACTTATAATGTTATACTAATATAATAATAGATTAAGGAGAAATAATATGTCTAAAACTATTACTGCAGCTGATTTTAACGGGGGGGGGGGCACTCAAAATTAACCTCCTTAACCGGCTTCATATTAGTGAATGGTGCTACGCACGCAGATAGTTCTGGTAATAATCGTAAAACTGCGTTTACTTTAGCTGAGGTTCTAATTACCCTCGGGATTATCGGAATTGTTGCTGCGATGACTTTACCATCATTGATTGCCCGTCATCGTTCAAAAGTTCTTGAAGCACAGTTCCATAAATGCTATAATGAACTTTCTCAGGCTCTTTTGATGATTAAAAAAGAAGAAATTCCAATTTTCGGGAATTTATACGGACGTACACTTCAACCATATCTCACTAAACAGTTTAAAGCTATCAAAGGGGGTGATTATCCGTTTTGGGGTAATTCTCAAGTGCAGAAGAGGCTGTTTGGTTTTGAATTACCTCTATATAAAACACTTGATGAATCTCAAAGTTTCGATACCGGTTTAATGGATGATGGGTTTGTAATTGTCAACAAGGAGTTTTTTATATTTATGAATTCAGATTCAAATAGCAATACAAACATTCAATTTATAATTGATATTAACGGTTTACAAAAACCAAATATTTTCGGCTATGATGTTTTTGTTTTTAAGCTTGACAAAAATGATAGTTTACAACCTTACAATAATGATAAAACTTTATGTTCCTCATCATCTGGTGGCTCAAATAAGAATGGTATTTCTTGTAGTTTTTATGCAATGACAGAGAGAGACTACTTTAAAAGTCTAAATTGGTAATTTGAAAAAGCTATTTTAAACAGGCTTTCAGTTATTAACTGCATTTATTAAAACAACAAAGGTGTACAATTTTAGCACCTTTGTTGTTCAGATATTTTTATTGTGTGTTTAAATACGCACCATTTTTACTTAACTTGCAATTAAAAGACTTGCGCCAATAACGCCTGCTGTGTTGCCCAATTGCGCCGGAACAACTTCAACTGCAGAACCTGCAATTTTCATTGCGCGTTTTTTAAGGGTTTCAGTTAAAGGCTCAAGAAGAATTTCGCCGGCATCTGCAACACCGCCGCCAATTATGATTTTTTCCGGATTTAAAAGATTAACAACGCTTGCCAAACCTACTCCGATATATTCGCCCATGATTGTGAAAATTCTTTGAGCTACAGGATCGCCTGCTTTTGCAGCTTCGCATACAATATATGGTGTGATTTGGCCTCCATTTGCCATTTCTCGGAATTTAGTTGATTTTCCGCCGCGGATATAATCTTCTGCCATAGCGACAATTGATGGCCCCGATGCCATTGCTTCTAAACAGCCTGTGTCACCGCAGCCGCAAATTGGGCCGTCATGCATTTGAAGTTTTATGTGTCCGATTTCTCCTGCGGCATTGGATGCTCCGCGCACAAGCTTTCCATTCACGATTAAACCTGAACCGATGCCTGTGCCGACCGTAATACATATCATGTTTTCGCAGCCTTTGCCGGCACCGTAGTTTAATTCACCAAGTGCAGCGCATCTTACATCATTATCAACGCGTGTCGGAATTTTGAATTCATCTTCAATAAGTTTTGCAATCGGAACTTCAACCCAACCCGGAATATTCGGAGCATTTCTGACAATTCCGGCTTTGTAGTCAACCTGACCTGGGAAACCAAATCCGATACCTTCAATATCTTTTGTTGATAATTTGGTTTCTTTCATCAGGTCGTAAATTGCTTGTTTAATATTATTTACTGTATATTCATAACCCATTTCCGCGCGGGTCGGCACGGAATTTGAGTAAATTATATTGCCTTTGTCATCGACAAGCGCAAGTTTTACATTTGTACCGCCGACATCTATTCCAATTCTTTTTTTAGCCATTTCTTTCTCCCCTTTAAACTTATAGAATTATTTTAGGACAAACATGGAATTTTTGAAACAGAATTTTTGCAATTTATTGCCAAATCTAAACGACGAAAAAGACGACCGCAGCCGTCTTTTTCTATATCGTACAGTGTTGAGTTTTAATTAATTGCCTGGGCAATTGCTTTAATTGTCGGGTTGTTTTCTCCGTAAACATTTGTGAGCTTTTCTTTAATATCGTAAAGATAACGCCAAACTTTGTCATCACTTTTGTTCTGTGCTCTCAACAAATTTAATTCGTTTAAGGCTTGTTGAACTTCGTTGTCGAAAATTTCTTCGGCTTTTGCTTTTTTCCCTAAAGCTTCTGAGGCTTCAAGAAGGATTTCGAACGCGTCTATTTTGTTCGAATTTATACTTGCATCTTTGTCGTTAATTAGGTCCAGCGCAAGTTTTTCGGCAGAAGAGTATTTTTGTTTAACCAAGTTAATTTGAGCTAATGTGGATTTTATCTCTGCAATAAAGCTGTTGCCATTTTGTTTGGATATAGCTTCGCTATATTTTGAAATAAGTTTTTCTCCAACTGCTTCCATAAGATCAATATTTTTGTCAGGAATACTGTCAGTTTTTGCAATTCCATCTATATATTTATCTATCTTGTCGAATGCATCATCCAAAGAAGTGGATTCCTTTTCAATGGCTTCAATATCTGCCATAACACGGGTTGTCTGTTCTGAATATGATAAATTTTTAGCTTCTTCTGCACTCAAAAATTTATGAGGTTCTGTAGTAATGTCAGAGTCTTTGCTTAAATTTTTTGCTGCATCTTCAGCACCGCCTAAGAGTTTCTGTATTGCTTTCCCTAAATGTCCTTTATAACCGAGATATCCCAATCCTGCAAGGGCAACTGCGGCTGTTACTACTCCTGCTGTAATTTTTTGGTTTTTACTCATTCCCTCATTTTCTGAAACATTATTTTCTGGTTGGGATTTATTTTCTTCCTGTTTAAAAGATACTTTGTTAAAATTATTTGGCTGAATTGCTGATATTTTCATGTTTACTCCTTTATTTTGTATTATGCATTTATATAAACATGAAAAAATATTTTTTGTCATTTATTCAGTTCTATTATTACAAAAATTAATAAAAAAGACGGTTTTTAAAAACCGTCTTTTTTTAAATCAGTTTTAAATTTAAATAAAACTATTTTTTTAAAGCACCTTCTACAGCTACTGCAACAGCAACAGTTGCACCAACCATCGGGTTGTTGCCCATGCCAATTACGCCCATCATTTCAACGTGAGCCGGAACTGATGATGAACCTGCAAACTGAGCATCACCATGCATTCTGCCCATTGTGTCTGTCATACCATAAGAAGCCGGACCTGCTGCAACGTTATCAGGGTGAAGAGTTCTTCCTGTACCGCCGCCTGATGCTACTGAGAAGTATTTTCTGCCGTTTTCCCAGCACCATTTTTTGTAAGTTCCTGCAACAGGGTGCTGGAATCTTGTCGGGTTAGTTGAGTTACCTGTAATAGAAACATCAACGCCTTCTTTAATCATGATTGCAACACCTTCTGAAACATCGTCCGCGCCATAGCATTTAACTTTTGCTCTTTCGCCTTCTGAGAACGGAGTTTCTTTTACAACTTTTAATTCGCCTGTTTTGTAATCATATTTTGTTTCAACAGCAGTGAACCCGTTAATTCTTGCGATAATGTAAGCCGCATCTTTTCCAAGACCGTTCAAGATAACTCTTAAAGGTTCTTTTCTTACTTTGTTGGCGTTTCTTGCAATACCGATTGCACCTTCAGCCGCCGCAAAAGATTCGTGGCCGGCAAGGAAGCAGAAACATTTTGTTTCTTCTCTGAGTAACATTGCTGCTAAATTACCATGGCCGATACCGACTTGTCTTCTGTCACCGACAGAACCCGGGATCGCAAATGCCTGCAACCCTAAACCAATAGCTTCTGCTGCTTCTGCGGCAGATTTAACTTCTTTTTTAAGTGCAATTGCACAACCTAAAGTGTATGCCCATACTGCGTTTTCAAATGCGATAGGCTGAATGCCTTTTACAATTGCATCAACATCAATTCCTTTTGATAAGCATAATTCGCGAGCTTCTTCTAAATTTTTAAAACCATATTCAGGTAAAACTTTTTTTAGAGTAGCTTCACGTCTATCTTGTCCTTCAAATTTTACTGTCATTTTATTTTCCTCTTAATTTTATTTTTAACTGCGGAGAGTAACCCCTCACCCGAATTTCTAAATTCACATTCATTCATTAAGAAATTCCACCCTTTCCCTCAAGGGGCGAGGGATGATAGCTATTCCTGTCTCGGGTCAATATATTTAACCGCGTCAGCAAATCTGCCGTAAGTTCCTGTGAATTTTTCAAGAGCTTCTTTAGCGTCAACGCCTTTTTTAACAGCTTCCATGAATTTTCCGAGGTTTACGAATTGGTAACCGATAACTTCGTCATTTTTATCCAAACCGAGTTTCAAGATGTAACCTTCTGTCAAAGAAAGATATCTTACGCCTTTTTGTTTGGTTGAGTGGATTGTACCTGTCATTGAGCAAAGCCCTTTACCTAAATCTTCAAGACCTGCACCAATCGGAAGTCCGTTTTCAGAGAAAGCTGACTGAGTTCTTCCGTAAACGATTTGCAAGAACAATTCTCTCATAGCAACGTTAATAGCGTCGCAAACAAGGTCTGTATTTAAAGCTTCAAGGATTGTTTTGCCAGGAAGAATTTCGCCTGCCATTGCAGCAGAGTGAGTCATACCTGAGCAGCCGATTGTTTCGACAAGAGCTTCCTGAATAATACCGTTTTTAACGTTAAGAGTTAATTTGCATGTACCTTGCTGAGGTGCGCAGCAGCCGCAGCCGTGAGTTAAGCCTGAAATTTCTTCGATTTTTTTAACCTTAGTCCATTCACCTTCTTGAGGGATAGGAGCCGGTTCACCTTTAACGCCGCGTTTTACGCAGCACATTTCTTCTACTTCTTTTGTAACTTGTATACGATCCAACATTTTCTATACTCCCTTCGGTTATATACAAGAATATTGTACGTGCTGAAAAGGAGTAGTCAAGAATTGTTTTTTATGCTATTATTACCCAAAAGGACTGTGTTATGAAAAAATCGGATTTGAATTTGAATGTTTTGAAGAAAAGTCTTTCAACATTGAAAGAGTGTTATGAAGATTTGAACGCTCAAGAAGATGAAAAAATTAAGAATTATATAAAAGATTCTTGCGTGCAAAGGTTTGAATACACCTACGAAACCGCGAAAAAATTGATGAATAAATTCTTGAAAAAAGAGTATGACAAAACTGAAAAAGATTTGACCATAAATAATATTTTTCGCGAAATGTTCGGGCTCGGGCTGATTGAAAACTTTGAGAACTGGGCGAATTATCGCGAGAAACGTAATCTGACATCTCATGAGTACAACATTGAACTTACATATCCGATAATTGATATAATTCCGAATTTTACAGCTGATGTTGATTTTTTGATTAAAAGTTTCGAGAAAGTTTTGACGAATGATTAAGGGCATAAGCGAAAAAGAAGAAAAAATTATAAAAAATATTCTTGCTAAATATCCGTACGATTTTTATGCATACGGCTCACGCGTAAAAGGTGATTTTACAAGAGCTTCCGACCTTGACATTCTGCTTATGTCAGATGGCGAAATTCTTCAATCAGATATTGAAAAAATTAAAAACGAATTTAACGAAAGCAAGGTTCCGTATCGTGTAAACATTTCCAGACGCGACAAGATGGAAGATTATTTTTTTAAGTTGATTGAAGCTGACCTTGTGAAGGTTTAAGTTTTAAGACAATAGAATTAAGATGATGTATTTTTTAATTCTGCTAATTTATTTGTCAATTCTTTTAATTTTTTGACATCATCAGACTCTTTATACTGGGTTGCCAGAACTTTTAAATTATTTCTGAAATTTTCTTTATTCTCGTTTAGTGTTTCGATAGTTTCAAGTTTTCTGTGCACTTTAGATTGAAGATTTCTAATTTTCTCCCCTTCAGAGAATAAATGTGAAATTGAGGAATTTTTTATTTGTAAGTCACGATATTTGAGTGGATTTGCACGCATAAAATCTTGTCGAAGAATCTCAAAAGCTTCAGCCGTTTTTGGAGTTTTTACCAAGTTGACTGCATCATTAACATCTATCTTTAATGCAGTCAATAATGGCGAGGCTTTGCCATTTGCTTTGGACCATAAAATTTCGTTAATTAGGTAACTTCTTGCATAATCATCCTGTGAAAACGACATTGGATTTTTTGTCTGTTGCCGTCTTATCGAATTGCGCATTTTGACAAGAGAAGTCCAATCGTTGTCTTGATTTAAGGTTTTAAGTTTGTTTTTTACGGAAGTAGAAAGTTCACGAAGGGTATTTTTTGCTTCATCAAGCTTTAATCCGTCAAAATCTTTAAAATCGCTGTATAAAGATATTATTTTCTCATAATCTTTGGTTGATGTAATTGTTTTCTTGCCTAACTGTTCCCTCTGAAAATAGTTCAATTCATCATAGGCATTTTCCCCGAGTGTTTTTTTATCGTTAAAATATTTTTCCTTAATTGAGTTTGCCAAACTTTTGATTTCATCCTCCAACTTTTTTATGGGATTTGGAATTTCTGTTGGATTTGTAGAAGATACGCTGCCACCTTTTTTTATTTTGTTTACAATTGCAATTCCGGCTAAGGTTATCGCAGCCACAGCCCCCAGACCTGCCAAAATTTTCTCACCATCTGACAATCCGGATTTTTGAGATGTTTCCGGTGATTTTTGTTTAGGTTTTTTAGTTTCATTTGCTCTAAATGAAATCACATTATTGTTTACACTATTAATAGATAATGGCATCAACAAACCCTTATAAATTTCTACCTGAATTTATAAAAACATAAAATAATAATATTTTGCTTATTAAAAAAATTAGATTTACAAAACTTAATCCCATTTACAGTTTACAAATCCAAATCAACAGCACCCTGGCGGAAAATTTTGATGGCATCATCGAAAACTCCGGCGACTGTCGATTCCAAACCCTTGGCAAAGTCCCCGTAATCCGGAATTACTAAATCCGCCAAATCCTTCATGTTTTCAAGCGCCTGTTTGTAAGTTTTCGCACTCGGCTGGTGTGAAAGATTCGCACTCGTTGTCGCAAGAACATGTCCCGGTGCGATTTCGCAAATTTCTTTGAAAACCTCGTTGTCAGGAACACGAATTCCAACAGTATTCATTCCTGATGTGACATAATCGGGCGTTAGTTCGCTTTTTTCAACAACAAGAGTGAGCGCTCCGGGGAAATACTTTTTGATAAGTTTTGAGGCTGTTTTTGATAGCGGCTGTTTGACGTATTCCAGAAGGTGATAAGCCTCATTGGACATCAAAATCAAAGGCTTTTGCGCCTCGCGTTTTTTGATTTCGTATATCTTTTTAACAGCTTTTTCGTTATTTGGAAGGCAGCCAAGCCCCCAGACCGTATCTGTTACGTAAGCTATAACGCCGCCATTTTCTAAAATTTTTCTTATTTCTTCTTTATTTTCCAGCATTTTTTATTCCTCATTATACCACTTGAAATTTTTGTAATATAGTTTATAATAAAGATACAGGGTGGCAGTTACCAGCTGCCGGAACCTTTAAAGAACTGACGTGATACTCATCTTTTTAGATGGGTATCATTTTTTATTACGTATAAAATCAAAAGAATTAAGAATAAACTCAAATTGAATTTGTCCATAATATCAATCCCCTTTCTTTTGAACTATCAGCCTGAACTGACGTATTTGATTGTGTGCTGAAGTTTCTTTTGAAAGAAAGGTTCTTTTACCCTGTATTAGATTTTCAATGTTCTCTACTTTTTAAATCTTCCGCGAATTCGTCCGGCGAGTTCTTTTGCGTAATCCATTTTCATCAATAAATTAAGTGGAACGTAAACCGCCATGCAAATTACAAATATTAGACCGATTTTTACAAGCTCAAATGCAGCCGCCGGAAGCTGAATATATCTGTCGTAAGCAAACGCACAAAGCATGCAGATGGCAAAAGTTACGACGCCCGCACAAATCATTTTGAAAAGGTTTACAAAAAGTGATTTGTAATCCATTTTCATTTTTTTCTTCATTAAAATTCCGAGAACGCAAGCGTTGAAAAGGGTTACAAGTGACGTTGAAAGTGTAATTCCGCCAATTCCCATTCCAAGCTTTGTGATTAGAAGGATGTTTAACAAGAATTTCAAAACAATCGATGAAAACGCTACAAAAAACGGCGTTGCGCTGTCGTTAAATGAGTAATAAACCCTTGTAATTGAATCCCTGAAAACATAAGGCAAAATTGAAACGGACAAAAACCACAATGCTTCTGTTACCATAAATGTTGCTTCACTGTCAAATGCACCGCGCTCGAAAACAAGTCTTACACTGTCGAGTCCGACGACTAAAATCCCTATAATAATCGGAATTGCCGCAAAAAACAACACGCCGACACCTTTGTTAAAGTAATTTCTTATCCCGTCATAATCTTTGTCAGCAACAAGTCTTGCAAAAATCGGAAAAAGCGGAACCAGAAACGCTGTAACCAGAATTCCGACCGGAAACTGGAAAACCCTGTTTGCGTATCCGATTGCCGTCCAAGCGCCCTCTGAGATTGATGAAGTGAAAAACATATCAACATAAATATGGATTTGTCCTACAGTCGAACTTAATACCGCAGGCAAAAGCAGCTCGCAAATCTCTTTGAAATGCTGATTATTTGTAAATTCAAAGTTTGGACGAAATTTAAAGCCCAGTTTTCTAATGTTGGGATACTGAATTACAAGCTGTAAAACCGCACCGATTGTTGTTGCCCAGGCAAGCGCATAACCCTTTTGGTCATTAGGCGCTGCTGCAACCGAAATTCCGATTATTGCGGCACTCATTATTATTGGTGACAAATTCGGCAGCATAAATTGTTTATAAATAATCAAAAGCCCGTAATAAATTCCGACAATTCCGCCGATTATAAGAAGCGGCGTCATAATCTTCAAATGCTCCGCCGCAAGTGTAATCATTTCAGCAGAACCGCCATTTATTATTAATCCCATGATTTCGCGCGGGAAAATAAACAGCAAAATCGTAAGCACCAGAAAAAACAGAATTGTTGCGGTCGTAAATGTTGAATAAAGTTTGTTTACCATATCAGATGGCTTATCTTTCAAATTTGGAATCAGTTTGGAAAAGATTGCAACGGTAGCACTATGAAATGGGCCTCCGACACCGCCAAGCAGGATTAAAGAGAGCGACGGAATTTGATATGCGTAATAATATGCATCAGACACAAGCGATGCGCCGTAGTAATTTGCAATAATTACATCCCGCACAAATCCTATTAATTTACTCACAATTGTTACGACCGCAATCAACCATGCAGCTTTCAAAACGCTGGTTGTTTTACTTTCATTTACTTCAATTTGCTTTTCCATAATCCCTTTTCCAAGGTAAAAAGTGAGAAGTGAAACGTGAAAAGTCCGTTACAGAATAGATATAGTTGAAATCTAGCGGGTTACAACTTTATGAAATGAACTTATTCACCTATTCACTTATTCACTTATTCACCTCTAAACTAAAAATTAAATATTTTATACCTTCTTTACCATATATCACCCGAACCGTCGCTTTTTGCGATTTCAACGAACAGCCGAAGTGCTTTTTTGTTGCCTTCCTCAACCGGATATCTAAAAATCACAGTGTTTAAGCCTTTTTTCAAATGTTTTGAAATATCAATGCGGCAAATTCTGTTAACCGGCAAAAAGCTTTTGCAAAGTTCAAATTCGTATTCTTTGCCATTAATATCGGCAATTAGTTTTGAAACCTGAAATTTGTTATCAACAACGATTTCTGCCTTTTTGTCAGAGCTGTAAAAATGCTGAACTGCTTCCTGCTGGCTTTCGTCGGCAGAAATTATCACAGGCTTTGTGCCAAGCGTAACTCCGGTGTAATAGTGCTGAAGAATTTTTTCATACGGAAGTTTTAACTCACTTCCCATAAATCCTGCGCCGTACTGGCTCATGCCGACTCCGTGACCGTAGCCGCCGCCGAAAGCTTTAATTGAAACAAGTTTTCCGTTATCGTCATAACCTGTTTCAAAAACAACATTGGCGCTTGGCAATGCTTTTCCGTCTTTTGTAAGCAAACGGCGAATTACTAGCTCTTTGTATACTTTGTAAGTTCCGGTTGAAGTGGTAATCTCAAGTTCAACAATTTTCCCGGACTCACCGCGCTTTTTAACGTTAATTGACTGGATTTCGCCCAAAGTCTGTCCTTTTTGAAAAGCCGGAGTTACAAAACCTGTTGCCGATTGAGCCGGAAGTGTGCTTTCAAGAGCTTTTTGAAATTCTTCGGCTGTCCATTCGCGTTCCCACCTGAAATAAGGTGAGCGAATATCGTAAGAATCCGGATTAGATTTATAAAATTCTGCTGCGGCTTCTTCAGTGTTCAATGGGCGCTGGCTTAATATATCGGGCTTTGCAACCAGATAAGGTTTACCTTCAGAAGGAAATTCTTTTGTTTTCGGGTCTGAGAAGGCGTAAGCATAACTTTCTGTATATCCTCCGGCAGTTGAAGAATACTGCGCCAAAATTAAATCCCAGCCGTAAAGCGCAACAATTCCTGCAGTTTCAAGAACAGCCTCATCAGAAACTAAGGTTTCTGTGTTTGCGCCGTAGTAAACCTGGCTTGCAACAGAATCTACAACATCATAATTCGGTGACGACTTTGTGCGGGGCGACAAAACATAATTTCTTGCCGCAACGCTTTGAGCTTTTAAGGCTTCCAAACCAAAACGCACCGGCATTTCGTTTGGAACGACACCTTTTAGATAATCTTCAACTTCGATAATATTCACCAGATTGAAAACAGAATTATTTTTTGCTGCCAGTTGAAATGCCCCGTGATAAAGTGCATTTTTACCTGCCCGTTTAAGTCCTGTAACTCCCAGAAGTCCGTCATCGCATGTAAATGAAATCGGACCGCTGACTTCATCCAAAACACTGCTGTCGTTGTCATAAATTGTGTACATTCCGTTTGAATAAGTGATTTTTATATTATTATTTGCCGGAAATTTTGCTATTAAAGCATTGTCATTATAAATTTGGATTTCGTCGGTTCCGTAGAGAGAAATTTCTTTGTAGTCATAAGTTCCGAAACCTGTTGTTGCAATTCCGACACGGACTACTTCTGATGAGGGTTTTTCATATACGGTTCTAGCCTGAGCTTCGCGTGCAATTTGCATTGTGGCTGACGGGATTACCGGCGTGAACGACGCAGCTTGCGCCGGCGTTGATAAAATCAAGGCTGATGTTATTAGTAAGAATTTTTGTAAACTTTTCATAAAAATATTATATGACAAAAATTATTCTTCATATAGAAGATTTTTCTTTTATTATAGTATTTTCTGTTTTCCTTAAGCCTCCCTTGCCAAAGGGAGGGGGACCGCCGAAGGCGGTGGTGGGATTGTTTTAAATCTTTTCTTTTATTTTTTCTTGCAAAAAAGCCTAAACAATACTATAATAAAAAAGTTGAAAAGGAACTTTTTTTAAGGAGCTAACGTATGAAAAAGCAGACTATGATTGAATTACCGGGGGGGGGGGGCGTCCTGTAACCCAGCTCCTGCAAGGGTTTTGTTTAATTTTAAGCGGCAGGTATTTTTCAGGAAATATTTGTTTTCTTTAAACCGCGCGCACGTTCGCTGTTGTTTGGAAAATAAATATCTATCTCACTTTGTCACAAATGAAAAAGATAATAGCGAAACGGTCTTTTCACATTTCACTTCTCATTTTTCACCATCCAAACAATACGCATTTACTTTATCTGAGGTTTTAATAACTCTTGGTATAATCGGGATTGTTGCAGCAATGACACTGCCGTCGTTGATTAAAAAACATGAGGAAAGGGTTACTGTGACTAAAGTGAAAGCTGCGTATTCGTTGATTTCACAGGCTTATTTTAGAGCGATGGAAGAATATGGAGAAGATATTTCAAGCTGGGACTGTTTCAACGTGACAACCGGATATGTTAAGCCCGTTTGTTTGATGGATAGCTTGTCTAAACATTTAAATGTAATATCATCTGTAAATGATAGGAGTGATTCTGTTTTATATTCTTTGAACATGCAAAAAATTACTTCTCGCTATACACAAATGAATTCATTAGTGTTATCAAACGGTTTTATATTAAAATTCCCATCATCTAGTACGCAAAGCTGTGAAACATTTCGCACATGGGATGTTCCGGAAGTTGAAAAATTTGCCTGCGAGCTTATTGTTGATATAAATGGTCATAAAGGCCCGAATGCATTTGGACGTGATACATTTGTTTTTAAACTGCATAAAGATCGTGTAGCACCTTATGGTAATTATACACAACCATATTATCAAATTTGGAATTCTTGCAATAAAGAACCGCTAAATGAATTTTATGATGGAGGAATAAACGGTAAAGCTTGTGCTGGCTGGGTGATTACCAATGAGAATATGGATTATCTGCATTGCACGGGGCTGTCGTATAATGGCAAAACTAAGTGTAAATAAACAGAAGAAAAAAGTATTTTTTCCCATCAAGTTGTATGACTTAGCCTGCCTGCATAATATAACATAAATTATGCATTACGCTTGCCGGTATACAGTTTAATTCTATTTTTAATCTTAATTATTTAACTTCCCAGGTAGTGCCTTCTTTTGAATCTTTCAGAACTATATTTTCAGCATCAAAAGCGGTGCGGATTTTGTCTGCGATTTCCCAATTTTTTTCCTCGCGTGCTTTTTTGCGGTATGCAAGAATTTCGTCCATTGATTCAAATTTTTCGCCCAATTTTTCGGAAATTCTTTTCACAACTTCTTTAACTTCGTCTTCTGAAAGCGAGGCTTTTTCAAAGCTGAAACCAAGCGCCGACGCAAGTGTAAATAGTGTTGCAAAAGCGTCTTTTTCATCTTTATTTGCTTTGTTGGCCAAATCAAAAAGTACGGCAAGCGCTTTTGAGGTATTTAAATCATCGTCCATCGCGTCAACAAAGTCTTTGTATGCGTCAGTTTTTGTGATATCAAAATTTTCATCAATTTTAGCGCGTTTTGCGTTCAGCATTCGTTTTACACCTGCTGCGGCAGAGGCCAGAGATTCATCGCTGAATTCGACCGGCATTCTGTAGTGGTTTGTCAAAATAAAGAAGCGGATTGTGTTAGCATCGTATTTTTTCAGCAAATCGTCGATTGTCAAAAAGTTTCCTAGGGATTTTGACATTTTTTCTTTATTTATTGTCACAAAACCGTTGTGAAGCCAGTAATTGACAAACTTGCAGCCATTAGCGCATTCTGATTGAGCAATTTCGTTTTCGTGGTGGGGGAAAATCAAATCCGCACCGCCAGCGTGAATATCAATTGTTTTGCCAAGATATTTACGGCTCATTGCCGAACATTCAATGTGCCAGCCCGGACGGCCTACGCCCCAGGGGCTTTTGTAACCGAATTTTTCGTCTTTTTTCCAGAGTGCAAAGTCAAGAGGGTCTTCTTTTTTATCGCCGACTTCAATTCTGGCGCCGCTTTCAAGCTGATCAATCGGCTGTTTTGAAAGACTCCCGTATTCAGGAAATTTTTTTACTCTGAAATACACATCGCCATCGATTTCATAAGCAAATCCTTTATTTATCAAATCTTTTACCATTCCAATCATTTCGCCCAGGGTTTTGGTTGCAAAAGGCTCAATATCGGGTTTCAAGGTGTTTAAAGCTTTCATTGAATTCTCAAACTGCTTGTACCAGTATTGAGAAACTTCTTCGGGAGTTTTGTTTTCTTTTTCTGCTTTTTTAAGAATTTTGTCGTCAACGTCTGTAACATTACGGCAATAAGTGACATTATAGCCTTTGAATTTCAAATATCTGTAAAGAACATCCCAGGTTATGTAGCATCTTGCGTGTCCAAGGTGTGCAAAATCATAAACGGTCGGGCCGCAGACGTACATTTTAACTTTATTTTCTTCAATTGGTTTAAAATCTTCTATTTTGTTGGTAAAAGAATTGTGCAATTTCATATTAAAATTCCTCTTTTTCCATTATTCTACTACAAACAAAACTGAGTGTTAACAATTGTAAATAAATTATTAACTCAGGCAATTTTATATATAAAAAATACTTATAAAGTATATAAAATGAAAACGAGGTATTATCATGACAATTAATGAAGTGAATGGTGCAGGGCAACCGCAAAACGGTTACACAAAAGTTACTGTGAAAGACAAAGATTCCGGTGAAAGTTTTGTAATTGATTTTAGGAATGCAAGAGTTAAAGGCAATGTCGCGGAATGGACTATCAAAGACGGTAAGGTCTATGACAAAGACGGTAAAGAAGTTAAAGACAATGAGCTTGAAGTAACAAAATATCAAGCAGCATTAATTAAAGCGGCTGCTGAAGGCGACGGTGACGGAAAGCGTCTTGATACAAATGATTTAGTCGGAGGCTTGTATGGTGAAAAAGCCGAAGAGGAACTTCAGAAAGCAAAATCTGAATATCATGTTAGAAAAGATACTATGAATGATCCACCGGCTCGCGGAGGTGATGCAGATGCGCTTGAGCATGGCTTGATTTATGCAAATGTTGAAAATGCTAAAGGTGAAAGAGGACATCTGGAAATTCAGCTTCTTGAAAAGGAGCAGCCGCTGGCATCTCCTCCGAAAGACAAAGCATGGTATGAATTTTGGAAATAAATAAAAATTTTAAGGGCGGTTTAACCGCCTTTTTTATTAAAATTTGTTAAAAGATGAAAACTTAAAAGACAATTTTTAAGTCTAAAAATACTTTTTAAATAATATAAGAATACTAGGATTAATCTACGGGGAAAGGATTGGATTATTATGGTTGAAATGATTAACAGAATTGAAAAAAGACGTCCGAATGACAGAATTATTTTGAAGGATCTTAAAACAGGCACAACAAAGACCTATGAAATTCCTGTCGGGAAAAGAGTTATTTACGGCAAGCAGGAATTTGATATGAGCAAAGTTCCGCATGGCGAATTGAAACTTTCCGGTGAAAATATTCCGGACAGTGATTTTTATCTTGCGGGGCTTGCGCTTGAACATATGGACGTGAATGATGATAAAAAAATTGACGAATATGACAGCGATTCTGAGATGGCAGGCAGATTAAACCGAAAACTCTCGTCTTCAAAATATTATGTCAAAGATGTTGACTGTTTCAGTGATGCCGGAATATATAAAGGCGAAGGCGGAGCTATATTTAGTCAGGATTCCGGTAAATTTTTCCAATTTTATATTGAAAACAAAGACGAACAGAAATAAATTTTATCTAATTTACAAAATATCAAATATTTTATGAACGGGTGAAATCAGTTCTTCAACAGGACAGGTTTCATCCAGTTCTAATGTAATCGTCGGGATTTTCTTTTCTATTCCGGCGTAAGTTCCAAAACTTCCCGGGGTTGGATAGCCGATACTTTCTTCAACCGGATAGTTTATAATTTTTGAAATCTTTTCTGAGATTTCTTTTGCGTCACCGTCGTAATTTACGACCTTGAAAGGTGCATGGAGAGTCAAAATCAACGATGGTTTGTATTCTTCAATAATCTCCATAACAAAACGGGTTTCGATTTCGCTTGCCGGTCTTTCGCCGCCAAAAAATTCGTCGCGCGCTGTGAATT
>QAMI01000029.1:20976-25248 GCA_003150395.1 Candidatus Gastranaerophilales bacterium | reverse complement strand
AACCTTCCAATTGTCGGGCAAAAGATTAAAGATGTAGGGTTTACAAAAGACACACTGATTGTTGGAATTACGAGGAATTCACAGTTATTTATACCATCAGGCGAAACTGAAATTCTTGAAGGCGATAAACTTATATTTATGGGAACTTCTCACTCCCTGGACATTCTGGCTGGAACATTTTTCCATGAAAAAGAATATGTAAAAAGTGTTTCTATAATAGGCGGCGGAAACGTTGGTTTAATGCTTGCTCAAAGCCTTGAAGCTGTAAAAATCAAAACCAAAATAATAGAAAAAAATCTGGATAGATGTCACTGCCTTGCCGAAAAATTAAGCAATACACTCATTATAAACGGCGATGGTACTGATTTGAAGCTTCTTGATGAAGAAGATATCGGCGCATCTGATGTTGTAATCAGCGTTACGAATAACGATGAAAGAAATCTATTATGCTCGCTCCTTGCAAAGCAACTTGGAGTAAAACGAGTAATTGCAAGAGTCTCAAAAGTTTTAAACATACCACTGTTTGAAAAAGTCGGAATAGATATTGCGATATCTCCCAAAAATTCTGCGTTGAACGAAGTCCGAAATGATTTACAGGAAAATGATGTTGATATTCTTGCAACCGTGGAACAAGGGCAGGGAGAAGTCCTGGAAATCGGAGTTTTGCCGGAATTTGACGGGAAAAGAATTATGGATTTGACACTTCCAAAACGCGCAATTATTGGTGTAATAGACCGCAAAAATTCTGTTATTATACCAAAAGGTGATATTGAAATTAAGTCAGGCGATACATTAATAATTTTTACTAAAGCTGAAGATGCTCAGGGAATTAAAGAATTTTTTAAGGTAAAGTAATATGCGCTTAAACTATCTTGCAAATGCAATAGGGATGATTTTAAAATATATAGGATTTGTGATACTTATTCCTATAATAGTCGCAATAATTTATAAAGATTATATATCAATACTGCCGTTTTTAACTGCAGGCATAGCCTCAATCAGCCTCGGATATGCATTAAGAAAATTCATCAAAAACGCATACAGAATTGAAAACCTTAATGATATTAAAAAATCTGAAGCGCTATTTATTGTTGCTTTTTCCTGGATAATTTTCGGAATAGTTTCAGGACTTCCTTTTATTTTTTACGGACTTCACCCGGTTGATGCCATTTTTGAAGCAGTTTCAGGAATAACAACCACCGGTGCTACAATACTGACAAACTTTGATTATCCAAAAACATTCTTTTTCTGGCGTTCTTTAACCCAATGGCTGGGGGGCTTAGGAATTATAGTCTTATTTATCGCGATTTTGCCACAGTTTGCTGTTGCCGGCAGACAAATGTTTTTCGCAGAAGCACCTGGACCGACCGAAGATAAAATCACACCCAGAATTAGAAATACAGCATCAGCGCTCTGGAAAATTTATGCAGGACTGACATTTCTCCAGGTAATCCTTCTTCATGCTGCGGGAATGCCGGTTTTTGATGCAGTTTGCAACTCATTATCAACTCTTGCCGCAGGTGGATTTTCTCCAAATGCTCAAAGTCTTGCAGGATATAATTCTTATCCTATGTATTGGATAACAACAATTTTTATGTTTATTGCCGGGGCAAGTTTTATTTTTCAATATAAAGTTTTAACTCAAAAAAAACCATCTTTACTACTCAAAAATGAAGAATTCAGAACATATACCTGTATGACCTGTTTAATGGCTCTTTTAATTGCAATAGCATTATTTTTCTACGACGGGTACAGTATAAAAGAAGCTTTAACTCATGCTTTTTATCAGGTAATAAGCATTACAACCTCTACAGGAAGTGCAAGCGTTGATTTTGCAAAATGGCATTTTATACCACAAGCACTTTTATTTACAGTTATGTTTATGGGTTCATGTGCAAGTTCAGCCGGCGGCGGTATTAAAATGACAAGGTGGATTCTTGTGTACAAATCAATGAAAAATTCTTTAATAAAAATACTTCATCCAAATGCTATTTTGAATGTCAAAGTAGATAATGCGATTATCCCACACGAAATTCTAAACCAAACCGTTGTGTTTGTATTTTTCTATTTTTTATGTTTTGCAATTGGTGCGTTCTTGATTACAGTTATTGAACAAAATTCAACAATCGGTATCACAAGTTCTATTACTGCACTCGGCAATATTGGCCCTGGATTTGGGAATATTGTAGGTCCAATGGGTTCCTTCAGCAGTATGCACATGTCAACAAAAATTATTATGACAATATCAATGCTTGTTGGCAGGCTTGAAATAATTCCGTTTCTGGTAATGTTCCAAAAAGATTTCTGGTCATTTAAAGAATCTGCGTAGAAAACAATAATTTAATCCTTCTAAATGATTAAAATGAACAAATAATATACTAAAATCGTTATGTAGATGAAAGTATATATTTGAGGATTGTTTTCGCTTGAAATTTTCAATAAAACTAAAAGCCGTCTTTATAGTTACAAGCTTATTAATATCATTTACGCCTTGTTTCAGTGCAGAAGTTGCCGCAGTCCAAAAGGGGATGGTGCTTTCCCTTGAAGACTGTATTGAAATTGCACTGAAGAACAGTCCCGCAGTTAAAAAATCCAGATACAACTACCGTTTAAGCAAAACCGATGTAAATATTGCAAAAGCCTCATATTTTCCGACAATTGGAATTGGAACAGGCTTCAACTACAACGACAACCACTCAAATATAAGAAGCATAAACAACAATTATTACAGCGCCGAAGCTTCAATAAGCCAGTTAATTTGGAACTTTGGGAAAACAAATGCACGTATCAGAATGCAAAAATTTAATCAGATTGCATCAGAATTTAACTTTGATAACACCGTGCTTTCAACAATTTACTCAGTTAAAAACAATTATTACGGAGTTTTGGCCGCAAAAGCAGCGGTCGATGTAAACCGTGCAAACGTGCAGATTAACGAACGAAACTATCAAAGAACAAAAGCTTATTTTGATGAAGGAATTAAATCAAAAATCGATCTCGTAAACTCGGAAGTTTACCTGAGCGACTCAAAAGTAACCCTCGTTAATTCAATAAAAAATTATCAGAATGCACTGGTAAAATTAAACAATTCAATGTACATAGCATACGCTCCCGAGTATGAAATAAAAAATACTGAAACTTTCAACTTCAAACGCAGCGAAATCCCGGTAAACCTTACAAAAATCTCTGAAAAAAAAGACCTAAGCAATCCCCCTCAGAATGTTACTGATGCGACATTAACCTCTTCAGTCGAAAAACTTGATGTGATGGAGAATTTTAATTTCAAACCTTTTCCGCATACATTTGAAGAATCAGTTGAAATTGCAATAAAAAACCGCCCTGATTTAAAGGCTTACGAAAACACTCTCAAAGCAATGAAGCAATCTCTGCTTTATATAAAACGAGAATATTATCCGGAAATCACCGGCAGTGCAGGATATGGTTTCCGCGATACCAACAGCACGAATTCTTTTTCACTAGGAATTAATTTAAAAAGTTCCGTAAATATAATGAGCAAGAAAAGCGAAATCGATGCCGGAAAAATTCAAGTTGAACTTGCGCAAAACGAAATTGATCTTTTGAAACAAAACATATATTTTGAAGTTCAGGCAGCTTACATTGACATGATACAATTAGAAAAACAAATTCCGCTGCTTGCAGTAAAAGTCAGACAAACGCTAGAAAACCTTGAACTTGCTGACGGAAGATATTTTGTAGGAATCGGCGATTATATTGAACTTCAAGACGCAAAAGTTAATTACAACAATGCTCAGCAATCTTATGTTGAAGCAGTTTATAATTATAATGTTGCAAGAGCACAGCTTGAGCAGGCAATTGCGCTCAAACCTGATGTTAAAATCACGATAGAGGATAAAGATTAATGAAAATACAAACTTTTATAAGGAAACGATATATTATAACGGCGTTAGCTTTTCTAGTACTTATTGCAGGAACTTCAACTTATGTATATCTGAAAAACAAGGTTCATTATCAAACCAGAACACTCAAACGCTGTACAATAACAGAAATCGTGGAAGCATCGGGAACTATTAACCCTGTAAACACAGTCAGCGTAGGTTCAACCGTATCCGGACTGATAAAAGAAATTTATGTTGACTTTAACTCGGAAGTTAAGAAAGGCCAGCTGATGGCTCAAATCGACCCGGCTAACTTTGAAGCAACAGTCCAGCAAAATCAGGCTCAAATTGCAAACGCACAGGCAAACCTTGCAAAACTTCAGGCAACAACAGAATATGATAGAAAAATGTACGA
>QAMI01000029.1:0-18851 GCA_003150395.1 Candidatus Gastranaerophilales bacterium | reverse complement strand
GTTAAAAACAATTATTACGGAGTTTTGGCCGCAAAAGCAGCGGTCGATGTAAACCGTGCAAACGTGCAGATTAACGAACGAAACTATCAAAGAACAAAAGCTTATTTTGATGAAGGAATTAAATCAAAAATCGATCTCGTAAACTCGGAAGTTTACCTGAGCGACTCAAAAGTAACCCTCGTTAATTCAATAAAAAATTATCAGAATGCACTGGTAAAATTAAACAATTCAATGTACATAGCATACGCTCCCGAGTATGAAATAAAAAATACTGAAACTTTCAACTTCAAACGCAGCGAAATCCCGGTAAACCTTACAAAAATCTCTGAAAAAAAAGACCTAAGCAATCCCCCTCAGAATGTTACTGATGCGACATTAACCTCTTCAGTCGAAAAACTTGATGTGATGGAGAATTTTAATTTCAAACCTTTTCCGCATACATTTGAAGAATCAGTTGAAATTGCAATAAAAAACCGCCCTGATTTAAAGGCTTACGAAAACACTCTCAAAGCAATGAAGCAATCTCTGCTTTATATAAAACGAGAATATTATCCGGAAATCACCGGCAGTGCAGGATATGGTTTCCGCGATACCAACAGCACGAATTCTTTTTCACTAGGAATTAATTTAAAAAGTTCCGTAAATATAATGAGCAAGAAAAGCGAAATCGATGCCGGAAAAATTCAAGTTGAACTTGCGCAAAACGAAATTGATCTTTTGAAACAAAACATATATTTTGAAGTTCAGGCAGCTTACATTGACATGATACAATTAGAAAAACAAATTCCGCTGCTTGCAGTAAAAGTCAGACAAACGCTAGAAAACCTTGAACTTGCTGACGGAAGATATTTTGTAGGAATCGGCGATTATATTGAACTTCAAGACGCAAAAGTTAATTACAACAATGCTCAGCAATCTTATGTTGAAGCAGTTTATAATTATAATGTTGCAAGAGCACAGCTTGAGCAGGCAATTGCGCTCAAACCTGATGTTAAAATCACGATAGAGGATAAAGATTAATGAAAATACAAACTTTTATAAGGAAACGATATATTATAACGGCGTTAGCTTTTCTAGTACTTATTGCAGGAACTTCAACTTATGTATATCTGAAAAACAAGGTTCATTATCAAACCAGAACACTCAAACGCTGTACAATAACAGAAATCGTGGAAGCATCGGGAACTATTAACCCTGTAAACACAGTCAGCGTAGGTTCAACCGTATCCGGACTGATAAAAGAAATTTATGTTGACTTTAACTCGGAAGTTAAGAAAGGCCAGCTGATGGCTCAAATCGACCCGGCTAACTTTGAAGCAACAGTCCAGCAAAATCAGGCTCAAATTGCAAACGCACAGGCAAACCTTGCAAAACTTCAGGCAACAACAGAATATGATAGAAAAATGTACGAGCGCTACAAAAATCTTTATGCAAAAAACTTTGTTCCGCGCAGCGACCTTGATCAGATGGAAAGCACATACAAATCAGACCTTGCACAGATAAACGCCGCCCGAGCTCAAATTGCTCAATATCAGGCCTCTTTAAAAACCGCAATGACAAACCTCGGATACACAAAAATTATCGCACCGGTTGACGGAACTGTAATTTCACGTGAAATTGACCTTGGCCAGCCGGTTGCCGCAAGCTTTCAAGCACCAGAGCTTTTTACAATCGCACAGGATTTAACAAAGATGCAAATTGAAGTAAATGTGTCCGAAGCTGATATTGGACAAGTTAAAGAAGGACAGGATGTTACTTACACGCTTGACGGTTATGCAGACAGCATTTTCACAGGAAAAGTTACACAGGTTCGTCTGGCCTCAACAAATACAAATAATGTCGTAACTTATTCGGTAATTGTCAATGTTGAAAACAATGATTTGAAACTTAAACCCGGAATGACTGCAAATGTTTCAATAATTACAAATAAACGCGAAAACGTACTTTGCGCACCAAATATAGCGCTAAAATTCACCCCAAAAACAGACGGAACAAAATACAAAAATCAGGGCGTCTGGCTCTTGGAAAACAACAAACCAGTAAGACATGACATTCAAATAGGCGCAAGCGACGACAACTTCACAGAAATCAGCGCAAAAGACGTAAAAGAAGATGCAAAAATTATTACAGGCATTAAAGGCAAATCCGGCACTCCAAAAGGAAACAAACGCCGCCGCGGGCCGGGAATGTTTTAATCCGGCAAACAAAATAAAGGAAAGAAATGTCACTCATAGAAGTTAAAAATGCAATAAAAACCTATCAAACCGGCGAAGACAGCTTTAACGCGCTAAACTGCGTATCGTTAAGTGTTGAAGAAGGCGAATTTGTTGCAATCATGGGTACTTCCGGTTCAGGTAAATCAACTTTTATGAATATGCTCGGGACTCTGGATAAACCAAATTCCGGCAGCTACTTTCTTGATGGCATTGATATGTTTTCGCTTAATGCCGATGAACTTGCAGACATTAGAAATATCAAAATGGGGTTCGTATTTCAGGGATTTAACCTGATAGCAAGAACTACAGCGCTTGAAAACGTCGAACTTCCTATGATTTACAAAGGCATTCCCGAAGAAGAACGTGAAATAAGAGCAAAACAGGCACTAAAAATAGTCGGTCTTGAAAACAGAGAAGACCATATGCCCAATCAAATGTCAGGCGGTCAACAGCAGCGTGTTGCGATTGCACGCGCAATTGTTAACGACCCGCCGCTTATCCTTGCCGACGAGCCGACCGGAAACTTGGACACCAAAACAAGTATTGAAGTTATGGAATTCTTTGTAAACTTAAATAAAAACATGGGCAAAACAATAATTCTTGTAACACACGAACCTGACATAGCGCAATACTGCAAGCGCGTAGTCAGATTCAAAGACGGAAACATCGTATCAGATACGATAAATGAACACACAACAATTCCGTATTAAACCCCTCGCCCCTTGCGGGAGAGGGAGCAGTTCTGCCAGAACGGCAGTGAGCGTTAGAAATGCGGGTGAGGGGTTTGAAAAACTACCCCGTAAAGAACATTTCACATTTCACTAAAATAAAAGGACAAATAATGATAGACTTTAAATCAACATTAAAAATGGCGGTAGTATCGCTTAAAATAAACAAAATGCGCTCAATACTGACTTCACTTGGTATAATTATCGGCGTAAGCGCTGTAATTATAATGCTTGCTGTAGGTTCAGGCGCCAGCGAGAGAATCGCAAAAGATATGGAATCTATGGGAAGCAATCTTTTAATGATACGCTCAAGTTCTGCAACTTCTGGAGGTGTACGTATGGGTTCAGGTACAAAACCCACACTTACCCTGAAAGATGCTGAGACAATTGAAGCAAATGCAAATGGAGTTCTTGCAGTTGCTCCTTACTCTTCAGAAGCAAAGCAACTTACTTACGGCAACCAAAACTGGTCAACTACGGTAGCTGGCACAAATGCAGATTATTTGTTCATAAGAAATTACGAGATAATTGAAGGCAGGAATTTTCTTCCAGAAGATCAGAAAAACAGCACAAAAGTTGCAATTATTGGAAACACTGTTGCAACAGAACTTTTTGGCGACATGGACCCTATTAATAAAACAATCCGCATAGGAAATGTTCCGTTTAAAGTCATCGGGCTTTTGAAGATGAAAGGCGAAAACGGCATGGGAATGGATCAGGATGATTTAGTTTTCATCCCGATTACTACAGCTCAGAAAAAAGTTTTCGGGACAGATTTCCCTGGTACAGTCAAAATGATTAACATAAAAGCTCAAAGTGAAGAAACTTTGAGTATTGCAGAAAGCGATATTACAGACATCTTAAGACGCCGCCACAACATCGGTAAAAATCAGGAAGATGACTTTGAAATCCGCAATCTTGCCGAAATGCAAGAAACAATTAAATCTTCAGCACGTACAATGTCGCTTTTGTTAGGGGCAATCGCCTCGGTTTCACTTTTAGTCGGAGGCATCGGGATTATGAACATTATGCTTGTGTCAGTAACAGAACGAACAAAAGAAATCGGAATTCGTATGGCAATCGGGGCTAAAGCTTCCGATATCAGAATCCAATTTTTGATTGAATCATTTCTGCTTTCAATAATAGGCGGGTTAATTGGAGTTTTCATAGGTATTACAGGATCAAAACTTCTACAAATGCTGGCTGGAATGTCGATTTCAATTTCAAGTTTTTCAATACTTTTATCACTTGGTTTTTCAGGTGCAATCGGAGTTTTATTCGGCTATTACCCGGCATACAAAGCCTCTCTTTTAAACCCGATTGATGCACTTAGATATGAATAACATTATTCTTCAATTTTTTCGAAATTAATACGGTAACCGAGAATTTGAGCGAGGAATTTCAGTTCATCGTATTTCATTGAACTTCTGGCGAGTTTTTGCGAAATTCCAAAAACAGTATACGGTTTGCCGGATTTTTCTGCTGCAAGCGCTGCAAGTTCTGTTATGGTCATTTTTTCTTTTAATAATAAGATTTTTAAATCTTCACTAACACTCATATTAAAATTATATATTTTTTATTATGAGTTGACATTTTTTCTTAGGTATGAGAATATATTTATTGTTTTTAATGAATATTAAATAAAAACGATAAATTATCTATAATATAGCTTAATATTGGAGGGTTTATGAAAAAAGGTTTTACCACGGCTGAAGGTGCTAAGCACGCAGATACTCATAATGAGAAAGGTTTAAAGGCGTTTACCCTGGCAGAGGTCTTAATTACACTTGGAATAATAGGAATTATTGCCGCGATGACAATTCCTCAGTTGATAAAAAACTATCAGAAAAAAGTTCTCCATACTCAATTTTTAAAAGCTTACAGCGATCTTAACAATGCAGCAAAAATGTTTGAAACACAAGAAGGGTTTACTGTCCATGAATACAGCAAAATTATAAAAAACCCTGAAGCCGAAAATGCAAGCCAAGCTTATGACTCAACAGGATTACTGAAATTATATATGAAATATTTTAACGGACAGGCACAAGCTGCAGGTTCGACAAACAAGCTTGAAGGAGAAGAAACGTTAAGAAAAGATGTTTATAAACGGATTCTTGGTTATATACCTGCAGCTTTGAACGGCTCGGACAACTCCTCACAACCTTGTGACGAAAGCATTATAATGACAGACATTTCAGGAAGGTTTTTTGTCATGGATAATCTATTAAATGGAATATTTAGCAATGTTACAGTCGGTCCAAAAATCTGTGTTGACACAAATGGTAAAAAAGGCCCTAACAAATATGGCTATGACTGGTTTGTATTTGCTTTTACAAAGAAAAATATGGTAATACCATTTATAGGAGATGACTTAACTGGTTATGGAGAGGATTTACAAGACCCGTCAACTATGTGTTCCTACACACAAAACACTACAACTTACACCTGCGCATACTATGCGCTTTCTGATACAAGCCCTGACGGTAACGGAAGTTACTGGAAAGATTTCCTAAAATAAAATCACTTGCTAATAATACCCCTGCATAAGCTTTCACTATAAATATGCTTTTGAAATTAGACAATCGCAAACAGAACTGCTGTTAAGCCACTAATCTGTAGAGAAAATTTCTCTGATGTCATCCATTGTAAGAGATTTTACAATATTTCGGTCAACAGAAATTACGCTGTCAACAAGGTTTCTCTTAACAGTTTTGAGTTTTTGAATTTTTTCTTCAACCGTATTTTTAGTGATAAGTCTGTAAACAAACACCTTTTTCGTTTGACCAATACGGTAAGCACGGTCAGTCGCCTGATCTTCAACTGCAGGGTTCCACCACGGGTCATAATGAATTACGTAATCAGCACCTGTCAGGTTCAAACCGGTTCCGCCGGCTTTTAAGCTGATTAAGAATATCGGAATGTTACTGCTATTAAATCTTTCTACAGCAGCCTGACGGTCTTTGGTTTTTCCGGTCAGATATTCGTAATCAATTCCTTCACGCTCAAGCCAGCCTTTTACAATATCAAGCATGTTGACAAACTGGCTGAATAAAAGCACCCTGTGACCTTCTGAAATAATTTCTTCAAGCATAACTTTAAGTTTTTCAAATTTACCGGAAGACATAACATGTTTAACGTTTTCTTTGTCGTAAAGGCGCGGATGGCAGCAAATTTGACGCAATCTAAGAAGTGCCGAGAAGATTGAAAGTCTGCTTTTTTCAAGCCCGTTTTCTTCAATTGATTTAAACAATTCTTCTTTTGTGCTGTCAAGAACCTGAAGATAGAAGTCCTTCTGCTCATCTGTAAGTTCGCAGTAAGCAATATTTTCAACTTTATCCGGCAAATCTTTGGCAACATCGCGTTTCATACGGCGCAGGATGAACGGATAAATCTGCAATTTCAGACGTTTTTCAACGGTTTTATCGCCGCGCTCCATAATCGGGTTGACGTAGCGGAAATTGAATTCCGAAATACTCATCAAAAATCCCGGCATTAGAAAATCAAAGACTGACCAGAGTTCTTCAAGTTTGTTTTCAATCGGCGTGCCTGAAAGCGCAAGCTTGTGGTCTGCATTAATTTTTTTAACAGCCTGAGCGGTTTGCGAAAGCGCGTTTTTGATATTTTGTGATTCGTCCAAAATCACATATCTGAAATTGTATTTTTGAAGTTTTTCTATATCACGGCGCACTAACGCGTAACTTGTTATTACAACATCATAGTTTGGAATTTCTTTAAAGAAATTCTTTCTATCAACTCCTGCAAGTTTAAGACAGCTTAATGTCGGCGCGAACTTCTGTATTTCAGATTCCCAGTTAAACACAACTGTTGTCGGACAAATTACAAGTGTTGGCGCCGGGCCGTCAACTTCTTTGGCTTTCTGGATTGCCGCAAGCGCCTGTAATGTTTTACCAAGCCCCATATCGTCAGCCAAAATTCCGTTTAGCCCGTATTTATACATAAACCAAAGCCAGCCAAAACCTTTAATTTGGTATTCACGAAATTCTGCATTGATATTTTCCGGCAAATCATGCCCGTCAGCAGTTGAGAACGAAGACATCTGCGTCCAGAATTTCTCAAACTCTTCACTCAAAACAAGTTCGACATCAAGGTTTTTCAACTCTGTAATCAAGCCGGCACGGTAAGTTTTGACGGTAAATTTGTCATCAGCGTTGCGATAAACATCAAATGAGTTAAAGGCACGCATCATTGCATAAATATTTTGCGCCGGGAATTCTACAAATCCCAAGCTTCTTATACGACTGTATTTTTCGCCGCTTTGAATGGTCTCATAAATATCACTGAACGAAATAATTTCATCGCCAACCTGACCGTAAAGGGTAATATCAAAGCTGTCTGAGGCATCCTCGCTGAAATCAATTTTTGCACAAAGTTTAAACGGATCCTCCATAAGTTTAAAGAAATTCATATCGTCTTTTTCTTCAAACTTCCAGCCATCTCCGGCCTGCTTAATATAATAATTATAAAAATCAATTGCGTTTTCTTTTTCTAATGCGAGATTGTTTGTCTGCATCGGCACAAATTTACAAGCCAAAAGCATATGATAAGCCTCGACTTCGTGCTGATAATTCCTTTTAATCCAGTAAACCAAATCCTCGCCCGGCTTTTTGATTGTAATATACGGAGTTTTTTCGGCGGTTTTTGAAAATGGGACTTTAACGCCATCATATTCAAATTCCAAAGTTGCTTTCAAGGATTGGTCATAATCAATTCCGAGCGTCACAATATTGAGCGGCGGACGTTCTTCAAGCATTAATTTGCTGATATTTTCGGCAATTTCGACGTCCATAACTTCTCTAAGCTTCGGCAGTTCTTCATAAATAAATTTCCCGCCTTCTGAATCTTTTAAATCTGTAAAAGTTGACTTAATTAAATTTTGCGGAAGAACCTGCATTGCAACATTTGTTGGGAAAATCAAATTTTTATATCTTCCCCATTTCAAATGTCTTGAAAAGTATCTTACTTCTTCAAACGGGATAACATCATCTTTGTCAGGCCGAATCCACTCAAGAGAGAGTAAAATCGTGCCTTGAGCACCTGTATTGACGTATAATTTAAGTTTCCATTCCTCATCTGTAAATTTCAAGCGGTCTTTTGTTTTTTCATCCAAAACCTCGTCGGCTTTTGAAAGTAAGGTAAACATCGGACCGAATTTTGTAATCGGAATATCATACCAGCCGGCTTTTTTGTCCTGTCTTGAGATTGTCAAAAGCTGCTGAAATATTGCAACTTCAACTTTTTGTGAGTTATTTAGCTCAAAAGATTTATCCTGCTTTTGTGCTTCTATCAAGGCTCGCAAAATTGGTTCAATCTGTCTTACAACTTTACCGGTTTCTCTTGACATTACAAGTATTGAGAAAAAGTTTGCTTTACGCTTTGAATTGAAGTGAAAAATGTAATTTCCCTGCGGCGGCTCAGTAAGCGCAGTGTTTTCATCCGGAAAATTCGGTTCAATTCCGAACTTTGTTTCAAGCCAATCTTCATAAGCATGCTCATCAATTGCCTTCAATGCGACCGCAACTGCATGTTTACACCACTCTTCTTTCAAAGGACAGTTGCAGCGTGCTTCAACCTTGTTCTTTTTGAATATCAAATCGGTTTTATAAAAGTCCTGAAAATTTCCCTTTACTTTCGCCATATAAAAGTTTTTTTCAGGATAATTATCAAATACCATATCTTTTAAGTGGTATTCGTAACCGCGCCTCCAGCTTCCGGCACTCGCATTATCTTTTATATATTTGTAATTAAATTCTTCAACACCCATCTATCTTGGAGAATCTCTTTCTTTCCTAAGGGTAGAAACTTCGGATATAGATTTTGCTCTATAAACCCTCAACGGTTACATTATTACATGGAAAATAAAAAAAGGCAAGCAGATTTAGCTGATTAAATATTGATGGAAACTATATGCAAAAAGAACACCAAAAATCGCACCCATGATAACTTCAAAAGGAGTGTGGCCTAAAAGTTCTTTTAATTTTCCTCCAATTGATTGAACATCATGCTTGTAAAAATCTTCCATCATTCTGTTTAAACAAGCAGCCGTCTTTCCGGCTGCACGGCGAACGCCCGCTGCATCATACATTGTAATAAGAGCAAAACCTAATGCTACAGAAAAAGTTAAAGAATCAAAGCCGCCAATCAGCCCCACTGAAGTTGCCAAAGCCATTACCCCGGCAGAATGAGAACTTGGCATTCCACCAGTTGTTGTGAAAATTTTAAAGTTTATCTTGCGTGATTGTATTGTGAAAATAATAAACTTAATTACCTGGGCAAAAAATGCCGCAGCAATTGCTGAAATTAAAGCCTCGTAACCATTATTCACAATATCAACCATTCTATCCTACTCTCTTTGTTCTCTTTTGATTTTTAACGTTTATATTTATATTATCATAAGGAATTATTGTTGTAAATCTTTTTGTAAAAATAAATCCAAAAACTAACAAAGTTTGAAAATTTCATCAGATTGTTAATTAAAATTGTTACAAATATTTGAAGTTTCAAACTTTTGTGCTAACATCAAGATACAATAGATGATTATACTTTTAAAAAGGGGAAAAATATGATTTCAGTAAACGATTTAAAAACAGGCTTGACGCTTCAACTGGACAACGGCTTATGGTCTGTTGTTGAATTTTTACACGTAAAACCCGGCAAAGGTGCAGCTTTTGTTCGTTCAAAACTTAAAAACGTTGAAACCGGACAGGTTATTGAAAAAACATTTAGAGCCGGAGAAAAAGTAGGCAAAGCAACTCTTGACAGACGTGAAATGCAGTATTTATACAAAGAAGGTGCAGATTACGTAATGATGGATAATGAAACTTACGACCAGCTTCACTTATCTGAAAGCCAAATTGGCGACGGGCTTAAATATTTGAAAGAAAATATGAATGTTCAAGTTTTAATGCATGATTCAAGAATTATCGGTGTTGACATTCCGGCACATGTTGAACTTGAAGTTGTTGATACACCTCCTGCTGAAAAAGGAAACACTGCTCAAGGCGGTACAAAACCTGCTAAACTTGAAACCGGAGCGGTGGTTAACGTTCCGTTCTTCATTTCTAACGGAGATATAATCCGTGTTGACACTAGAACTAACGAATACTTAGACAGAGCATAAGTTTAAACGGATACTTCGACTTTAGGTCATTCTGAGCAAAGCGAAGAATCTAATACATACTAAAGTCTCAGAATAACAGAATTTTACTTGAAAGGAATTCTAAATGAAATTTGATATTGAATACATAGAAAAACTTGCTAAAGTGTTAGCAGATGCCTCATTAACCGAAATTTCTTTGGAAGACGGCGAACAAGCTATTACTCTTAGAAAAGATGTTATTACAGGAACTCCGATTGTAACAGCCGCTCCGGCTGCAGCACCAGTACCGGCTGCAACTCAAACAACAGCCGCTCCAGCGGCGAAAGAAGAAGTTAAACGCGGCAAACCGCTGACTTCTCCTATGGTTGGAACATTCTACAAATCACCTTCACCGGATGCCAAACCGTTCGTTGAAGTAGGACAATCAGTAAATCAAGGTGATGTGGTTTGTATCGTTGAAGCAATGAAATTGATGAACGAAATTGAATCAGAATTTTCAGGAAAAATTGTCGAAATTTGTGTAGAAGACGGCCAGCCGGTTGAATTTGGACAAGTTTTGATGTATATAGAATAATAAGAATAGTCATTAGTGAAAAGTGAATTTAATTTTCACTTTTCACTATTTTATAGGGATAGAAAAGATGTTTAAAAAAGTATTAATAGCTAACCGCGGGGAAATTGCGGTAAGAATTATCAGGGCTTGCAGAGAAATAGGAATTCCGACAGTCGCAATTTATTCGCAGGCTGATGCAAATTCTCTTCATGTAAGACTTGCGACAGAGGCTTACTGCATTGGACCGGCCCAAAGTGCGAAAAGTTATTTAAGCATTCCGGCAATTATTTCAGCAGCTCTTGTGTCTGGTGCTGATGCAATCCATCCAGGCTACGGTTTTATGTCAGAGCGCGCAGATTTTGCTGAAATTTGCGAAAAACATGGAATTAAGTTTATCGGCCCAACTTCAGAAGCTATGAGAAAAATGGGCGACAAAGCAACTGCCCGTAAAACAATGATTGAAAACAATGTTCCTGTAACTCCGGGAACAGGAATTCTTAAAACACCGCAAGAAGTAAAAGAATTCGCAAAAAAAGCAGGATATCCGATTATTCTGAAAGCAACAGCCGGCGGAGGCGGAAAGGGCATGAGAATTGTCCGCTCCGATGATGAAGTCGAAACTAATATGAATCTTTGTCAGTCTGAAGCACAGAACTTCTTTGGCAATCCTGATGTTTATGCTGAAAAATATCTTGAAAATCCGCGCCACATCGAAGTTCAAATTTTGGGAGACCAATACGGAAACGTTGTTCATTTAGGCGAACGTGACTGTTCAATTCAGCGCCGCCACCAAAAATTATTAGAAGAAGCTCCCTCACCTGCAATTGACGAAGCAACAAGAAAAGAAATGGGTGCAGCAGCAGTTCGTGCGGCAAAAGCAATTAACTACGAAGGCGCCGGAACTTGTGAATTCCTGCTTGACCATGACGGCAAATGGTATTTCATGGAAATGAATACCAGAATTCAGGTTGAACACTGTGTAACGGAAATGATTTCAAATGTGGATTTGGTAAGAGAACAAATCATGGTTGCATCAGGCGAGCCGCTTGATTTTACTCAGGATGATATCATTTTGAGAGGTCATGCTATTGAATGTCGTATCAACGCAGAAAACCCTGCAAAAGATTTTATGCCGAACCCTGGTCAAATTACGGGTTACGTAACTCCGGGCGGATTTGGCGTCAGAGTGGACTCTCACGCTTATCAGGATTACAAAATCCCGCCGTATTATGACAGCATGATTGGAAAGTTAATCTGCTGGGGCAGAACCAGAAATGAAGCCCGCCGCAGAATGTACCGTGCGCTTAAAGAATATGTTATCACCGGCGTGGAAACAACAATTCCGTTCCACCAGGCAATCATTGAAGACCCTGTATTTATGAGCGGAAATTTCAACACCGGATTTATTGAAGACTTCTACAAAAGAACGAGTGGTGCCTGAGGCACATCTATATATTGGAGCGGGCATACTGAAGGCGCTTTTGTTAGAGTTAAGACAGCCTATTAGAAAATAATAGGAGCGCTGGGAACGATTAATGTTTTTGCTCTATGTGAGGTTAGAGATATTGATAAAAAAGACCGATTTAAAAATCGGTCTTTTTTTTTAATTAAAAATCGAAAAAATCCCTCACAGGAACATTCAAAACTTCAGATATATCAATAAGAAGCCCTAGGCTTACACATCTTTTTGCTGTTTCAATTTTTGCAAGATGTTCACGCGAAATATCAAGCTTTTCAGCAAGTTGATTTTGAGAAAAGCCTTTTTCTTTTCTCTTGGTAAAAATGTTACGTCCTAATTGTAAAATTTTTGTAGTCTTATTGTTCACAAAAACATTTTATGTGTTATTATATAAAATGTATGTAGCCTAAAAGAGAACAAAAAGGTGTAAAGATGATTAACAAAAATTCTAAAACTAATGGCTTCACGATAGCTGAAACTCTTATTACTCTAGGAATTATCGGTATAATTGTATCAATGACGCTCCCTGCAATTATTAACAGTTCTAAAAACAAAGAACTTGAAGTTTTGCTGAACAAAAATTATTCACTACTCCAACAAACACTTTTGAGAATTTACATGGAAGAAGGAATAGCGATTGTTGCAGAAAATTATACAAGGGAAGATATAAAAAGACTATTCATCAACAATATAAAAGGCTTAAGAAATTGTCAGGGATGCGGGGCAGTAAATGAAGATAATGACAATAACACGGGCACAATTTACACAATATCCGGATATAGAACATTAAATAACAAGAAAGTAAATGCGAATTATCTTGATGATGCTATATTGCAGTTTGATGATGGTCGCAGACTTTTTATAGAACGCCCAAATCAAAATGCGGATTTGCCTGACGGTTATGGTGGAGGAAAAGATCAGTTCTTCATATCGATTGACATAAATGGTTTTCAAAATAGACCTAACCGTTGGGGAGCAGATTTATTCACATTTATGGTCATGCCTGACGGCAAACTTTTACCGATGGGCAGCAAAGAAACAAAATTTAGCGAAGATACATACTGTTCAGCAGCTTCAACAAGCAAATATAACGGAATAGGCTGTACTTATAAAGCTCTAACAGAAAAAGACTATTTTAAAAATATTCCAAAATAAATATTTTTGCATTATAATTAAATCATAATGAGCAGACTTGAATTCAGACACTATGCCAAAGAACTTTTAAACATTGCCCTGCCAATAATTATGGGGAATCTTGGATTTATTCTTATTGGCGCGGGAGACGTTTTGATTGCCGGAAGACACTCGACAGATACGCTTGCGGCTATAAGCATTGCAACAGCAATCACCAATTGTATTCAAACTTTTGGTATAGGTTTGATAGCAAGCGTTTCGCCTTTGTTGTCAAACTACAGGGGCGAAAGAAAATCCGCTAAAAAATATTTCTACCCCACTATCAGATTTTCAATGTTTTTGGGCTTCATTATCATGCTTGCAGTTCTAGCATTCATTCCGCTTATAGACTTTATGCATTTTGAAGATAAACTTGTGCCAATGATTAAAGATTACATGTTTATTACGGCATTTGCTACTTTTGGCGGGTATTTGCATGCAGCTTTAAAAGAATTTTTGCAGGCGTTTGAAATTGTATTAGTGCCTAATTTAGTAACAGTATTTTCTGTATTTTTGAATATTATATTGAATGCAGTTTTAGTATTTGGCATAGGCCCAATCCCATCATTAGGCGCAGTCGGACTTGCAATTGCAAGTTTTACAGTAAGATATTTTATGGGAATTTTCCTGCTTGTTTACTGTTTTAAAATAATGAAATTCAAAGATTACAAAGAATTCGGTTACTACAAAAGTCTGCTAAAAATAGGTTTACCGATATCACTTGCTATAATGGTTGAATTTATAGCATTTAACAGTGTTGCAATAATTATGGGTAGAGTTGCCGGAATTTATGCCGCAGCACAAAATTTAATATGTACCTTAACAACAATTTCATTTATGGTTCCGCTGGCAATTTCAAATGCGATTGCAGTAAAAGTAGGTTTTGCAAACGGTGCAGAGAACTATTACGATTTAAAACGGTATTCCTTTGTCGGACTAGTCATGTCTGTAGGATTTATGCTCTGCAGCTCTATAGTATTTTCAACATTCCCTAACTTTTTGGTCGGACTTTTTACCGTAGACAAAAACCTATTTGAAATATCAGTACCTGTACTTTATATTCTTTCAATATTTCAGGTGTTTGATGGATTGCAGGTTGCTCTTGCAGGCATTTTCAAAGGAATTAAAAAAACAGGCGTTGTACTGGTTTCGAATTTCACTGCATACTGGCTTTTATTCTTGCCCTTAGGTTATAGCCTCGCTTTCAAATACAATCTTATGCTGAAAGGGTTTTGGATAGGACTTGTTATTGCTGCAATAACTCTGTGTATTATAATGCTTACTTTCATAACAAAATATATCAAGGATTTGAAGCCAAACTCAGTTGCCACAGAAGCTTAAAAATGCTATAATCGCTTTGAGTTAAATTTTAAAGGAGTTTTGAATGATGGAATTGAGAGAAAATAGAAATCCGTTTACTATTAGTGGATACTTGGGTAGAAAATGGTATTTTAGCTTAGGAGCAATTATAGCTTTAATCAGTGGGATTTTGCAATTTGCCATTTGTAATACATTATTTAAAGAAATCACCCAGCTTGCTGCATTAGGAAAGCCATATTGTATATTTGATATTCTCACCTCCGGCATATTATCTCAAAATTCCTTAATTGCATACGTTATAATATTTATAATAAGCCTAATCCTATCATTCATAAATAATAAAAAGCGTTTGACGGATTTACTAGGCAAAGAAAATCCTGCATATATTATTTCGGCAGTAGTTACGGCGCTAACAGGAACAGTTATATTTTTAAACAGTGGATCCGGCCTTTTCAATTTATTATACGTAATTTTATTAACATTAAGTTTTATTTTGCTTTTTGCAAAAGGAAAACTTGATATTCCGGTTTACGAAGAACCGCTTAAGGCAGATGAAAACGGATTTATTGAAGCAAAAACAGTTGTTTCCTTCTGGAAAAGATGGTTTGCATATATTATTGATGCATGTGGTATTCTTGCGTCAATTTCTCTATTTGCACTAAAAATCTGTCCGGATTTCATTACAAAATTAGGTGATTTTTCAATACTAATAGGATATGCAATATTTGTATTATATTTTGGCATAATGAATAGCGAAAAATGCCAGGGACAAACTCTTGCTAAATCAGTTCTTAAAATAAAAACCGTGGATGCGTCAGGTCAATATCTTTCACTAAAAAAATCACTGTTAAGAGCTTTGGTTTTCACCTTCTGCGTAATGCTTCCGTTTGCCTTTTTACAACTGGTTAGCATAAAAGATTTAAACTCTTTTGAAACAATTATTTTGATACTATGTATAACTGCAGGCGCTGTTTTCAATCTATTGTTTCTGTTCAACTTTAAAACAAGACAAACTATTCACGATTTGGTTGCAAAAAGCTATGTTGTAACAACAAAATGCAACTCTCCTTTAAAAAATAACAATATAAATCCAACACCGATTGTTTTTTCTATTCTAATCGCACTTTGTTATGGAATGCTTATGGCTCTAGGCTTACTCAGCACAAAACTGCTTAAAATAGACAGTGAATTTATCCAAAAAACAGAAAAAGATTTAAATATTAAAATCACTAAAAACACGTCAATAAAAAAATACCCGAGCGAAAAACTAACAGGAACAATTTATATTCCAGCAAAGGATATTGACAATGCTGAACTTGCAAATAACACAGCTGCTTATATAATAAAAAATTCACCAACCAAATTCGGAACAATAAACGTTGTTCTATACAGATTTGCAACTTTCGGTAACGTAACGATACTTAAAAACAAATCCTACACACAAAAAGCAGAAGAAACTCTGGATAAATAAAAGTTTTTATGATACAATAGCCTTGAATGGAGGAAATACTAATGCAAAGAGAACAGAGAACATTTATTGCCGTAAAACCCGATGGAGTTAAAAGAGGTTTAACAGGAGAGATTATCAAAAGATTTGAAGCAAAAGGGTTTAAACTCATCGGCTTAAAAATGCTTGATGTAACTCCGGAAATGGCTGAAAAACATTATGGAGAACATAAAGGGAAACCGTTCTATCCGCGATTAATAGAATATATCCAAAGCGGTCCGGTTGTGGCAATGGTTTGGAAAGGTTTTGATGTAATAGCGGGAGCGCGTCAGCTTATGGGTTCTACAAAACCGCTTGAAGCACAGGTTGGTACAATCAGAGCAGATTATGCATTAGTAAAAGAGTATAATGTTGTACATGGTTCAGATTGCGTTGAAAGTGCAGAAAGAGAAATTGCTATCTATTTCAAACCTGAAGAACTTTGTGACGAATACGACAATATGGCTGAAATTGTCATAGAAAAACTTGATGAAGAATAATAATTAATAAGGCGTGAATGTTTTCACGCCTTAACTATATGAAAACAGGAAATTAAAATGAAACATAAGCCGGAAGATGATTTTTTTAGTTACGAACTTACGCACATATGTAAACAAACAGGGGCAAGAGCAGGAGTATTTACGACTCCGCACGGGATAATTAAAACTCCAATTTTTATGCCTGTCGGGACAAATTCAGCTGTAAAAACTCTGACCTCAGACCAAATTATGGACACCGGTGCGCAAATTATGCTTTCGAATTCTTATCATCTATATTTGAGAGCCGGCACAAAGCGTATTAGAGATTTTGGCGGAATTCACAGCTGGATGAACTGGCATAAGCCTGTTTTGACTGATTCCGGAGGTTTTCAGGTATTTTCTCTCGCGCATTTGAATAAAATTACAGAAGACGGCGTTGAATTTCGGGACCCGAAAGACGGTAAAAAACACTTTATAAACCCTGAAGTTTCTATGGAAATTCAGCAGGATATCGGCGCTGATATTATAATGGCATTTGACGAGTGCGCACCGTTTCCATGCGATTACGAAACAGCCAAAAAGGCAATGGAACGCACCCACCGATGGCTGGAAAGATGTTTTAAAGCAAAAACTAACCCGCGCCAAGCATTATTTCCAATTGTTCAGGGTGCGTTTTACGACGATTTGAGGAAAGAAAGCGCGGCTGTAATTTCTTCTTACGATGCTGTTGGGTATGCAATTGGCGGCCTAAGCGTCGGGGAAACAAAAGACATAATGAACCATTTTGTTGAATTTACAGCACCTCTGCTTCCGCACAACAAGCCCCGATATCTGATGGGTGTTGGAACACCTGAAGATTTGCTGGATGGAATTAAACGCGGAATTGATATGTTTGACTGTGTTTTGCCGACAAGAAATGCCCGTCATGGTTCCTTCTTCACGCCGGAAGGTAAACGTAATATTAAAGTTAAAGCTTACGAAGATGATCATTCACCGCTTGTGGAAGGATGTAATTGTTATGCTTGCCGCAACCACTCAAAAGCATATATTAGACATCTTTGGCGCTGTGGAGAAAGCACAGCCGCAACCCTTTTATCAATTCACAACATACAATTCCTTGTAGAATTCTCGCAAAAATGCCGTCAAGCAATTCTTGACGACAGATTTGGTGATTTTTATAACGAAAACTACGAGAAATTATTATAGGGAATTATTCTTTGACATAGAGTAACTTCCTAAATATGTCATCCTGAGCAATATTTTGAGGAGATTCTTCGCTATCACACCTCAACTCTATTCCGTATACAGGCTCACTAGTTTCGTATAACTATAACCTTTCAGGACAGTTTAGATCTGTTTTTGTTGGCTATGATGCCGAGTTGTTGGAGGTTTAAGGCTAATTCATAGTGTTGAGATTACTGGTCTTTTCTTGCACTTTTGTTCTTAATTTTGCACTAAATTGCACCGTAAAAATCTTTATTGTTCTACTTTTCCTCGTTATGTTTGAATTTCACCCTTGATACTTTTAGTGCAAGAATTGTCCGTTTTGAATTGTCTTTCAGTTTGATATGTGTCGACATGTCTGTGATATTGAGATTTAAGACTTGATTTATGTCAAAAGGTGAGCAATTAATGTGTGTGCTAAGGAAATACACAATGCATAGCATCGGCTCTGCGTAACGCAATAATAAATCTTGACATGATTCCCAAAGTTGTATATCAGGATAACGGCAGAGCTTTTAGGGCAAAGTATTTTACTGACGATAAAAGATTTACGGAATGGCAAAAATATTGGGGGATGTTAAAGATTTTGATGATTATAAACAGAAAATCGTTAAACAACGACAGCTACGAAAGAAAACTATTAATTCAGTAAAACAATATTTAAGTAATGAAGAAGTTAAATTTATTAAGCAGAAAATAGATGAACCAAAAGAAGTTAAATTAAAACCGCGTTCAAATAACTTATTCAAAAATAATTTAGAAAAATATGAGTATTTAATCGTAAATGATCCGGATAACTCTTGGATAACAGAATTTCAAAATACAAAGGAGTACAAGTTACTTTATGAATAAAACATTTGTAAAAACACTAGACAGATATTATGAATATTGAAAAATTAGCAAAACATTTAAAAGAATTTACACTTGATGAAATCGAGATGATTGTCGAGTGTGATTGTAAAACGGAGTTTGAACACCTCTTGAACGAAGGTAAAATAGTCTTTGAACAAGGTTTGTATAAATATATAGAAATTTCTAAAGAGAAAACTTTTGAATTTTATCCCAAGCCAATTTTTAGAAAAGCCCCCCCCCCCCC
>QAMI01000004.1 GCA_003150395.1 Candidatus Gastranaerophilales bacterium | reverse complement strand
AACTGCCGCTTGGCATGATGTATGTCTTGTGACAAATTTCGTAAATTGCCACTGGTGAATACGCACGTAGACATATTGTAACTGTCATAGTAATAGCGTTTTTTCTGGTGTTATGTCTGAACATTGAAAAAATCAAACTGCCGCTTGGCATGATGTATGTCTTGTGACAAATTTCGTAAATTGCCACTGGTGAATACGCACGTAGACATATTGTAACTGTCATAGTAATAGCGCTTTTTCTGGTGTTATGTCTGAACATTGAAAAAATCAAACTGCCGCTTGGCATGATGTATGTTTTGTGACAAATTTCGTAAATTTCTACAGGTTGCAAGAACGCAAACAGACATCTCCCTCAACCTTTGGGAGAGGGATTCGGAGTTGACGAGCTTGAGCGAGTCTTACTCCGAAGGGTGAGGGTTAAAAACTAATACCCTTTCACAATTACAAACAAGCTTTTTCAAAAAGTTCCACAGTATTGACCATAAGCATTGCAATTGTCATCGGTCCGACCCCTCCGGGAACAGGCGTAATATACGAAGCTGCGGAAACCACTTCATCAAAATCCACATCTCCCCTTGTTTTGCCGTTTTCATCTTTAAAAATTCCCACATCTACTACAACACAACCTGATTTTAACATATTTTTCCCAATAATTTTTCCCCCTACAGCAGAAACTAAAATATCTGCTGTTTTTGTTATGTCTGCAAGGTTTGGGGTGCAGCTGTGACAGATTGTAACGGTTGCATTTCTCTGCAACAGCATTTGTGCAAGCGGTTTCCCAACTATATTTGAGCGCCCGACTATTACTGCATGTTTGCCTTCTATTTGAATTTTGTACTCATCCAGAAGTCTGATAATTCCGCGCGGTGTGCAAGGATAAACATAAGGTTTTTCACCGGTGAAAAGTTTGCCGGCATTTTCCGGTGTGAAGCCGTCAACATCTTTTTTAGGTGAAATCGCGTTTATAATATTAAATTTATTTATATGCGGCGGCAAAGGCAGCTGAACAAGTATCGCAGTAACATTTTTATCATTATTAAGTTCTTCAATTTTTGCCAAAAGCGTCTGTTCATCAACGTCTGACTGATAATTTATCACAATAGAATTTATTCCGAGTTTTTCGGCGTTTTTTTTCTTGTTGTTCACATAAATACTGCTTGCAGGGTTGTCGCCAACCAGAATTACGACAAGCGTAGGCTTTTTGTCATAATTTTCAAGCCTTGCTTTCAATTCTTCAAGAATTTTGTCTCTTAACTTTTTGCCGTCTAAAATTTCTGCCATTTGTCCTCAATTCTTTATCTGCGGGAGATTAAGCCTGAAATAAAACTGTTTTATTGCATCTTGAACAACCTTTGAATCTTTTGTCATCTGGTTTTCAATCAGATTTTCATCAAACGGAATTACACCAAGTACGTCAAGTTCGTATTTGTTTAGAAGTCCGTAAATGGACGCTGCTTCGTTGTTTTCAACCTTATTAATCACAACACCAAGCTGGCCGCCTGCCGCATATTTTGCGCTAAATTCTTCAATGCGTTTTGCAAGATGTGCGCTTTCATCTGATGGATTTGCAACAATTATTGTGGCGTCAATGTCAGTGTCAACAAGCTGATTGAGATATTTCAAGTCAAATTCACAGTCAAAAATAACGATATCGTAACGATCAATAAGCTTTAAAACAGCGTCGTTAATTTGTCCGGTAATCGGGCAGCGGCAGTCTTTTGAGCCGACAAACCATGAGACAATTATGTCAACATTATCAGAAATTGGAACAAGAATATCTTCCATTGCCCATTCGACAAACTCCTGCTTGCTCATTCCTTCTGGAATTCCTGTTTTGTATTCGTGCTTTCCGCTTCTTATTCCGTAAATCGTATTTCTGATATCAAGGCCGAAGCTGTGACCGAGTTCGCTTGTCAAATCATTGTCAAAAAGCAGAATTGATTTTTCAGGAAAAAGCTCCTGAAAAATTCGTAGAAAAGCTTTTGTAATAGTTGTTTTGCCGCTTCCGCTTTTGCCTGTGATTGCAAGTTTAGTCGTCAATTTTATAAATCTCCTTTAATCTTATTGATAATTCTTTGGTTAAATCCATTGCCTTTTCTGCAAGCTCAACCGTCAAAACACCGGCGCCGCAGGAGGGTGTTATCATTGAATTTTCTATAACAAGTTTCTCATCAATTCCTTTTTTAGTCAAATATTTTATTGCATTATGAAATTTTTGTTCTAAATCGGAAAGGGTAATCTTTTCTAAAGCTTTTTTGTCCAGAGTGGGGACAATTCCCCACGCGATTTTGCCGCCATTCTGAAGAAATTTGTCAAGTTTAGTACTGAAAAGGCTCAAATTTTCAGCAAAGGAAAATGCATCTGGATTAATAATTTCAACGCCAGCGTCAATTGGAAGTGTCCAATCGCATTTTCCGCAGCAGTGCAAAGCCGGAATTGCGCCGTTTTCTTTCAAAATATCTGTTATTTCCGATAACATTGAAATAACTTCTGATTTTGAAATCCCGACGTAAGCGGATGTGCCAAGCTGTGAAATTGAAGGTTCATCAATGAAAATTATTGGTGTAATATCAGGGCTTGCCAGTTTCATATGTTGAACCTGCCATAACGCTTTTATTGTTAATGTTTTCAGAATTATTTCACGCAAAGTTTCGTCATAAACCGCTGCCAAACCGTTTTTTGTACAAAGCGATGAGGCAAGTGTAAACGGACCGACAATCTGACCTTTTGCATAACCTGGTTTTGTACGTTTCAGTAAATCAATATAGTCATCAAATGCACAAGCTCTTGTTATTTTGTATTTTTCAAGTTTTGCCGAGGCGGGGGTTGAAATAATTTCTTCATAGTCATTGAAAAATTCTTCAAAATCTTCAAAAAATGCGTCATATTCTATATCTAGAAAAATTTTGTCATTTTCGCAAAAAAATGAGGGCATTTTTTCCAGAAACTGGAAAATCATGTCCTCATTTTTGTTAAGTTTTACCAGCTGCGGCCAAAAAGGAATTTCTTGAAAATTCTTTTCTATTAGGCTTAGGGCTTGTTTTTTTTCGGTATGAGGCAAAGAGCCGATTGCCATACATTTTAGTGTAAGATTTTTCAATTCTTTCAAATGAATGTCCCCGCTAAATGCCTTTGCAACTTGAACTATTCTTCAGTTGTTTCTTCAATTTCTTCAACAGATTCTTTAACTACTTCTGATGCCGTTACAACAACCGGAACTTCGCATTTAACTTTTGAAGTCAATTTGATAAGCATTGTATATTCGCCGATTTTGTTAATCGGAGCGTTAAGAGTAACTATTTTTCTGTCAACTTCAACGCCTGATTTTGCAAGAAGTTCTTCAGTAAGTTTTTTTGTTGTGATAGTACCGAAGAGTTTGCCTGATTCGCCGGCTTTAGCTGAAAGTTCAAGTTTGCCGAATTTTTCAAGCTGTTCTGCTTTTGCAAGAGCTTCTGCGTGAAGTTTTTCTTGTTTAGCCTTAATTCTTGCAAGGTTTTGTTCTCTGTTTTTCAAAGCCCCATCTGTTGCTATTTCAGCTTGATTTTGAGGCAACAAGAAATTTCTTGCATAACCGTCTTTTACATTAACGATATCACCTGCTTCACCGAGGTTTTGAACGTCTTTTTTCAATATAACTTGCATTTTAATTCTCCTTTAAATTATATTTCTGCCAGTATGACCATACTACAACAAGCATGCTTGTTTGTCGAGTGTTTTTTATCAATTGTTAAGATTAGGCAAAGTTTTACGATTGGGAGAGAGTTGAGGCTTGAAATTTTTTTGAAATCGGTTATAATAAAGTAAAGGGCGAGGATGCGCTAACATCCTCTTGATAGCCCCTTTTAGTTGGATTTAAGCGCTAGTATTATCAGTAAAATTAGTACTAGTGCTTTTTCAGTTATACTGAAATCCATTTCTATCACCTCCTTTCATGGTAAACAAAATTTCAAGTTTGTGCCATGAAGAAAGATGTAGTATCAGGGCTTGCCCTTCAATAAAATAATACGCTTACGTAATCGCAAGCGTATTATTTAAAATATGGATTTATAATTAATTATTTAATAGCCGGAAATAGATATTTAACGCCGTCATCGCTTCTCCAGCGAATGTAGCCGGTTTTTGGAGTTCTGTCCAAATCTACAACAGTTACAAGCGCCCAGTTGCCTTTGATAACATTTAGTTTTATAAATTCAGGGTGGTTAAGCTGTGCAACAACCTGAGAGGTGTCTTCTGTGTCTGCGTGAAGTGAAAGAACTGCTTCGGGCGTATCTTTCAATATTTTGAACCCGTATTTGCGGCCGTAAGAGTTGTATAAATTAACCCAGGTCATAAATTTGTATGGATCATCTTTTTTCATCCAGCCGCTTTTGTTGTTTTTGTTGTCGTAAATAAGTTTTACCCAGTCTTCGGTTTCATCCTCAACAGCCATCAATGCCAGCTCTTTACTTCCGATAAAAACAGAAAATACATCATCATATTTTAATCCTTCCGGCATTAATTTATCTTGTGTCCAGCTGATTGTTTGTATGATTTTTGAATTTTCGTCGGCTTCTTCATGAAGTTGAATAAACTTTCCAACCTGATAGAACCCGTAGGTTTTGGTGTGAAGATTTGTCGTGTATTTGGGCAGAACGTCTGCACAGAATACCGGCAATGCCGCAAAAATCATCAGAAAAATTGAGACTATTAAGTTTTTAACCATTTTTACTCCCTGAAATTTATATCAGCGTAAGTTTTTTTGAGTTTGTCACGAACTGAATTCATTTGTTTTTCAATAACTTCGTCAGTCAAAGTTGCGTTTTCATCCTGCATTTTTATACGGAAAGCAACGCTTTTGTAACCGTCTTGGATGTGTTCGCCTTCGTATACATCGAAAACTTCGCTGCCTTTGAAAATATTTTGTTGAATAGAGCCTTTGATAACTTTTTGAATGTCGTCGAAAGTTACATCTTTGTTAATTACAAAAGCAAGGTCGCGGCGTACTTCCGGGAACTGCGGCAGTTTCTTGAATCTTGGAATGCGTTCTTTGATAATTGAAATCACTTCGTCCAAATCAAGTTTGAAAATGAAAGCTTCCTGATTTAATTTAAGCTTGTCTTTCAAAATTGGATGAATTTGTCCGAACCAGCCGATTGGCTTCGGAGTTTTGCCTAAGAGCGTGATGACCGCTGTTTTATACGGGTGAAGAATTGCGTGTGTATTTGCAAGCGGAGTTTTTTCAAGCGGCTGAAGTTTAATACGTTTTGAAATCTCCAATTCTTCAAAAAGTTTTTCCATTATACCTTTAACTGTGTAAAAATCAGTTTCAGCACCTTTTTGCCAGAGTGAATTTTGGATATCGCCGGTAATTACACCTGCAAGAGTTTGCGTTTCTTTGACGCCGGAAGATTTTTCATCTGCTTGGGCAATTTTTACATAAGTTTTACCGATTTCGTAGTTCCAGATGTTTTTCTGACCGTTGTCAAAGTTGTTTTTCATAACATTCAAAACACTTGCGGCCAGAGTTTGGCGGAGCATTGTGTAATCTTCACTTGCTGCATTTTTTACATAAACTGCTTTGTCTTCTTCAAACGGAATCATAAATCGGTCCAAAAGGGGTTTGCCGATTAGAGAACTTGTAACAATTTCGTTCAAGCCGCAGCCGCGCATAAGGTTGTGAACTTTTGCTGTTATTTTTTCTTCCAGAGAAATTTCCGGAAGCTGGACTTTTTGCGGCAAAGTCGGCGTAATTTTGTCATAACCGTTAATTCGTGCAATTTCTTCAATCAAATCGATTTCACGTGTTACATCATAAGCGCGGAAGGACGGGACAAGAAATTTTGCAGCGGTTTGGTTTCCGCCAAGCTTTTTGAAACCTAATTTTTCGAGGATATTAATGCATCTTTCAGGTGAAATTTCAACGCCTAGCATTCTCTTGATTTGCGGATATCTCAAAGTTATTTCAATCGGCTCAAGTTTGTTTTTGCCGGTTTCTACAACGCCTTCGATTTCGGCGCCGGCAAGATTAACCATCAGCTGCATTGCGCGCATTAAAGCAGGTTTCACAGCTTCGATATCAATCCCGCGTTCAAACCTTGCACAGGCGTCGCTTTTGTAACCTACGCTGTGAGAGCTTTTGCGGTTGCTCGTTGGTGTGAAATATGCCGCTTCAAGCGCAATAGCTGTTGTGTTATCGTCGATTTCGGAATTTTCTCCGCCGAAAACGCCTGCAAGACATACGCCTTTTTCTTTATCTGCAATTAAAACACTGTCGGTTGTCAAAGTTCTTTCAACGCTGTCAAGGGTAACAATTTTTTCGCCTTCAACTGCACGTCTTACGCAAAGGTATCCGTCAAGCTTGTTCAAATCAAATGCGTGGAATGGAGTTCCGTACTCAAGCATTACGTAATTTGTAATATCAACAACATTATTAATTGCGCGGACGCCTGAGGCTATTAAGCGTTTCTGCATCCAGTCAGGTGAAGGCTTAATTGTGATATTTTTCAAAATTCCGAGAGAATAATATTTGCAAACATCATCGTCTTTGATTTCTACTTTGAAATTGTCTGTTGAAAGGTCGCGTGTGCATTCAAGCGGAGAAAATTTAAGCGGTTTGTTGAATATAGCACTTAATTCTCTTGCAACGCCTATAACAGACATCTGATCGCCGCGGTTTGCAGTAGGCGCAACGTCTAAAATATAATCTTTTTCAAATCCCAGAACATCTTCAACATTTTCGCCGATTTTTACATTCGGAAAAATTCTGTTAAGAATTAAAATCCCGTCTTCTTCCTGATAACCGCGTTCGGAAACACCAAGCTCATCGTCAGAACAAAGCATTCCCTGAGATTCTACCCCGCGGATTACGGCAGGTGTCAGAGCGAACATTTCACCGGTTTTTCTGTCCAGAACCTGGCTTCCGACGCTTGCGTAAGGAACAATCTGCCCTTCGGCAATATTTTGTGCGCCGCAGACAACTGTTTTAAGTCCTTCCCTTGTGTTTACTGTTACAAGATGAAGTTTTTCAGAATTCGGGTGGTTATCGATTTTTTCGATTTTAACGGTTTTGATATTCGTGAATTTTGGTTTTAACTCTTCAACTGCTTCGACTTCAAGCCCGCTCATCGTAAGTTCATGAGCAATCTGTTCAACTTCTATATCTGATAAATCAACAAATTCGTTTAACCAGTTTAATGATACCTGCATTTCTTATATTCCCTCTTAATTAATATTATATCTCTGTGTAAATATTATATCAAAAGAAATTAAATGTAAATGAAAGTGAGTTTGTTGATACGTGAGCGAGCGAATAGGTAAATAAGTGAATAAATTCTTTTCATTATGCTGGTATCGTGAAATTTTATAATTATTTGTTATATAAATACCGTATTTAATACGTTTTACATTCACGTTTTACCTAACGTAACGCACTTATTCGCCTATTCGCTTATTAACGTATTCCCCTCACTCCAAAATGTAACCAAACTTAACCGAAATTCTTGCCATCAAACATGTTTGTGAGATAATTTTAATGAGGCTAAATATAAAATAGCAGAAGTACACAATATATAAAAAAGGAAAAACAAAATGGCAAGAAAAACTCCATTGGAAAAAATCAGAAACATTGGTATTGCCGCTCACATCGACGCCGGCAAAACCACTACAACTGAGCGTATCTTGTTCTACACGGGTAAAACCCACAAAATCGGTGAAACTCACGACGGTGCAGCAGTTACCGACTTTATGGAACAAGAAAAAGAAAGAGGTATTACAATTCAATCAGCTGCGGTTACTGCTGAATGGAAAGGCCACCAGATTAACATTATCGACACCCCCGGCCACGTTGACTTCACTATCGAAGTTGAACGTTCACTGCGTGTATTAGACGGTGTTGTTGCTGTATTCTGTGCAGTTGGCGGCGTTCAATCTCAGTCAGAAACTGTTTGGAGACAAGCTAACAGATACGAAGTACCTAGAATGGTTTTCGTTAACAAAATGGACAGAACAGGTGCTGATTTCTACAGAGTTGTTGACCAAATCAAAAACAGACTTGGTGCTAACGCTGTTCCTATCCAATTGCCTATCGGTTCTGAAGATAAATTCAACGGCCTTGTTGACTTGATGACAATGAAGGCTGAAATCTATACAAACGACTTAGGTACAGATATTAAAGAAGAAGAAATTCCGGCTGACTTGGCTGATAAAGCTAAAGAATACCACGATGCAATGGTTGAAGCTATCGCTTCTGAAGATGATGAATTAATGGAAAAATATTTTGAAGATCCTGATTCAATCACTGTTGAAGAATTGAAAAAAGCTTTAAGAAAAGCAGTCTGTGATAACAAAATTGTTCCGGTTTGCTGTGGTACAGCGTTCAAAAACAAAGGTGTTCAGCTTTTGTTGAACAACGTTGTTGATTATATGCCGTCTCCGGTTGATGTTAAAGCTATTGAAGGCGAACTTGAAGATGGAACTAAAACAGAAAGACATTCTTCTGACTCAGAACCGTTCTCAGCTCTTGCTTTTAAAGTTATGACAGACCCTTATGTCGGTCGTTTGACTTTCTTGAGAGTTTACTCAGGTGTAATTACTTCTGGCTCTTATGTTCTTAATGCTACAAACGGCAAAAAAGAACGTATTGCTCGTTTGGTTCGTATGTATGCAGATCAGAGACTTGAAGAATCTGAAGTTTACGCCGGCGACATCTGCGCTGCTGTTGGGCTGAAAGACACTACAACAGGTGATACTCTTTGCGATGAAAAAGCTCCGATTATCCTTGAAAAAATGACTTTCCCAGAACCTGTTATTTCAGTTGCGATTGAACCTAAAACTAAAGCTGACCAGGATAAAATGGGTATCGCTCTTCAAAAACTTGCTGAAGAAGATCCGTCTTTCCGTGTTAAATCAGATACTGAAACAGGCCAGACAATCATTTCCGGTATGGGTGAACTTCACCTTGATATCATCGTTGACCGTATGTTAAGAGAATTCAAAGTTGAAGCTAACATCGGTAAACCGCAGGTTGCTTACCGCGAAACAATCCGTGGAAATTCTGACCAGGATTCTAAATTCATCCGTCAGTCAGGTGGTAAAGGTCAATACGGTCACGTTAAAGTTAGAATTTCACCGGCAGGCGAAAACGAAGGCTTTGTATTTGAAAACAAAATCGTCGGCGGTGCAATTCCTCGTGAATACATCGAACCTGCTAGAAAAGGTATGGAAGAAGCGCTTGAAGGCGGTATCTTAGCAGGCTTCCCAATGATTGATGTTAAAGTTGAACTTTATGATGGTTCTTACCACGAAGTCGACTCTTCTGAAATGGCGTTCAAAATTGCCGGTTCTATGGCGATAAAAGAAGGCTGCCGCAAAGCTCAGCCTTGTATCTTAGAACCTATGATGAAGGTTGAAATCGAAATTCCTGATGAATTCACAGGAACAATTATCGGAGATATTTCAAGAAGACGCGG
>QAMI01000024.1 GCA_003150395.1 Candidatus Gastranaerophilales bacterium | reverse complement strand
GCGTTTGAAAACGGAGAGTTGGTCGATATGAGTCCGCAATCAGTTGTTGATGGGGTTAGTTATACCCCTGCTGTTGGAGAAAATTTTAAAACTCTATCAAAATATATCAAAACAAGTAAAACCTGTTTTGATAACAATGCAGAGGAATGCTGGGAGTGTAATAATGGGCAGGCAGGAATTGGGTCTGCGCCGGATTGGGTGGGTTGCAGGGCAAGTAGCTATGCATTTATAGATACATCAGGGATAGCCTGGTATCTATATAATAATACCGAATATCCTATTCTTGTTGACGTAAACGGCTTTAAAAATCCGAATAAGCTTGGAAAAGACAGGTTTGTTATGATGTTTGGAGCGAATAATGATAACAGTAATAAATATATTTCAAACATAACGCAAATCCTTCCTAGGGCGGATATTATTGAAAAACAACGCTGGTGTCCGGATGGAAATTGTCTTTATCAATCCTGGATTTTAAAGTGAATTCTTGTAAATCAATACATCGGAATTTGTGCTTTCAAGGACTTTCTTGCTGACAGACCCCAGAAGGAAATCCTGCATTTTAGTTTTGCCTTTGCTGCCCATAATTATCAGGTCGATTTGTCTTGATTTGGCAAAGTCAATAATCTTTTGTGCAGGATTTCCTGTTAAAACAATTGCATCTTCAATTTCAAACCCTTTTGTTTTAAACCGCTCTTTTAAATTGTTCAGAGTGCTGTAAGAATATTTTTCCTGCTGAGCTTCTATTGCTAAAATCCAGTTTGAATCAAGCGTACCATCCAAAAACAGCGTGTCCGGATTTTCATTAACTGTACACAAAAAGATTTCTTTGTTCTCAAGGTTTAATTCCTCAATTGCTTTTGTAATTGCGAAATTAGAGATTTCGGTTCCGTCAGTCGCAAACAAAACTCGCATTTTCCCGTTTTCTTCTTTTGTAATGTATGTTGAAATGTTTTCGTTATATGCGATTTCGCGTGAAACTGAGCCAAGCCATTTTTGAATCCCTTTTTTCCCATGTGAACCCAGTAAAACTATGTCATAACATTCTTTTTGTGCTTGTTCAAGAATGCTTTCAACTGCACTTCCGCAATGTTTTATTTTTTCACCAAAAAGAAGTCCTGTTTTTTCAACTTCTTTTTTCGCATAATCAAGAAGATTATCTGCAATATTTGCGCAGCTTGTGGAGAAACCGTCAGCCTCAATTACAACGTCGTCCGGAAGAAAGCTCCAGTCAATTACGCAAATTGCGTCAATAATTGTGTTCTCGGGCGCCCATTTTGCGAAATTATGCAATGCATTAAAACTAATTTTTGACCCGTCTGTGCAAAATAATACTTTCATAAATTTCTCCTTGTTTTCGTAATTTATTATTAATATAATTTATGTTAAGGAAAATTAAATTATCTGGTATTCTATAATTTTTTCTGTTATCATATCAGTAGTTAGGAATTATTCTCAGAATGTAGTGGTAATCATGCCGGCAGAACAAAAGGTTAACCTTAGGGATTATAAAAATTTAATTGAAACTATTGCAAAGGTTGAGTATCAAAAATTTTCGGTTTCACATTTGATAGAGCTGCCGGAGCTTGTTAATATAGGAAACCATACACTTTATCTGCTTTTTAAAAACAATCCGCCGGAAGCTTATAACAATACCTACCTTTCAACTGCCATAAAATGGGCTATTCGTAATGAAGTCAGACGACGTTACAAATGGTATTCGCTTAAAAACAGAAAACAGCAGATTGCTGAAGCAGATGAGGAACAGGAAGTTCGTGTAGAGGTCTATAAAACTATCCTTTCAATAGATGAAATGCAAGATGCCGAAGTTCCAACGCAAATCAAAGCTGAAGACAAAACTCCGGAGGAATCTCTTGAATTTGCCGAGTTGAAAACTCATATTCTGGACGCGATGAAACATCTGCCTAAGCGTGAAAGAGAATTAATTGAATATAAATTTTTTAAAGAAAAGAAACTCCGCGAAATCTCGGAAGAATTCGATATTTCCCAGTCAAGAATTTCAAGAATTATTCAATCAGGACTTGATAAAATCAAAAAAGATTTGAAAAAACAGGGGATACTTTAAGCATAATGAAAACAATCTTTGAAAAAAACTGTGATATTGACGGAGTTACGTTTACTGGTGAAAATACAGAAGCGGAATTCCTTGATGAAAAATACAGACGAATTGGTAATGTCGGCCTTCCAAGTTTAAGTGAGTTAGAAGTTTTGCGTCATTACAAAGAGCTTTCCGACCGCAATTTTTGTATTGAAAAAGGTTTTTATCCGCTCGGCTCGTGCACTATGAAGTATAACCCGAAGGTTAATGAATTTTTGGCTTCTCTTGACGGCTTTGCTAACCTTCATCCTGCTCAGACTGACGAAGACTGCCAGGGCGCACTTGAATTAATGTATAAGCTTCAAGACGCATTGAAGAAAGTAACTGGAATGGAGGCTGTAACTTTGCAGCCGGCGGCCGGTGCGCACGGTGAATTAACCGGCATGATGATTATTAAAAAGTATTTTGAAACAAAAGGCGAGAACCGTAAAAAAGTTATTGTTCCGGATTCTGCACATGGTACAAACCCCGCCAGTGCGGCTCTTTGCGGATTTGAGATTGTTTCTGTTAAATCAAACGACAAAGGTCAGGTTGACATTGATGATTTAAAAACCCTGATTAATTCAGATGTTGCAGCGATTATGATGACAAACCCTAATACGCTTGGAATTTTTGAAGAAAATGTACTTGAGATTTCGAAATTAATGCATGATAACGGTTCGCTTCTGTATTATGACGGAGCAAATTTCAATGCGATTATGGGACATACAAATCCAAAGCTTATGGGATTTGATGTTGTTCATTTAAATCTTCATAAAACCTTTGCCACCCCTCATGGCGGCGGTGGGCCTGGAGCAGGTCCTGTTGGCGTTGTTGACAGTTTGAAAGACTTTTTGCCGGTTCCAGTTATAGATTTTGACGGTGAAAAATATTTCAGAAGATACGACTTGAAGTATTCAATCGGAAATGTTAGGGATTTTTCCGGAAGTTTTGGTGTTCTTGTAAGAGCTTATGCTTATATTTTAATGATGGGCGAAAACCTCAAAGAAGCAAGTGAAAATGCTGTTCTGAATGCGAATTATCTGAAAGAAAAATTGAAAAAATATTATACATTACCTTATGATGTTCAATGCATGCATGAGTTCGTACTTTCGGGCGAAGATTTAAAACATGAAAACGGAGTTTCTACGTTAAACATTGCTAAAGCGCTAATGGATGAAAACACTCATCCGCCGACAGTTTACTTCCCGTTGATAGTGCATGAAGCAATGATGATTGAACCGACGGAAACTGAAACAAAAGAACGTATGGATGAATTTGTTGATGTTATGATAAGGATTTATAATGAGGCAAAATCAAATCCTGAAAAATTAACATCTGCTCCTCATACAACACCGGTTAAGCGTGTTGATGAAACCTTAGCTGCGCGCCATCCGGACTTGAATTTTAAAGGAGAAGCAGGCTGTGTTATTCCGGCCGGAAATTAGATTTAACCATAGAATGACAATATTGAAAGGCATAAAAATTGACAGAAAATAATAAGAAAAAAATAAAAGTATCATTTCCTCATATGGGAACAATCTCAATTGCATGGGCAGCGGCCCTCAGAAAAGTAGGTGTAGAACCATATATTCCGCCCTATACCAGCAAGAGGACACTATCTCTCGGTACAAAACATTCTCCGGAAGCAATTTGCCTTCCTTATAAATTGATTTTGGGAAATTTTATTGAAGCAATTGAAGGCGGAACAGATTATGTTGCTATGATTACATCCCCTGGAATATGCAGGCTGGGTGAATACGGGGCATGTATTAAAAATGCTCTTTCCGATTTGGGATATAACGCAAATTACATTGAATTACAGCTGTATGACGGAATTAACGGTATGTACCGCTTTTTAAAAGAAATCAGCGGGAAAAATGATCCTGTTCTTTTTATGAGAGCTATTGTTTTGGCAATTAGAAAAGTATTTTTACTTGATGATTTGGAAACAAAATTATCATATCTGCGGGCGCGTGAAGTGACCTTCGGGGATGCTGAAAAGCATTATCTTAAGGCTTTGAAAATAGTTGATGAAGCTATGAATACACGCCAGCTTAACAGAGCAAAAAAACTCGCCTTTGCTGAGATGGACAAGGTTCAGTACAATAAAGACAAGGAAGTTCTTTTTGTTGATATAACAGGCGAAATTTATCTTGTCTGCGACAAATTTTCAAATCAGGATATCGTAAAAGAACTTGGAAAAATGGGAGTTCAAACCCGCAAAAGCCTAACGGTAAGCAGTTTTTTGAAGGACGCTATCATTCCGAAAATTTTCAGAAAAGGCGAAACACATCTTCAACGCGCAAACAGACTTGCTAAACCTTATCTGATGCGTGACATCGGAGGGGATGCGCTTGAATGCGTCTCAGATGTTGCGTATGCAAATGAGCGCGGAATTGACGGTATTATTCATATAAGTCCGTTCACTTGTATGCCTGAAATCATGTCACAAAATATTTTCCCGGCAATGCGTGAAAATTGTGATATTCCGATTTTGCCTTTGATTATGGATGAACAGACCGGAAAAGCCGGCTATTTGACACGCTTGGAGGCTTTTGTTGATTTGATGAGAAGACGCAAAAGACGCCGTGCCATGGCTAATGCAAAATCTGTAGATTCTGAAAAACAGGAAGAAAATATTAAGTAACCAGTCGGTTACATAAAATTAAATATCAGAGGTTAATATATATATGTTTAAACTTTTTAAAGAGACATTTAAAACCGCGAATGATTGTATAATTCTGGCATTTCCGCTTGTTTTGTTTATGTGGATTTTGTCGTTTTACTTTGCATTTTCGAATTCTGTTGTAAATACGCCGGCAGAAATCATACTTGCATTTGTAACAGTTTTATTTATGGTTTGCGCATTTTTATCAGGCTGGTTTTATATGGTTCAGCAGGCGATAGAAGTTGCCGGGCAAGTCTATGTTCTTGACGAAGACAGAGCAAAAGCTACAATGAATCTTTTTAAGGTAATTCCCTTTGGTATCGGTAAATATTTTCTTTCTTTTATAGGAATGATTATAATATTTTTGCTGGTGGTTTCTTTAACCGGAGCTGCGGTTTATTATACTGGAATAAATCTTATCGGAAACGTATTTACTCAAGAACAGATTACAGGCGCCCTAAGTTCAACTCAGGATATGAAAGCCTTTATAGATTCGCTTTCACTCGACCAGCTTATAAAGCTTAATCTGTGGAATTTGCTTATTATGGGGGCAACGACGCTTTTGTCTTTCATTTTTATGCTTTGGGTGCCTGAAATTATTTACTGTACGATAAATCCGTTTATTGCACTTTTCAAAGCAATCAAAAAAGTCTTTGTTAAATTCCCTAAATCTGTTGTATTATTTATTTATCTTTCATTTTTGAATATTTTAATGTCATTTTTAAGCACCTTTGCAATACAACATCCGCTTTTGTATTTGCTGGTTATGGTTGTGTATTTTTACTTTGTTATTTATGTTGTGGTATTGGTGTTCAGTTATTACAAGCACGAATACTGCGGAGCGG
>QAMI01000008.1 GCA_003150395.1 Candidatus Gastranaerophilales bacterium | reverse complement strand
TTTTTTTTATGCTCAATTGCGGGCGGTCATAGCGCCTTTTTTATTATAAACTATTTTTTATATGCGCGCAAGGGGGGGGGGACAAAAAAAAGCCGTCTTTAATAAGAACGGCTACCAGACTTGGGGAGGAGGTATGAAAAACTTTCGTTTTTCATATCTATATAATTATTTACGGCTCTTAAAATTCGAAACTTTCACAAAATCCTCAAATATCATCCATTTGGCGTAGTTTAAAGAAAAAATGTTTGAATTGCTATTTATCTAAAATTTGTTATAATAGGCGTATGAGTGAGATTGAAAAGAATTATGAAGATTTTATTTCAACAGTAAGTCATGAACTTAGGACGCCGCTTACGTCAATCAGAGGTTTTTCACAGACAATGCTGGCGTCTTGGGACAAGCTTGATGATGAAAGCAAAAAAAAGTTTTTAAAAATTATTGAAGACCAATCAAACAGGCTTATCAATCTTGTTGAAAACATGCTTTCTGTGACGAGGCTTTCTGGTGGCAAAGAAATGCTTATATTACGTGAAGTCAATGTAAAATCCGTTATAGAAACCGTAGTTTCAATATTAAAGACCCAATATATTAATAAAAACTTTGAAATAGATGTTAATCCCAAAACACCTGCAATATTAGCTGACAAAGATAAGTTCCAGCAGGTTATGACAAATCTGATTGAGAACGCAGCAAAATATGGGGAGGAAGCTTCCTCGGTAAAAATTGAAACAGGATTTTGCACGGATTGCGAATTCGTTGCAATAAAAGTCTCAAACAAGGGCATTGAGATAAAAGAAGAAGATTACGAGCGGATTTTTACAAAATTCTCGCGTATCGACAACCCGCTGACAAGAAAAGTTCAAGGAAGCGGGCTTGGTCTTTACATTACGAAGAATCTTGTTGAAAAAATGAGCGGAAAAATTTCTGTAACTTCAAAGGCTATTGAAAACGGTAAATTTTTAACGACATTTGAGGTTTTGATGCCGGCCGCCAACCTTGAAAAACAAGCGAGGGCCAAATGCAATCTGTAACATTAATAATAGACAAACGCCGCGAACTTTCGGTTAAATACAAAAAACTTCTTGAAAATGAGATTTCGTCAGTAATTATCAGCAAAAATTTAATTTCTGCAATGAAACTAATACAAGACAAAGAACCGGATTTAATTATAGTATCGGACAGCATTGACGAGAATTTGGGAGATTTTTGCAAAAAAATCAGAGCACTTACATATAACATGCGCCCTGTGATTGTTGCGCTTTCAAAATCAGCTGAGCTTCAGGACAGATTAAACGTATTATCTTGCGGCGCTGATGATTTTTTGAGCGAGCCGGTTAACAATGAAGAATTCATAATGCGTATGAAGGCTCACCTTCGACGCGAATTTGAATCAAATCTTGATGCTAAAAGGCTTTTGCCAAATAAAAATTACTCAATGCGGGCTTTAAAAAGAATTTTGACGGCAAAGGAGCAGTGGGGATGTCTTTTTATTAGCATTGAAAACTTTAAAAATTACCGCGAAAATTATACGGAACTTGCATCAGACAAACTTATTCAGACATATTGCGCGATTATGCAGTCTTCGTTAAATGAAGATGATTATTTAGGCGAGATTTCAGAGAATGAGTTTTTAATTATTACAAATCCTTTGAAAGCAGAAAAAATCGCAAACTTTTTAGTTTTTGCTTTTGACGCCGTCGCTAAAAAATTCTATTCACTGCAAGACAGGGAACGCGGTTATATAATTATGAACGGAGATGACCTTGCCGGAAGGCGTTCAAACTTTGTGCACACAACAATTGGAATAGTTACAAATGAATTTCAAAAGTTTAGTGATACAAAACAGCTTTTTGCCTCGTTAATCAGCATTCACGACCTTGCAGACCTCCCTGACAGGTCAAATTACCTGATTGAACGAGCAAAAATCTCAGGACAAGACGCAATTGCAGAAAAAGCATATAACAATAAAGTTGTGATAATCGAGCCTGATGAAGCTATGAATATTTTATTGAAAACTATTCTGGAACTTCAGGGGTATGACGTTTTAACAGCTTCCACGTTTGAACAAGTCAGGGAACTGCCAGCCGTTATAATTCTTGATGCGGGAAGTGCAGACAGTTTGGAAGGTCTTGATTTATGCAAAGCTTTACGCGAGGATTCTGAATTTTCAAATACAAAACTTATTGTAACTTCAATTCTTCATGATAAAGAACTTATTTTAAATTGTGGCGCAGACTTATATCTACCAAAGCCTTACGAACTTTCAAATCTTATCAAATGGGTTAAATTTTTTGTTGATGAAGTTAATTTCAGATGATTAATTGAGCCAGCAAAATTTTAAAAATATTTGAACTCGTAATTATCATTGATAACTCTTGAAGTACAAGTTAAGCCGGTACTTTTTACATTACAGGTGTATGAATCATCCATACCGCTCGGGACAATAACATCTTCTTTCAAGACAAACGCAAAAATATCTTTTCCCATTGTGTTCGGCGGATTATCACCGTTCAAATCCGCAAGAAATACAACTGTCGGCCTGTCAACGTTCACTCCGAAATCTCTTATTACAACTTCCGGAGGATAAACGTTAATAATTACGTTCATGCCGTCAGCAAGTGTAAACATATAATTATAAAATTCTGTTTCTTTAAGATAAGGTCTGCCGCTCAAAAACCATGACGGATAGCGCCAGCAGCCAGGATCATTAGCACAAACACGCAGTGTTCTGAAATATGGTTTGTAATAGTTAAAAGCCTTTTCAGAAGCTTCATGCGAATAACCTTCCAAATCCCAGTTTACAGATGAATCATGGTCTTTTATAACAAACAGAGTGACCTGCGAAAGAACAGAATAAATCTTTCTAATCGCAGCAATACTTTTCTGCTCTTCCGCACGCTGCTGAAGACTAGTATATGTTAAAGATGCAACAACACCAATAATACCCATTGTTAAAATAAATTCCAATAAGGAAATCCCTTTAAAAAATTTACTCTTACAAATGTGACCAACCGTAAACTCTGACAACGCTGACTCTCCTGTTGTTGCATATATTGCATCATATATGTTTCATTCCCAATTGTACACTATTTTAAACAGAATAACAATCCGCGAAAAACAGGATTTATTATATATAAATTATTTTCTCATTTGAAATCCATTGAGCTTTTTCTTCTGCTGGTCATCATTTCCTTGAATTGGCGACGTTGTGTTGTTTAATCCAAGTTGTGGCTGTTTTGGGGGTTCATCATCCTGCAAGGAAGATGATTTACCATAACTTCCCATATTTTCTTTGTATGCATCTATCACTGACTTTGAGGTTCCAAGCGATAATCCAGAATTATTTCCGCCTGCTTTGTTTTGAGAAATTTCAGAAGAATTTGAACCGGAAGCTAAGGGAGAAGTCATTGCGGCATTCTGTGCGGCTGCCCTTTGCTGTTGGATTGCAGCTTCACCGTTTATTAAACGTTCGTTTCGTTGCTGAATCATTGCCTGAGTTTGGTTGTTTGTAGAATTTGTCTGAGTTGTTGCTGTTTTAGCAGCCTTAGTTGCTGATTTTGAAGACTTTTGTGCGGAATTCATACTTGCTGCTGCCGTTGTCAAGCCACTCATGGTTTGAGCTCCTGTATTCTGTCCTTTTGTTCCGACAGCGGTCATAGTTCCGCCAGCGACGGTTGTTCCGACTCCGGCATAGGCAAGAGCCTGACCTGCAGCAGCCGTAAATGGATTTGATGACATCATCAAACCAACGGTTGTCATACCTGCACCTACGGTGTTTAAAATGGCACCTGACATAGTGACATTTTGAGATTTTTTAATACCATCATTTGTAGCAGACTGCGCTTTTGTGTTAGCTGCAATTGCTGTTGTTGAAACTTTGTGCATGTTTGCAGAAGTTTTTTGAAGATTTTTTGACGACTTCGTCATTGTCTTGTAAGCGGTATTGGTGGCTTTTATGGAGGTCTGGTTTGAGGCCTGCAAAGTTGTTTGAACAGCCCCGAGGCTATCCAGCTCAGCTGTCAAACCATTAATATCACTTGTGCCGTCACCCATAAATCCGGCGTTTGCACCAAGAGAATTCCGCTGCTGAACGGCAGCTTCAAGCCTTTGCTGAATAGAAGCAACTTGAGCATCATTTTCAGCAATTTTTGCATCAGTTTCAGCCTGAGCTTTATTTTGAAGCTGCATTTCTTTTGTATAAGCTTTTAAATCTTTATTAAGAGCTTTTGTATCTTTGTCAAGCGTTTTCTTCATACTTACGCCCTGCTTGTTAGCAGAAAGTGCATCTTGAAGATAACCCTGAGCGCTGCTCATAAAGCTTTTTACACTAGAACTGCTGCTGGAAGCCTGTTCTTTTGCATTTTTAGCAGTTTCTTTCCCCTTAGAAACATTTTTTGAACTTGCTAAATCATCATACGAATTTACCTTTGAGGAAGCATTATTCGGTTGCCCCCCCCCCCCGGGAAGGTGCGAAAATACTGCCATTCATGCTCATACGTTTGTCTTGATCAGCTTTTTTTATGCCATTAGAAGAATTTTGACCTTTTTGTGTTTGAACATTTTTTATTTTGAAACTGAAATCACCACTATTGTCGATCATAATTAAAGCCTCTCTTTTTATACTCTCTTGAATATATAAAGAAATTTTAAATATCAGAATTTCAGCAAAATTAAATTTATTAACATTTCTTTACAATGCACAAAATTAGACAATGCCTTTTGTTTGGAATAATATTGACTTATGTATGAAAATTTTAATGAAATATTAAATGATTTAAAACAACATTCACATTTTCGTAATATTAAAGATTTTGATAAAAAAGATGGGAAGTTTATATATTTTAACGGCAAAAAACTTCTCAATCTTTCCTCAAATAACTATTTGGGAATTGCCGACAACGAAAATATTACAAAAGAATTTCTGGAGTTTTCAGGGAATCGTTTCGGTCTCGGAAGTGCAAGCGCGCGGCTCCTGACAGGAACTCTGCCGGTTTACAAAGAGCTTGAAAACACTCTTTGCGGACTTTTCAAAAAAGAAAAAGCGCTTTTGTTTAACAGCGGTTATCACGCTAATGTCGGAATTACCAGTTCAATTGCCGGAAAAAACGACGTAATCTTTTCAGACAAACTTAACCATGCCAGCATAATTGACGGAATGCGGCTTTCTGCAGGGAAATTCTTCAGATACAAGCACAATGATATGGAAAGCCTGGAAAGGCTTTTGATACGCGAGCGGAAAAATTTTAACAATGCAATAATTGTGACTGAAAGTGTTTTTTCCATGGACGGCGATATTGCAAATTTGAAAAAGCTTGTTGAACTTAAAAACAAATATAACTGTCTGCTTATGGTTGATGAAGCGCACGCATTTGGAGTTTTTGGCGAAAAAGGCTGCGGTGTCTGCGAAGAACTTGAAATATTAACGGAAATCGATTTGCTTGTCGGAACTTTTGGCAAATCTATCGGTTCAATGGGCGCATTCACTATAGGAAACAAAATTTTAATTGAGTTTTTGACGAATAAAGCCCGCTCATTCATATTTTCAACAGCTTTGCCGCCAATTTCAATTGCTTTTTCAAAATGGATTATTGAAAACAAAATTACCAAAACTTTTGAGAAACGGCAAAAAATGCTTTCTCTTGGCAGAAAACTCGGAAGCGAAAGTCATATAATTCCTGTTATAATCGGCGGCAATGCCGAGACTGAAGAGGTTTGTAAAAGATTATTTGATGCAGGATATTTCACACTTCCAATTCGTCCGCCAACCGTACCGGAGGGAACTTCTCGCTTAAGATTATCCCTCACGACTGATATTGAAGAAAAGGATTTAGAAAAATTATGCAGCATACTTGGCTTAACAGACAAAATAACACAGAACTTATAATATTTTTCGCCGGATGGAGTTTTGATGAAAAACCGTTCGAATTTCTTGACTGCGGCGGCGCTGATGTTTTATTTGTTTACGATTACAATGAAATCTGTGTGCTAGGGAAAGAAATATTTGCCCAATATACAAAAAAGACTCTTTTAACCTGGTCAATGGGTGTTTTTGCCGCATATCTGCTAAAAGATGAATTCAAAGACTTTGACAAAAAAATCGCCATAAACGGAACGCCTTTTCCGGTTGACGATACTTTCGGAATTCCACAAAAACCGTTTCTTCTGACTCTTCGGCATGCAAAAACAGGTTTGGAAGGGAAATTTTACGAAAATATTTTCGAAAAAGAAAACGAATTTGAAAGATATTCAAAAACCCCCGTCAGCCGCTCAATAGAAAACCGCGTAGAAGAATTAAAATCGCTTTATGAAAAAATCAAATCCACAAACATTGATTACGAAAATTTTTACGATTTCTCGCTCATCAGCGCGAACGACAAAATAATTCCGGTCAAAAATCAGCTTAACTTCTGGAAAAAACATGCACCATACAAAATACTTGAAAGCGGACACTTTCCGTTCTATAATTTCAAATGCTGGGACGAAATAATTCAATTAGCAAATCAGCCTTGTAATTAAACGCCAAATAAAGAGATTCTTTGCTCTCGCTCAGAATGGCATGAATGCAAAGAACTTCTACGGAATATATTTATGCAGATTAATCCGAAAGAAATCAGAAATCATTTTGAAAAAAGCATGGAAAAGTACGACGAAAACGCTGTTGTACAAAAATTTCTTGCCGAAATTCTATCAGATGAAACAGCGGCAATTAAAAAAGATTTTGGCCGGGTTCTTGAACTCGGCTGCGGCACAGGGCTTTTGACGAGCAGGCTGGCTGAAAAGATTTCTTACAAATCCTACACGGCAAATGATTTAACCCAAAAATCAAAAAAATATCTGGATAAAATTCTGCCAAAATACGATTACATCTGCGCAAACGCTCAGAAAATTAATCCTTCCGGAAGTTTTGATTTAATCATTTCAAACGCCATGTTTCAATGGTTCAAAAATCTTGACGTTGTGCTTGAAAAATACAAAAGGCTTCTGAACAAAGACGGAATTCTAGCATTTACAACATTTTCACCGGAGAATTTTTACGAACTTACCCAATTAACGGGTTTGACGCTCGACTACAAATCAGAAAACGAATTACAAGAAATCCTCGGAAAAAATTTCAAAATAATCAAAATCAAAAGTATGAAAAAAATCTTAGAATTTAAGTCTCCGCTAGAACTTCTTTATCATATGAAAAATACCGGCGTAAATTCTCTCGGCACCAAAAACTGGACTTTTGCAGATGTCAAAGATTTCTGTGAAATATATTCAAAAACTTTTGACAAAGTAACCCTCACATACACTCCGATTTTGGTCATTGCGCAAAAGTTAAACTAAATTTTCAAGTTTATAAATAAATAAATAGATATTTTTACGTATTCTATTTTGTAACGAAAAAAAATATAATCTTTACATAAGTACATGTTTATTATTAAAATATGGTATAAATTGTTTTACGGAAATCCGTAAACAAAAAAATAAAGGGGCAAAAATTGCTTAATAACTACGAAAGTTTTGATAATTCAGAAACCTCATTAAGGAAATCAGCACTCATCCAAGAACGCGTCGGACTTGTTTCAACCCATATGTACAAACAGTTTTTGGACTATCAGCACGCAACGGTTAACACAAACGAAATCTTCTACGGTATGGCTGAAAACCTTCAGGACGTTGTAGAAACACTAAAAGAAGCTTTTGCCTCCAGAAATGTGACCACACAAAATATTTACCTTGACCTTGACCCGCAAAAGTCAGTTATTATTGTGAATATTCTCTGGCACAAAATAAGTTTTACAACCCGCTGCAACTTCCAGCCGCAGGCGCTTTATCGTGAAAACGGCCAGCATGTTTTCTCTGGCAGAATTATGGCAATCCGCGGAAACTATTATGAAATAATGAAAGGTGTCACAGAACACGATGAGGAAATGGTACGACTTCTTGATAACGAAGTTGCATCGTTATTTGTTCCTGCTGAAACAAACCAGAATTCAATTATGAAAATTAAACACCTTGCTAACCGCGAATTTTACTTAAATCAGGTGGATGCGCCGCGCGAATTTGTGCTGAAAGTAATTGAAACAATCTGCGGAGGCGGTTTCTACCACGAAGAAGGTGCCCGCAAAAGCTTCAACATCTAGTACCTGAGGTACTGCAATACATTGGAACTGAATTAGGAAGGGGCGCTTTTGAAGGGGTAAGTTGGATTATTAGATATTAGTGATAACGCTGGTGCAGGTTCTCGTAGAAGCTTCACGATTTTCGTACGGGTTAAATGTACATGTGTTGATAAAATTTTACAGATACAGCGCTTATTCACCTATTTACTTATTTACTTTATAAATTCCTACTCCAACGTAATTTTTGACGACATTTCCGCAACAATTCTGGAAATATCAGCGCCGCCTATAGCAACTTCCAAAATCAACGGGCTATGAATAAATACCGTTTCCGAATATTCCATTGTCTCAATATTAATTACATCAAATTCAACAAAATCGTCCCCGGCATATATGAGTTTTCCATATTCGCTTCCGGTTGCCCAGCGGATAAACATATATTGCTGTTCAAATTCTTTTAATTTCTCTATTAAACGCATACTAAATCCTTAAAAATATATAACTGATAACCTTCCCCGAGAACTGGTTTATATATATTATTTTAGTTATTTTTTGCATAAAGTCAAGAGCACGGGATAAAACAATTAGTTTAACTCAAAATATACTTCACGCGGCTGAATTTTCAGCCGCGTGGTTTATTTTTTATACGTAATAAGGATTATGATTTGAAATCTTTTCCAATATTAAGAAACATCCTGTTCCGGTGGACTTTGTTCGGGGCATGAGGGTTCTTCCCCTTGTTTTTGGATTGCTGTGTCAACATTCGAATCTACGTTGTTTTTTTTGTGCGCTTTTTCAGGTGTATTGTCAACCATTGTGTTTGTTTGGTTAAGTCTTTCTTCAACCATATTTCTGAATTCATCAATATTCATTGAAACATCCTCACCCGCAAATTTCTTGAATTCTTCATATTTTTCTGCAATTATATCAGCAAAATTTTGTCCGGGCTTCGCACCATAACCGTTGCTGCGACAATCATCAATGAAATCATTAATATATTCATCGGCAGAAACCTTCAAATCTCCGTCTTTATCCAATTGCTTAAATCTTTCAACGACATCATCTTTTGTTTGCGCGCCATAGTCATGCTTTTCAGGATTTTTTCCTACCTCTGTATGAGAAACCGTTCCTTCATACGAGCCTGATACTGTAGCCTGTAAAGAACGAATTCCATTAAAAATACTGCCAATCTTTTCTTTGGAATTTTGAGGATTTGTATCATTTTTAATTCCACCACGGTTGAGATTTGCCGCGGTCGTTTTGGCGTTAAAATCAATTGGTCCTGGCATATTCTGCTCCTTTTCTCGTTAATATTTGTACTTCACTCGTGTTTCGAAATCACTTATATACCTATTAACGTTATTTATTCCCAAAAATTTACACTGCCCCGCCATACCATACCATACCATACCATACAGCTGATTATAACTGGATTTCAGCCATTTTAAAACTCATTTTTACATTTCTTAACAAGCTCCGAATTTTTATTTTTACAAAAAAAAGTCACACGAGTTGTGCGACTTTGAACAATAATCTTGGGAGGAGATTTGGGGATAGTTGTACATGCATGATAAGCCAAGCATGTCAAATTTGTTACATTTACAATATGTAATTTAATAAAAATTTACAATTCATTGATTTTATACTATAATTGAGGCAGGAGAATTGTCATGAAAATTTTGGTTATAAACGGCGTAAATATGAATATGCTTGGAACACGGGAGCCAGAAAAGTATGGAACGCTGACATTAAAGGAATTGGAAAAAGAGCTTTATGCATATTCTTTTGAACTTGGCATTGATATTGAAACCTTCCAAAGCAACCATGAGGGCGAAATTGTTGAAAAAATTCAGCAAGCAAAAAACAGCGCAGACGGAATTGTCATAAACGCCGCCGCTTACACACACACAAGCGTTGCAATACGTGATGCAATTTCAGCCGTAAACCTTCCGACAGTGGAAGTTCACATGACAAACATTCACGCGCGTGAAGAATTTAGACAAAAATCTCTTATTGCCGGAGTTTGCATAGGCCAAATATCAGGTTTCGGAATTCACAGCTATAAACTTGCACTAAAAGGGCTTTCCGATATTTTTAAAAGGTAACCTTAAAATTATTTTTGGAATTCTTTAACAAAACCATCCATAAGTTTTGCAGCATTTTCATAACCTGATTGTTTTTCAGCTATGTCAAAAAATTCATTAGCTTTTGCACAGAAGGAAGGATTTTTTAACAAAAACTTAATATCGTTGTCAACGGAATCACCTTTAAACACTAGAGAGCGGCCTGTAACAGCAGCCGGCATTTGTGACAAATCCGGCATTTCCGTTAAAGATGACTGTTCGGCATTAACTTCTGCAGCAGAGATATTGGTGTCCTTTTGCTGGTCAAGCTTTTGAACTGCGGAAAAATTCAAATTATTCGGGTTATTATTGATTTCTCTCATGGTTCACATCCTTTGCTTTTGGGGTTCATAAGACATTCTACTACTTTGAAAAAACACCGGTGTAATACAGCCATTTCTAATATCTTCATTCAGTTTTTCTGTAATCTCACTCGCGCTTTTTTGCTTTAAAACGCAAAATATATATTTTTTGCTAGTTTGTGTAGAAAAAATTACAAAAATTAATATTTACAGATTTTAAAGCAAATTTTTATGTTATCATTTATTATATAATAAAATAGGACTTAAGGCAAGATGAATTTCATCAATTTATTTTCAGGGATTAACTTAAAAGAAATATTACAAAAGCTTCCTGATGCTGTTATGCTGCTGGATGACAGCGGAAGAATAATCTGGACAAACAGAGAAGCCGAATATATGTTCGGAATAGACAACTCTGAAGAAATTGATTATTATTTCGATGATTTTGTAAGCAAGGGTGTCGAACTTGTTAATCAGTCTGCTTTAAAGCATGTTCCTGTCATAGCAGGAGCAATTACAAAAGACGAACACGAATTTTTTATCGAAATGAACGCATCAATGCTTGAAGATCAGTTTATCGTAACAGTGCGTGATGTTACTGCAATGACGAAAGTTCTTGCAAATGCCGAAAAAACAGGCCGCTTAAACAAAGACAAAAACATCATGCTTTCAAAACTAACACATGATTTCAAATCACCTTTGCAATCAATAATCGGATTTTCTAATGCATTATCAGACGGGCTTGGCGGAACTATTTCCGAAAAACAGGAAAAGTATGTAAAAATAATTAACAAAAATGCATCAGAACTTTTGTATTTTATGGACAAATTTTTTGAATTTTCAAAAGCCGAATCAAGCCTTGTAAAATTTGATATCAAAACTTTTGACGTTGTAAACTGCGTTCAAGAGGTCATCAAAGCAAATGAAAACCTTACAAATACAAAAAGACTTACAGTAAATCTTGACTTTGAAGAGCTTAAAAATCGTCCGGTTACAACAGATGAAAGCGTTTTGAAAACTGTTTTGCAAAATATTATGGAAACTTCAGTAAAATCAACAGAAGTCGGCTCAATAAACATTACTCTTTCAAATCCTGAGATGGAATTAGTTGTAAAATCAGGGCTTAAGGTATTTAACAATGCAACAAGCACATCATATCTTATGATTTCGATTAAAGATACAGGAATGGGCTTAAAAGAAATTGAGCTTGACGGACTTTTTGAACCTTATACACAACTATATAAAATAAATAAAAAGGATTTCATAAGAAGCGTCAGCTTAAGCACCGTAAAAATTCTTTTGGAAAAGCTTAAAGGAACAGTTTGGGTTGAATCTGAAATTATGAAAGGCACAACATTTAACATAATTTTACCTGTTGAAAAAGGACTTATTTTAGAAGATGAGTAGCGTAACGTTAAAAAATGTCTGCAAAAAATACGATTCAAAAGTCGTAATAGACAAGATTGACTTAGAAATTAAAGACAAAGAATTCATAGTGCTTGTCGGAGCATCAGGCTGCGGGAAATCAACTATTTTGAGAATGATTGCAGGCTTGGAAGAAATTTCCGGCGGCGATATTCTGATTGGCGGCAAAAAAGTCAATGATATTCCGCCAAAGGACCGTGATATTGCCTTTGTTTTTCAAAGTTATGCACTTTATCCGCATATGACCGTCAGAGAAAACATTGCCTTTGGTCTGAAAATGCGCAAAGTTGACAAGGCGACAATTGAGGCAAAAGTTAAAGAAGCCGCAGAAATATTGGATTTAACCGAGTATCTTGACAGAAAACCAAAACAGCTTTCAGGCGGTCAGCGCCAGCGTGTTGCCTTGGGGCGTGCAATAGTGAGAAATCCAAAGGTTTTTCTTATGGATGAGCCGCTTTCAAATTTAGACGCAAAACTTCGCGTGCAAATGCGGGCTGAGATTAAAAAGCTGCATGAAAAACTTCAAACTACATTCATATACGTAACCCATGACCAAACAGAAGCTTTGACAATGGGCGACAGAATTGTTGTTCTCGACAAAGGCATAATTCAACAGGTTGCGGCACCGGAAGAGATTTACAACAACCCATCCAATACATTTGTTGCAGGTTTTGTAGGCTCCCCGCAGATGAACTTCATTAACGCAAAAATTGAAGATGGCTGTATAAAATTTGCGGATTTCAGTTTTAAAATGGATAATCTTCCAAATACACAATCTGTCATTCTTGGTATTCGTCCGGAAAAAATGGTTTGCGGCGGTGATGTAAAATTTTCAGCTCAAGTTGATATGCAAGAACTTTTGGGCAGTGAAAAGATTGTATACTTCAACGTCGGTGAAAGCAAATGTAGTGCAAAGCTTCCGCCGGATAGTGAAATCGCAAAAACAATTAATTTAAGCGTTAAAAAAGAAGATATTTATTTCTTTGACGCGGAAACGGGCAAAAGGATTTAAGAGTTTAATCAGGCACCCGCGCGCGGGCGCCAGTCTCTCAATTATTTTGGAAGATTTTTAAAATAATCTTTGTCAGTAAGCGCATTGTAAGTGCAGCCGGCACCGTTTAAATTACTTGAAGATGAAACTGAACAATATTCCTCAGTTTCACTGTAATATTTTGAGCCTTTTACGCCCATTGGCAAAAGCTTTCCTGTCTTGTCAATCTGGAACATAAACAAATCTTGTCCAAGACGATTTGGATTTTTGTTGTAGCCGTTGACATCTACAGAAATAAACATCTGATTAAAATTAGGAGTATTGTTTTCAATTAAAATTAATGCACCGTCATTTGTTACAAACTGGCCGTCATCAAAAAAAGAAATCTTAATTTTGGCATCACCATTAAAAGTTTTATAAGCGCGTGCACTTCCCTTATCTCCCTGAAAATTGCCAGAATCAATATTAGGAATACAGGCATCATTTGTGTCACTCGTACCAAATCCGCAATCTTCAACAATTTTGAGGTATTTCATCAAGATTGGTTTTAATTCATGCAATCCTGTGTTTTGTGGAGTAATTCTCTCTCCATTTTCAGCCTGATACATTTCAAATGCTTGAGCTATCACAGAGTAGCTTCGTTTCAATCCGACTTCCAGTTGTTTATTCCGGCTATTGTTGATAACCGTTGACAAAGTCATAGCTGCAACAATTCCAATTATACCCAAGGTTATTAGAACCTCTGCTATAGTAAACGCCACTTGACGCTTTTTCGCAAAGATACCTACGTGCGTAGCACCCTCTGCTAACGTGAAGCCTTTTTTCATAATTTCTCCAATCTTAACAGTTTTGTAAGATATCATCTTACATATTTACATATATTATTGTTGCAAAATTAATTTATGTCAAGATTGAAGAACTTAGGGCAAAATATAAAAGCATTCAGAAAAGCTCACAAACTTTCTCAAAATCAGCTTGCAGAGATGGTTGACCTTTCGCGCGAGCATCTTGCCTGCATTGAAACAGGCAAAGAATTCATCAGCCTTAGAAAACTTTTTCTGATTGCAGATATTTTGGAAGTTCCGGTTAAAAATTTGATTGACTTTGAATAAAAGCTATTCTGCCTTCTTTTCATTGCAGTTTTCAACCCAAATAACTGTCAAGTTTGCCGGTTGGGCAAAAGGATTTGACATTGAAAACTTTTTAGCTTCCCGCGTCAGCCGGTCATAGTATGAAATTTTTTCAGAAAGTTTCTTTGTGTAATTTAACAAATTCATAATTCCCTCCTATACCGGCTTGCCAGCCCTATAGCCCTTAATTTGTATAATTTTATTATGAAATTTTTCTCATCCGATATAATCCCCGCAACGGGTTATCTTTTACTATTAAAATTGCCCCTGCGGCTAATCCTCTACGATAATTGCCCAAAAAGAAAGGAAATTTTAAAATTTTATAGAAACGGAGGGCTTTATGAATTCAGAAAAATTAAGAGGGACAAGAACCGAACAAATTTTAATCAATGCATTTGCCGGAGAATCTCAGGCAAGAAACAGATATACGTATTTTGCAAAACAAGCCAAAGAAGAAGGTTACGAACAAATTGCCGAAATCTTTTGTATGACAGCCGACAATGAAAAAGAACATGCCAAACTTTTTTACGAATACATAGGTGACACGCTTGGCACAGTTACCGGAACTTACCCGTTTGAACTCGGAAAAACAGAAGAAAATTTGAGAAGCGCAATTGCAGGCGAGCATGATGAGTGGTCAAATTTATATGCAGAAGGCGAAAAAGTCGCAAAAGAAGAAGGGTTTGACGAAATTTCCGACACCTTCAAATACGTAAGACGCGCCGAAGAACACCACGAAAATAGATATAAAAAACTTTTAAATAATATTATCAATGACACGGTTTTCCAAAAAGATACAGAAATTGACTGGATGTGCAGAGAATGCGGCTACATTCACCATGGCAAATCTGCCCCTAACAAATGCCCGAACTGTCATCACGAAAAAGCATATTTTCAAGTTCTTTGTGAAAATTATTAGATGTAAAAAAATAGCCAAAATAGAATATTTATCATATAATACTGTACAGGGAATATGGGTATAAAATCTAAAATTTTTATAATCTTTTTAACCGGTACAGTATTATATTGCGGCTATTATTTTGTAATACCGGCTTTTTTAAACCGCCCGGGAAACATTGAATTTCTGCAAAAATACATACAAAAAGAATACGGATTTGAAACCTCAATTAAAAATCCAAAAATTAAAATGGGCTATCTCCCTGCTGTTTGGATACGCGCCGATGAATTCAAAATTCTTAACAATGATAAATCTGATGCGCTTTCAATTCAGGGCGTGAAAACGCGCGTAAAACTTTTGCCGCTGATTTTTAGCAAAGCTGAAATAAGCCACTTTAGCGCAGATAATTTACAAATTAATCTCATTTTCGACAAAAATTCACAGCTAAAACTCGGCCAATATCCGCTGCTTTCAATGTCAGACCCTAAAATCACCGTAAACAAAGCAGTTGTAGACCTTGCCTCCTACGGAATTTCTTTAAAAGACGAAATCGTAAATAAAAACATTATTGTAACAGGAAAAGATTTTGAAGTTTATGATTTTACAAACAACAAAAGAATAAGATTTAAAACAGACAGTGAACTTTCAATCGGAAATAAAACTTCAAAAATTTTTGCAGATGTTGATGTAAAACTTCCTTTGACAAAAATTTCAGAAGACCAGATTGTTATTAACGGGAAAATCGAAGACTTAAACCTTGCGGATTTTTCAACTTACGCAAAATATCTTTCCAAAAATGAAATTGAAAGGCTTTCCGGGATTGTCAACCTCGACGTTGAGACTGTTTTGGACAAAAGCAATCATAAACAAATTAATGGCAGCCTTGCAATAGAGAACCTGGGGTTGATGCAAAAAGATATTAACAACTCTATATACAGTAAAGACAATCTGAAAATCAACACAAATTTAAGTCTTATTCAAAACGGTTTTGTAATCAATGAGCTAACGTTGAAATCAAAAGGAATCGACACATTTCTTTCAGGCAAAATCTCGAAAATCGACACCAAAAAACCTAAAGTCAATTTAAAACTTTCAATAAACCCATCTCGCATTGAAAACTTTTTACCTCTTTTGCCTGGGGATAAAAATTTTCAAAACAGTTTTAACCTTTATCTTTTGAAAAAATACAAATACTACGGCGATATCATCGGGAACCTTGAAATAAAAGGGGATTATCTTGAACCATCCGTAACCGGAAATATTCTTTCAACAAACGGCTATCTTGAAAAACCAATTCCGAATAATACCCCAAAGGCAACGATTAAATTACAGTTTAGAGGTGACAAAACCGCTCTTGATGCACATGTTCCGGCAAGCCAAAATCAAATCGTTTTTGTAAAAGGGTTAATAAAATTGTATGAAGATAAAGCTGCTGATTTAAACATTACGAGCACGCAAAATGTTGATTTGAAAACTGCCCAAATAGTTTTAAATCCGCTTCATCAGATA
>QAMI01000023.1 GCA_003150395.1 Candidatus Gastranaerophilales bacterium | reverse complement strand
ATTATGGCGTCACGTCTTAAAAAAGCTATTGGAGAAAAACTTAGAGAATTCAGACACAAAAGATATTATACTCAAGAATATCTGGCTGAATTAGTAGAACTCGATATCAAACAAATCGGCAGAATAGAAAGAGGCGAAAGTTATCTAAAACCAGAAAATTTAGAAAAATTCTGCAAAGTACTAAAGGTTCATCCGAAAGATTTTTACGATTTTCATTGGGAAAATGAAGAAGAAGAAAATATAGAAATGCGTTCAAATGGCACATACGGAAGAATCATCACAAACAGGCATATTAACCTTGAAGCACAAAATCCGATCTCCATAGATGAAAATTTCGAAAGCGATTTCGACTTAATTGAATTTGCTTATGCTGATGAAGAAACCAAAACAAAAGCGAAAATTTTAAACGTAGTACAAACAGCATTATATACATCAACATCCGAAAACATATATCTTTTTAAAGCTTGCTATTATCCAAACGGAAAAATAGAAATTGAATATCTTAATAAAAATTTTGAGAAATTAAGCCTATACAATATAGCTTTAAAAAACTTAAATAAATTGAAAAACAACACCAAATTTCTCAAAACAATAAATTATCTGGCACAATTAGAGAAATAATACTTACGGCACGGGATCATAACCGCCCTCATTCCATGGATGACATCTGCATATACGCTTTAACCCCAGCCAGCCGCCTTTGAAAATCCCATATTTAACAATCGCCTGACGGGTGTATTCCGAACAGGTTGGATAAAAACGGCAGGAAGCCGGTGTGTATTTTGAAATTTTTTGATAAATCCCGATTAAAAACAATGCAAAATTCTTTAACATATTTTACGTTCCCAAAGAATTACACCGCATAACTTTCTCCAATTGTATCAACAGCCTCTACTTTAATATCAGTAATCAATTCAGAATAAGATATTACGACAATTGTCGGGATATGGCGTTCGAGAAGCTGATAAAGCGGTAATCTAATACGCGGAGAACACAAGATTACAGGGTTTCTTCCACAAGCCTGATTTGCACGCATTAATGTGGAGGCCGTTGTTTCTATTAATTCCTGAACTTGCATCGGATTTAAAAGAAACATTGTTCCAAGCTCTGTTCTCTGGCAGCTGTCATCAAGTGTTTTCTCCCACTCAGGAGAAAGTGTAAGTGCATAAAGAACTTTGTCATCTTCGACATTTGAAAGACAAATCTGACGTCCAAGCGCTGCTCTCAAACGTTCTGAAAGGATATCCGGTTCTTTTGAAAACCTTGCATAATCGCAAAGTCTTTCAAACACGAATATAATATCTTTGATAGAAACTTTTTCTCTGATAAGGTTGACAAAAATTTTACGCAGGTCGCTTGTAGAAATAATTGTCGGGACAAGGTCATTGACAAGCGTCGGGTCTTGAGAACGGACAAGTTCCATAAGCTTAAGTACGTCTGTTTTTGTCATAACTTCATCAACATGTTTTCTCACACATTCCTGAAGGTGAGTAACGATAACATCGGTTGAATCAAAAGCCGTAACCGAACGTGCGGTTTTGGCATCGTCCGGAGTAATCCAATAGGCTTGAGTTTGATAAGTAGGATCAATCCCGATAATCGCATCCTGTGGAACTTCTTTTTTAACAGAATCCCACTGGTCTGCAATAACCATAAGTCTTCCCGGATAAACATAGCCTGTATCGACTGTATTTCCACGGATTTGAAGCATATATTCATTTGCATCAAGCGCTGATGAATCCATAATTCTTATGTTCGGAAGAATATATCCGAGTTCATCTGTAACTCTTTGACGAAGAGCCGCAATTTTAGCAAGTAATTGACCTTCCTGATCAGGGTCAGCAATTACAAGAAGGTTTGAGCCGACCTGCAAGCTCAAAATATCAACACCCAAACGCTCGTACATACGATTCGGATTTACCAAATCCTGCATGTTTTGACGAACGCTTTCTAATTGACCAAGCTGAGATTGAACATCCGCATTGATAAGGGTAGAAAAACCTGTAATTCCAAGTCCTACCGCGAATAAGAAGAATGGTAAAAAAGGAAGCCCTGTTCCTGCCCAAAACCATGTATGACCTGTAATTGCCAAGAACATCAAAAACCCTGAAGCCAAAAACAGAGCATTGGGTTTACTTTTAATTTGGGCTGTAACATCAGTACCCAAAGAATTTGCAGCAGATGAACGTGTCATAAATACACCGGCCGCAATTGACATCAACAATGATGGCAACTGAGAAGCCAAACCGTCACCGATTGTAAGGATTGTGTATTTAGAAACTGCATCCGCAATTGGCATTTGATTCATCAAACACCCTACGCACAAACCGCCGATAATATTAATTAAAACGATAATAATACCAGCAATTGTATCACCTTTTACGAACTTCATCGCACCGTCCATGCTACCGAAAAGGTTTGATTCTCTTTGCAAATCTTCACGCTTTTGGGTTGCCTCTTCAGGAGAAATAAGCCCCGCATTAAAGTCTGCATCAATTGTCATTTGTTTACCCGGCATAGCGTCCAAGGCAAAACGTGCTGCAACTTCAGCAATACGTTCAGCACCTTTTGTGATTACCATAAACTGTACAACCGTAATAATTAAGAAGATTACGCCGCCGACAACCATATTTCCGCCAGTTACGAAGGTCCCGAAAGCATGGATAACTTCACCGGCCTCACCTTTTGACAAAATCAGCCTTGTTGAAGCTATTGAAAGTACGAGTCTAAACATTGTTCCAATAAGAATAATTGACGGAAAAGACGCAAGTTCAAGAGTCTTTTTGACATACAAAGATATCATCAGCAGAACAACGCCGAGTGTAATATTTAAACAGATTGAAAAGTTTACAACCCAATTCGGCAATTCAACAAGCAGCAGAACAATAAGCAGCAATACGAATAACGCCATTGCGATTTCACTGAATGAATTAGATGCTCCTGCTCCGCCCTGTGCCATTATACCTCTTTCAATGCCTCCTTAACTATTGCAATTTGACTTTCTATGGTGGCATCAATCACACCATTATTTGTCGTAACTATACAACCGCCTTCGCTAACAGTTTCATCCTGTAATACAACTATTTTTGTATCAAGCCCTGCCGCTTCCAGAATTTCCGGGATTGACTGCTTTGCAATACTTACCTGCATTGGATTAACCCTGATTGTAACTTTTGGTTCTTCTTTTGGAAGTGTTTTAAGAATTTCTGTAATTTTTTCCAAAACTATTTCCGGATTTTGTGATACTTCTTTTTTAATAATTTTTTGCGCTATATCAACACTTATCTCAAGGATTTCCGGTGCAATATAGTCAAAAACCTCCTGAGGAGCACCCATAAATGCATTTAAAGCTTCTCTAACCTGTGCAATATCTTCAACTGCCTGAGTCAGCCCCTGCTGATAACCTTCTTTACTTGCGGCTTCTCTGATACTATCGGCTTCCTCTCGTGCTCTTGAAATTAGATTTCTGTCATCGACACGTCTGAAGCCTCTGCGTCTGTCACCGCGACGGCGTTCCTGTCTTTGTTTAAAGTCAATATTGTCAAGATTAAATAAATCAATTTCTTCCGGTTCCTGCGGCTTTTGCGGTTCTGGGGCTTTCGGAAGCGCTATTTCCGTTTCACCATCTTCCGGCATTATAACAGAAGAAGTTTCCTCAGGCATTATTTCAAAATCCTGAGCATCAAAATATTGTTCGGTCGGCGGCAACGGTTCAAATTGAAAATTTTCCGCTGTTGACTGAACTTCAGATACATCTTCCCTGGGAATTTCAGTTTGTTTACTATTCTTGCGCTTTATAATCATGATTTAATTTTATTATACACTATGTTCAAGGTGTGAGGCAATAACTGCCGCAACACGCGGAGGCATTTTATAAAATTCACCTTCCATTGCGTTAAAAATAAATCTTCTGACATTCGGTCTTTCAACTTGCACAAGGGATTCCAGCTTTTGTCTATCCATTAATGAGGCGGTGGCTTTAACTCTTTCAACAAGCATATTTGTGTTAACTTCTGTTGCAGAAGGCAAATTACGGCCGATATCTTCAAGAACACGCATTGTAACAGACGGGTCGACTTTTTCTTCCAAATCGTCGACATACATATATCTTAAAACAGTACCTGCATCGTCCTGTTCAAAGCGATTTAGAATAGATTGTACTCTGTCATCAGTTACACGTTTCAATAGCAAAGCAACCGCAACAAGCTTAAGAAGTTTTGGAGGTTTATACGGTTCAATAGGTTTAGACAAATCAATAGGCTGAGCCGGCTGATTGGAATTTACGGGAACAGATGCTGCCGGCTGTTGTTGAGCTGCGGCAGGCGGCGCAGAGGCTGATGAGGCTGCAGACTGAGCTTGCTGTGCCTGCTGTTCTTCTTGCATATTCTGCATCATTGAATCAATATTTGATTGCCTTGCTGCTTTTTCTCTTAAGCCTTCGTCAATTAAATTTTTATCCTTTAATTCATTAATTGAATCCTCCCAAGCCTTTTTCACATGGTGTTCTATAAGCTGTAGGATTTGGTCTTGAGGAAGATTTTGCTTGAAGGTTTGTTTTGCGATTTCAAAGATTGTAAATGCAATCTTCTGCATAATAGGATCCCAAAATTGCTGAGGAATTCCGGAGCGGATTAAATCAACTGATTTGTGGAAAGCCCATTCTGCAATAATTTGCGTTATCATAACAGCCTGGTCGGCATTAAAATTATTTTCAGTGTCGTTATATAAAGCTTCACCGGCCAACCGGGAAAAATTCATCAAAGTATTTACAACATATTGTTTTTGGTTGGCATCAAAATCTTGAGGCACAATTTCTCTTGCCTGTGAAGTTAAATTTTGCGCGAATGCTTCGTAATCAAAACCTTGAATTGCCATATTTTCCTTTTCCCTTTATTCATTTACTGATGGCGAGTTTGTTTTTATATTTGTTAAGTTTCCTCAATCCAGCTCTTGATTTTATCAGCTGCGATTTCTTCATCTGCTTCGGAAATATTTGCTGACATGTTTGCAAGAGTATTAACAAGCTCATCTGTTGTATGAAGTGCAAGATATTCACGCTGCTGCGCTTCCAAAAGCCCTTGGGCCAGTTCGGACTGGCGTTCTGTTAACTGAGCTGCACGGGCGTTCATCTCCTGCAAAAGTCTGTCCTGTTCCATTTCTTTTTGTTTTAAAGCTGCAACTTCTTTTTCGTGTTCTTCCTGAGCCTTACGAATTTTATTTTGTACAATCTTAGAGACTGTTACAAGACCTATTATACAAAGTGCAATTGTAATCCACCAGGGATTGCCGCTTTCATCAGGTTTTGGAAGGTTTGCCTGTCTGTCACCGGCAAGATTTAAGTCTGAAGCGTCGGAGAATGCAATTGTAACATTTTCCGGCAAAGCTTTCGGACTTGCAGAACGCGCAATTAATTCTTTTAATTCTTCTACTGTTGTTTCAGGAGGCATTGCACTTTTTTCCATAGTAACAGCAATTGAGATTTCTTCTACTATACCTGGTTTAATATATTCGTTTGTTTGAGTTTTTGTAACACCGTATTGGGTTTCTGTAGCAGAACGCGAATAACTTCTATCCTGGCTGGAATCCTGTCCGCCCGCTGCAAGTCCGTTTGGAACATAAACACTTACAGCATTAGGATTTTTATTAGTATCACGTGTTTGGTCGCCCAGACCTTCAGTAAAAGATTGTTCTGAAACCGCTGTTTTCTGGTTCGGATCATATTCAATCCTTGTTCTTTCCATTGGAGCTTGACGAAGGAAGGTGCTTACTGTTGCCGTATAATTTCCGGCTCCAATGAGTCTATCGAGCTGTCTTCCGACTTTTTGCTGCATGTACTTGTCGTTCTCTTGTAATTTTGTAAGCATTTCATCGTCAACATCCATCATGCTTGAATAGACATTTCCATTTGTATCGGTTATTGAAATATTATCTGTTTCAAGCCCGCTTACGCTTCCCAAAAGAAGATTTGTAATAGCTTTTACTTTCAAAGGATCAAGTTTATCGCCGACCGGAATTGAAACCTGAACTGTTGCAGTTACCGGCTTTTTCATTGATGTGAACATTGTGTCTTCCGGAATTGAAATAAACACAGATGCATTTTCAATTGGCGGAATTTTCCTGATTAATCTTGATAGTTCACCGTTAATTGCACGTGCAAGACGAATTTTTTTGTCTTCTTTGGTTGATGTAAAATCACCTTTGTCAAAAATTTCCAAACCAACGTTCTGGTCTACCAAACCGCTTTTAACAATTGCAAGAAGTGCCTGGTCACGCTGAGGCATTGTATATTCTTTCAAATATACAACTGATTTTGTACCATCAACTTTGCGGCTTGCAACAATACCTTCACGGGCTAGCAAGGACTGGACTTCGATTGCTTTTCCTATATTATCTGTAGAAAAAAGTTCAAGAGGTTCTTTGATGACTTTTTCACTAACCGGACGTGCTGCACCTTTACCACCATTGTTATTTTTTGCAACAACAGCACCTATGGTAACAAAAACAGCAAGCAGAATAACAATTCCGCCTATAATCCCGTATAATAAAGGTTTGTTTTCCAGTATTTTTTGAAAGTCCATTTTAACCCTCTTTGTCTGCACTTGCCAAAATTCAATAAATTTTAACCTGCAGCTTTCCCCAGTCTGATTTTGATAAGTTTGTGTAACTTTTTAGAATGTTACACAAACATTTTACACCTGAATTTGCATAACTTTGTCATACGCCTGTATGACTTTTCCGGTAATTTGTGTTGCTACGTTAACGCTGATTTCCGATTTTGCCATGGCCGTCATAACATCGTGGATATCAATGTTATTATTTCCGCTCATCACATCTTTCAAAAGGTTATCGGGAGCATTAAGTTCCGCATTCAGATTTTCAACAAGCCCTGAAAATACCGTTTTAAAATCTCCTGTTGCCGGAGATTCAATACCCTCAAGCCTCATTGGCTGAATTCCATAAAGCCCTGAGTCTAATTTTGTGTGCTGAATTCTTGCCTCCAAGTCGTATTTTGGCATCCATCCTGCATTGTATTGCATCTATTTCCCTGCCTTTCTTTTCTTATATTAACGTATTAAAACAGTATTTGTTAAGTAAATTTTCAATAAATCATACGTTTAATGTAGTTAAAATATAAGATTTCATACGAATTACTTAATGATTTTTATCAAAAAGTCATGCAGGGAAAACTATTATCTGGTTTCTTCAAGTTCTCTTCTAATATCGTCAACCGTAACATAATTTATTGGAGAAGTTTCATTCTTTTGAAGATATACGTCTTTAATTCCAGCCTGAACAATAAATCTCTTGCATAAAATACAGATAAAATCATGTCCCCAAATATACATTGTAGAACCTTTACATCTATCCTGTCCGGCCTGGATTATTGCGTTTTGTTCAGCATGAATTGAACGGCAGGTTTCATAACGCGTTCCTGACGGAATATTGTGTTTTATTCGGTAGCATTCACCGCGTTCATAGCAGGATTCTACCTTTGAAGGCGTTCCATTGTAGCCGGTTGCTTTAATTTTCTTATCTTCACCGACAATAACTGCTCCAACTTGTGCTCTGATACAGTTTGAACGGCTTGCACAGGTTTTTGCCAGATCCAAAAAATATTCATTCCAAGATTTCATTTCAATACTTCCATTTCTGTTTTGGTTTGCTTTTTAAAATAATATTAGTATAAAATCTAAAATCTTGCAAAAAACATTAAAACTAATTTAATTCATACCTTGTGCAATCTCAATGCCCTTTATTAAGGATTTTAATTCTTCAAGTTTGCTTTTATCCTTAACGGCTTCCATTGCAAGACGAACAAATTTCATTCTGTTAAGATCTTCACTGTAATGTTTCAAATCTTCACAAAGAGCTTTATAATATCTTTCGCAGTTTACCCTGTTTGTTGACATGTCAGTATCAATTGTGCCGTCAGGATTGTAGGTTTTAATATGCGAAAGTTCGCCATCTTCATCTTTATAAACAATTGTAAAAGATTGATTAATATTTTTGGCAGATTTAAGCATGCTTTCATCTGAATTCTGAATATTTATAAGTTCTTTTAAATT
>QAMI01000062.1 GCA_003150395.1 Candidatus Gastranaerophilales bacterium | reverse complement strand
ATTGTGTCAAGAATTTGTGACTTTTTCATTGTCAAATGGTCTTTTTCCGGAAGAACCATTGTAATTCCGAGTGCCATTCCGCGCGGAATAATTGAAACTTTATGCAGCGGGTCGCAGTTTTTAAGCAGTTTTGCCAAAAGAGCATGTCCGACTTCGTGATAAGCTGTGTTTTCTTTTTCTTCGTCAGTAATCATGCGGCTTTTCTTTTCCGGTCCTGCCATAACCTTGTCGATTGCTTCTTCAAGATTGTCCATTGTGATTAATTTTTGGTCATGGCGTGCTGCAAGAAGTGCGGCTTCATTAAGAAGGTTTTGCAAATCTGCGCCTGAAAATCCGGGTGTTCTTTTAGCAAGAACTTTAAGTTCAACATCTTTGTCAAGCGGTTTGTTTTTAGCGTGAACTGTTAAAATCTGTTCGCGGCCGAGAATATCCGGTTTGTTGATAACGATTTGTCTGTCAAAACGGCCGGGGCGAAGAAGTGCATTGTCCAAAATGTCAGGGCGGTTTGTTGCCGCGATTACAATGATGTTTGTGTTTTCATCAAATCCGTCCATTTCAACAAGAAGCTGGTTTAAGGTTTGTTCCCTCTCGTCGTGGCCGCCGCCCATTCCGGCTCCGCGCTGACGTCCGACCGCATCAATTTCATCAATGAAAATTATGCAGGGCTGATGCTTTTTCGCCTGGTCAAAGAGGTCTCTTACGCGGCTTGCACCAACGCCGACAAACATTTCAACAAAGTCAGAGCCGCTGATTGAGAAAAACGGAACGCCGGCTTCTCCTGCAACTGCTTTTGCCATCAATGTTTTACCGGTACCGGGGGCGCCTATTAAAAGTACGCCTTTTGGAATTTTTGCACCGAGTTTTATGTATTTGTCGCCGTTTTTCAAAAAGTCAACGATTTCTTCAAGTTCTTTTTTCTCTTCATCAATACCGGCAACATCTTTGAAGGTTGTTTTTACTTTGCTGTCAAGCATTAGTTTTGCTTTGCTTTTGCCGAAAGACATTGCCTGAGAACCGCCTGCTTGAATACTTTTCGCGGTTACAATCAGAAGGATTATGAATAAAAGCGGGATGAATAATGAACCTATAAGCCCCATAATCTGTGAAGATTCGCTTGGCTTTTTGACGGCAATTTCCGCGTCAGAAGCTTCAAGCTTTTTCATAATGTCAGGGTCGTAGGGCGTCAAAACTTTAAACTGTTTGGTAGGTTGTTTTTGAACTTCAATCGGCATGAACGGGTTGTTTTGTCCAGGCTGTTTTTGAGGTTTTTCAGCCTGAGGCTGGTCTTTTGGAACAGCTATCAAGTAATCATCGGCTTTTTCGATTTTGCTGAATTCGTTGTTATTCAGTTTCTCCAAAAAGTTTGAGTATGAAAGTTCTGTAGTTTCCGTTGTCGGCCCGCCAAGAAATACCGATGCCGTGAAAATTACTACAACTATTGCAAGTATTATGTATCCTGCAGATTGGCTTTTATTCATTAAATTCTCCCTCTAAATTTTACACACATTTTTAAGCAAATTTATTATACACCAAAAATGTATAATAGTATATTGTCTGCAATATTGTAAAGATAGGTTTATAAAAAAGTTTATTAAAAGGCAATTTTTTAGTTGTTTATGTTTTATTATAAATAAGTGTGTAAAGTGAATTGTTTTTATGGCAGTTAGTAATAACAAAAATATCTTCAATAACGAAACTTTTCTTTCGGCGGCAGGTTCGGCAGTAATTGGCGGGACGGGTTTTGCACTCGCCGGATACGATTCAAAACCGTGGCTGAAAAACGGAATGCCGTCTGATGAATTTGTTAAAAAAGTCGAAGATAAAATAATTGCAAAGACTGATAAAGTTCAGGCACAGAAGATTAAAATATTTGACAAGTTTGTTGACACAATTGACAAAGCAAAGTCTTATGAAGAACTTGTAGAGATCCAGTTGAAGCCTTTAGTTTCGCAAAATATTGCTTTTAAAGATATGAAATCGTCTTTAATGGCGCAAGTTGTGGCAATGCTTAAAAATCCAGAAATAGCAGGCATTGAAAGAAACATTATTGATAATGATTATATGCTTGATATTTATAACGGGATTAAATATTCAGACAATCTTGGCGAGTTGAAAGCTGTGATGAGTGAGTATTTGAAAGCTGGCAGCGGATACAGGTTTGGTGCTGCTAAAGAGTCTTTAAAATCAAGTGCGGCATTGTTGCTTTCTGCAAACGGGATTAACGCGAACGTTCGTCAAGAGGCTAAGGCTATGATTGACGCTTCTTTTGACCAGATAAGACATCAATTAAAACATGACTCTTCAAGTGTTTCGAAAGAAATGTTCGATATTATCAAAAGAACAGCTAAGAATATGCAGGGCAAAACGGCTGCTCTTTGGGGCGTTTCAGGCGGTGCGCTTTTCGGCGGAATAATTTTCTTGATAAATAAGCTTTGCTCAAAAACTGCTAAAAAGACAATGGTAAATTCGCCAAAGCCTGATTCCGGCCAGCTTTTGAAGTGATTTGTAAATTATCGTAAACATTGTATATACATGCTCTTGTCAAAATTTTAAATTCGGATAAAAATACCTAAAGGGAAGGACAAAAATGTTAGTAGGAAAATTTAATCAACCGATACGACCTAAGCGAAAAGACATAGGTGAGGTATCCCCAAAACGGGCACAGATACCAGGTTCGGTTCCTTTATCACCGTCTTCTGAATACATGTCCTCGGAATCAGGTTTAAATAAGAGTCCTTTAAAATTGTCTTCAAATGAGATAGCTTTTAAAGGCTCTTTTTTTAGTCTTTATAAAGAAGCCGGCAAGTATGATATTAATAAATTTCTGAACGAAATGGATAAACCGCTTGACGGTATGGTAAGAAAGCTTTATAACGCTGTTACGGATTCAAAATTTACCGGTAAAGTTATAAATATCGAAGGCGATGAGCTTACAACTTATAAAAAAACAATACCGACGCTTGTTGCCCAGGGTGCAGCTGATCCGTTTTTAAGATTTCCGGGTGATATGCTTAACGGTGCGGTAGAACTTTTGGGCAAAATTAAGCCGTTCCAGAAATGGTCTGAAAAAACACTTGAAAAACCGATGTTTAAAAATATCAGACATCGTTCAAAAATAGATTATGAAGTTAATGCTCTTCAAGGGCTTTTGGATTTCAAAGAGAATTCTTTGAAAGATGCTTTGAAAACAGAAGCGAAAAAACTCGGTACTGATGTTGATAAGCTTACCACAGCCGACAAGGCCAGAGTTGAAGCAGAAGTTGAAAAAAATATGGAATGGCTGATTTTTCAGCGTTCAATGAAGCCGTTTGACCCAAAGGTAGGAAATTATGATACAAAGCATGAAAGAGCTTTAAACAGACTTGTATCAGGTCTGCCGCCGGCAATATTTTTGGCAAATGATGCTTACAACCTTTCTCGTATGATGGATGATGATCCGAAAGCTGCAACAGAGGAAAAACGTACAAGGTTTAAGCAGGAAGTTTCAAGAATTCTTACGAGCGGATATTTAACACTTATTACGATGGGTGCGCTTTCAAAATTAATCAACAATTCTAAAGCTGGAATTATGTTAAACACAGCTTTGACAGTTCTTGCAACAGAAATGTATTCGCGTTTGAAAAACGGAAAGCACATTACAAGATTAACTCCGGAAGAAGCGAGAAAAATTAACGAAAAAAATAACGCTCCTGAGGCCAAGATTAAACCCGAAACACCGACAAGTTTTAAAGCAAATGCGAATAATGAAAAATCATCTCAGGATAAAACTCAAAAACCACTTCTCTCATTTGACACAGTTTTGAAGGCCAGCGTTGCAGTTATTGCTGCTGGATTTGCGATAAAAGGCATAAGAAAAATCCCGCGTGTTGATGCTGCATTTGAAGCTGTATTCAAGCCTTTCAAAAAGTTATACAAAGAGATGACCGAGATTTCTGACTACAAAGTTTCGCAAAAACAGATTGATGAAGCAGCTGAAACTCTAATCGAGCGAGGTTATAAAACCCGTGGTGAGCAATATAGAGCAGTTGCAATCCGTTCGCGTGAACTTGTTGTTGAAAAAGTTGTCAAAGAATTAGACAAATCTTCGGACATCGGTGTGATTGAAAAGTTTATCAAGAATACTTCTGACAAAGATGTTCATAAGGAAGTTCTTCAAAAAAGCTACAAATCATTGCTCGACGTTCTTGATAAAACAGGACACAAGGAACTTGCTAATAAATATCGTTATACTTCGCCATTTGATGCAAAATCTGACAAAAAGTTGATTGCCGAACTTAATAATATAAAATCAGAATTTAAAGCTTTAGGCGAAAGTAATGCTGATTTAATTTCAAAAATTTCTGCAAACAAACTCGGCAAAGAATTTTTGTCTGATGAAACTGTTTCTTCAAAAATTAAAACTGCATTAGAAAAAACAGGCGATAAAAATGGTAAATTATACCAGGATTACAAAGACGCGCTTGAAGGACTTGTTAATTTCGGAGCAAGAGATAAAAAGGTTAAACCGCTTGTAGACTTCTTTATTACACCATTCAGTTTCATGTGGAGCGTTGTGAAGTTCCCGTATAAAATTGCAAATCTGGCAGTTGAAATGTTTGCCAAAAAAGCTCCTCAGTCTGCAAAGTCTATGGACGCGCTTAATATGGAAGCTGTTTCAAAAAGTTTCGATAAAATTTCCGCAGAAGCTAAAAAATACAGAGATGCTCTTTCAAAAGCAACTGATGAGAATGCTAAAAAGAAAATTTGTAAAAAATTTGAAGACTTTGTAATGGACAATACTCTCAAAGCTTTTAACGTAAACTCAAGTTCAAACGTTTCAAATGCTGAGCTTTCAAACCTTGCAAAAACAGCCGCTTCAGCCGCTACAATCTGGTTTTTGATGACTGATAACTACAATATGGTTATGCTTAAGTCAAACGGTAATGATGTAGAAGGTGCTGAAACTAAATTTAAAGAAAGATTTGTTCAGGAAGGTTCAAGATTGTTCTATCAGACACTTTTGATTGACCTTTTCAACAAGACCTTCCAAAAACAATACAACGGTTCTTTGATGGGAATGAGCTGGATTACTTTGACCAACACAACAATCGGTGAATTTTTAACAAGAAAATCAATTGGAGTTCCGATTGGAATGCATACTCGTGATGAACTTCTTGCATTAGAAGAAAAACAAAATAATGCAACCGGTTTTGAAAAAGATTACTATGAATTTATGAAACGATTGACCGGTAAACGCTCAATTCAGTCATACAGCGTGAAAAAACAGAATTCACCGGAACAGTCTTCAACCTCATCTCTGACTGCCTCTTCAGAAAAAACATCCGCAACGAATTTTACAAACAGTAGTGCTTTTAAGATGATTAAAGGTTAATTAAATAATTTCCACGATTTCTGCGGCGCTAACGAATTTGTTCTGAAGATTTTTAATATTATCTTTCTGCCAGATGAAAATTCCGATAACAATTGCTGCGATTATCAAAATCGTTACAAGAATTTTGGTTATTGCAAAGAAAATGCGTACAATCAATGATATCGCAAGAACAATTCCAAAAATTATTAATCCTGTTGTTAAATCCATTACCTTACCTTATTTTCTTCACCTTTGAGGAGTCTTTGTATGTTTGAGCGGTGCAGATATATAATGTACAAAGCGCCGACTGCACAATAAACAATATAAGCTAAAGGTGCTTTGAAAGCCCACATCAGAAACGGTGAAATTGCCAATGCAATTATAGAACCTAAAGATACATATTTTGAGGTATAAGTTATAATCCCCCAGATTGCTGCAATGCAAAGTCCGACCATCCAGTTAAGCGCTAAAATAGTTCCGACTCCTGATGCAACTGATTTCCCGCCTGTGAATTTAAGGAAAACAGACTTGCTGTGTCCTAAAATTACTGCCACTGCGGCAAGTACCGGTAAAAGTCCGATTTCAGTAAAGCTTTTTGCAAACAATGTTGTCAGTACAACCGGCAATGCCCCCTTAAACGCATCCAGAAGAAGAGTTATAAAAAACCATTTTTTACCCATAACTCTTTTGACGTTTGTGGCACCTGTAGACCCGGAACCGATTGTTCTGATATCCTGTCCGGTTGCAAGTTTTACAATGATATACCCTGTCGGGATTGAGCCGATTAAATAAGCCCCTAAAATAACCGCCGCAATTTCTATAAATTTTTCCATAAGCTTCTCCTTAAGTATTTTAATTTTACCACAAATAAAAACACATTATATTATTAATTGAATTTTGTAAATTTCCTCTAAAAGATTGATTTAAAGGCTGCTGTGTGATACTATTATATTAAAAGTATATAAGAATGAGAGAATTATGAATAATAAAAGATTAATAATTTTAGGAATATTAATAGTTGCAATTTCTATTGTTGGTAAGCTTCTCTGGTCAGCTTTATCCAGAGTTAAAGTCGATGATTTTAAACCGGCTGCAGTAATTTTTTTGGTAGACTCCTCAGCTTCAAATCAAAAGGCTTTGGATGGGCAAAAAAGAACCCTCAGACAAATTTGTAACCTTCTTGACCCTGAAGATCAAATCAAAATCTTGCGGGTCAGTGAAGATGCATATTTGATTTATGAAGGAACTCCGTTCAACAATTCGGGTATTTCAAAAGCTCTTGATGCCTTCACTAAATATGACAGCAAAGATTATGGAACTGCATATGGGCTTGCTTTGAAAAAAGGTTTTAATCATGCGCTTGCAATGCAGAAGGAAGGCTATATTCCGGGCATTGTGGTTTTGGGCGATTTGGAAAACGAAGGCGCTATTGAAAAACAAATTAATTGGGATTTACTTCCTAAAAATGTTGAAAAATCAAAACAGTATATGCCAGAGCTGTCAATGATGTTTTTGTATGCTCATCCTGAAAAGCTTGATATGGTAAAAGAAAAACTTACGCCAGTTTTGGGTGAGAAGAAACTGATTGTTTCTCCGGAACAAAATATAGACAAGGCTGTAAGACTTTTTATCCACGCGCTTGGCAGATAATAATTACTTTAAATAATATAAGGGGAATTTTATGACAATTGTTGTTTCATCTTCAAAACTGGAAAAAGTATTTGATGAAAAAGACGTAATCAATATCGGAACTAATCCTAATTGTGATTTCAAGCTCGAACTTGATTTTGATGTTCTTATAACGCTGCAATACGACCAGAATGAAAATAAATGCGTTTTGATGAACACTTTTCATAATGAGCGTGTACTCTTTAAGGGCAAGCCTATTAAGAAAGTGGAGATTGGAAATATTTGCAAAATCATGTTTGCCGGAAGCGATGAATTTATCAATATAAAAATTTTAGAAAACGCTCCTGTAAAGAAAACAGTTACAACAATTGCCAGAGAAGATTTAACAGAAGATGATATGAAAGCACTTTACGGCAACGACCCTAATGCTGTAACCCGGGTAAAACTGGATAAGCAAAAAGCTGATATTGAAGCAATGCGTGTTGCAATAATTAAACAGGTTGCATTTCAGATTAACGATTTGAAGAACAAAATTGCATCTAATACAAGAACTAATATCTTTTTGCATGTAGCAATGGCTTTCTGCTCAATTCTCTGTTCATTTGGTTTGGCTAACTATTTGATGGGGCTTTCTATCAAAGAATCTTCAAATTATCTTCACCTGCCGACCAACATAAAAGTTTGGGTAATATTTGCAATCATTGTTTTTGCAGCTGCCGTTTTGTTGAAACAAGGTGTTTACTTATTTTTGCAAAGTGCTGAAAATAAAACAGTTTCAGGAATAGGAAAATTCTCTCAAGGTTTTATTGTTGTTCTAGGTATGATTTTCATGCTTGGTGTTTATATCATTAACCTTATTTATTATATGAATTTAAATGATTTTGTTATGTTTGCGGTGTTTGTTTCATTGTTCTTCTCAGGAATTTTGACTGCACTTGCGCTTGGCTGCGGTTATTTCAAACATACCTCTGGAGAATGGGCAATGACGCTTAACAAGTACGAATACCGCGAAGATTTTGAATCTGTTTTGAAATCTTACAGACTTTGGATTGAAAGATTTATTAACAGCTTTTCAAAGACAAAAATCCAGAATATTAAAGACAGAATTTTCGGGCTTCAAATCAAATCCGCCGGTGAAGTTGTTCTTGGTATTTTGACAGCACCGTTTTTGGCTTATGGTGTTTCAAACACTTTGGCAATGTGCTTTCCGGAAGCGGCCGGCTGGATAAGAATTTCAGGTTTAAGATTTTCTCCTGTATTTCTTGTTTTGGCATCTTTTATGATTATCTTTGCATTTTTTGCATTTGTCGGAGCATTTACGGCTGTTAAGAAAATCCAGGGGTCTCAAGTTATTAAACAAGACGGCTACAGTGATTACAGACAGCACGGTGTTAGCATTTTCGGTCTGGAAGGAACCCGGAAATTAGAAACAGAAAAGCTTCGTTTGTTATATATCGGATGTGCTATTATCTTCATTGAATTTACTATGAACGTTTCATATTTTGCATCAGAAATAGGCGGAGATTTAATGGGGCTGGTTAAAAGTTTGCTTGCAGCTCTTGTTCCGACTGCAATTCTTATTGCTGAAACATTCATGCTTTCAAATACAATGTTTGAGATATATGCTTGTGATGAAGTTATTGCAAAACTTGATAAAGACTAGAAATGAAGCGGTTAAAAGGATTTGTTATATTTTTATATATCTTTTTTACAGTGCTGGTTGTAATCCTGCATCCGGCAATGCATAAGCCTGTGACGCTTGAAAATACTAATTTTAAGATTAAAGACCAGCTTATGAACCCGAAACCGCGAAAAGTTTCTGATTTTGAGCTAAAAGTCAAGTTCTATCGAACAAATAAAACAGTTGCAAAAGCAGAAGATAAAACAATACATATTAAACCTGATGATGATAAAACTTTGTCTTTTGACCTAACGCAGGATACAAGAACTCAAGAGGCTGTTCTTGATACTTCAGAAAATTCTTCAACAGAGCTTCAAAAAGATTTAGAAATGGAGTTTTCTGACAGTAAAATGCTTTATCAGGATAGAGAAATCAATATTTCTGATCAACAAGCAAAATATTCCGAACAAAACTTAAACCTTGATGAAAATATCCCGCGTTCTGATTTAGACATTGGCTTAATCGATCAAAATGATAATGTCAAGCTTAAAGACAGTGACGAAGTAGGAAATCGCAAATTTAAAGGCTCACGTGAAGAAATTATAGCTTGGAATGTTTGGAGAAGCGAACTTCAAAACAGAATTATGGACGAATCTGCAATAGAAGCACCTGTTGGAACTTTGATATTATTTTCTTTTGATGTTTCAGAAAACGGTCGTATTTCTAATCTGAAATATACATGTACAAACAGACAGTATGCGGCAGATGCAAAAGCAGATATGATAAGTATTTTAAAACGTTTGCAAGGTGACAGCATACTTGATTTCCCACCGAATACCCAGAGAAAAAATGTAAGATTTAAAGGCGGCTTTATACTGGATTATGATACCGTATACTCAAAACCGTCTGACTATTCAGACTACGAAAGGATTAGATCATGATGAATAAAAAAACTTTTTTGATTACAGCAGCTTTAGTATTTGTCGTTGCAATACTTGCGTCAACTTTTGTGGTTACAGGCATGAAACCTGAAATGCATAAATCTTTCCTTCTTGAAATCATTAACGTGAAAATTAAAAAATAATATGGTATAATAAATACAGATGTTTAAATGTTCTGAATGTAAAAGATTATATAAAGACAAAGTTGATTACTGCGATTGCGGGAACAATGAATTCGAGGAAGTTCCAGAGCTCCAGCAGCCTTCACAGGAAAGTGGTCCGGCGAATAGCCTGGCAACTCCGGAATTGGCGCGTCCAATTCTTCCTGTAAATCTAATTTCAATAATTGTTTTTTCTGTTTGCTGTATATTTTCACTGTGTTTTGTTCTGTTTTTGGGACCGGAACCTAAAAAGCGTGAAAAAGTTCCAAATACTACAGAAAAAGTTGTTGTAAAAGATATTCCCAGCATCGACAAAATTTGGGATGATACCCCTGCTTACAATGTTCCGGCGGAAGCTAACGCCGGGTGGCAATCTTATGAACCGGGGCTTATAAATGCTCTTCTTGCAAAATTTAGTCTTGCAAAGTATGATGGAGATGGAACTTGCGATATTGAGTTTGTTCTTGACCGCCACGGGAATTTAAAAAAGAAAAAATTATATCAAAATTCAGCTAATAAACCTCTTTTGGCTGCAGCAAAAAAAATGCTTTCATCTGTCAGAAGTTATAATCCGCCGCCAAAAGATTACGACGGCAGCCCATTGGTTTTTGAATTTTACGAAGTAGATGATTCTTATTCCTTAAGGGCAAAAAAATAAATTTTGTTTGTAACAAATAGTGAAAAGCTCTTGACAAAATGTTAGGCTTGCCTTACATTATAGTTATGAATTGATTTACTATTAATTACCACCATTTGTAAGGGTATATTTAAAACCTCCGTATTACGGGGGCTTTTTTTACGTTAAGGTGAGTGCAGGCTGCTGCTGTGAAAATCAAATTCTATAAATCTTTTTCTTTATTAGTTATTGTCGCAATAACTATCCTGTTGCGTAATAAATTTTTCCTTGCCGCTAAGTAAAATAAAATTTGTAAATTTGTTTTATCAGGAGAGATTATGAAGAACAATTCCAAAACATTCTATGTTTGTCTGCTTGTATTTTGGGGCGGACTTAATTTTTTTAATTCCGCTTTTTCAGAGGAGCTTGCCCGACCGGATTGTAAATGTCCTGATTATGTTTTTGAGTATTTAGGAAATGATAAATTTGAAAACTACAACCGAAAGATGTTTAATTTCAATTCGAAATTAAACAAATATGCAATAAAACCAATTCATATTCTCTGGGCGTCGATAATGCCAAAATACGGCATGGACAGAATAAAAGGAATTGCGACAAACATTGAATATCCGGCAAGACTTGTAAGCAGTCTTATCCAAAAGGATTTCGAAACCTCTAAAAACGAAACAATTAGATTTTTTACAAACACGACAATTGGCCTTGGCGGAATGTATGACCCTGCAAAACATTTTCTGAAAATCCAGCCTTCAAACGAGAACATGGAGCAAGCTTTTGCGAAATGTCATGTAAAACCCGGTCCATATCTAGTTTGCCCTGTTATAAACGGCACCAGTCCGCGTAACCTTGCCGGCAAACTTTGTGATGCTGCACTTAATCCTTCCTGCTATATTGCAACCCCTGTTCTTGCAGCTGTAAAAGCAGGACTTCTGGTTAACAAGACTTCTTATATGCAGCCAATCATGAAAATGATTGAATCGAATTATGCAGACCCTTACGACATAACACGAAAACTCTATGGTGTCGAAAATTATATGAAATGCCACAATTACGACAGAAAAGAAGTTCTTGATACGGCCATTGATATTATAGAAAATGACAAAGAGCATGACTGCGACAATCTTTTGTATGAAATTGAACCCGAGCTGGTAAAAGAAAACTCCGAAACTGAACTTGATACAAAAAAACTTACTGAAGCTGAAATTGACGAAAAACATGTTGCGGACAAAGGTGAAGTTGATTCCGGTGAAAAACTTTCCGTAACAGAGATTATCAACGCCGGCGACAGTGCTGATGATGCAATTCTAAAAGCTTATAATACAAAAAATTCAAAACTTATGGCTGATATGCTTCTGTTTGATTACAAACCTCAGAATCCGGTGACCGACAGCATGAGAACAGCGCTTTTTGACCTTCCGGATGTTGATGAATCAATTTGGGCTGAAATTTCTTTATGGAACAGATGTTTTAGTAACAGGATTAAAACATCTTCCGTAAATCTTTATCCGGAACGTGAAAATTATAAATATAGATATATTCTTCAGAAAGGAATGAAGGCTTCTCCTCTTGCAATAATTTTTCCTTCAATTGGAGAAGGCATAACCTCAAGCCATTCGGTTCTTCTCGCTAAAATGTTTTATGATGAAGGCTATTCTGTTATAATTTTAGGAAGTGCTTTTCAATGGGAATTCGCAAAAAGTATGCCGGAAGACTATCGGCCGGGAATACCCTCTCAAGACGCAGATTATTTGAAAACCTTGACTCATAAAGTTATTGACAGTGTTCAAAATAAACATAAATATGAATTTACTCAGCGTGTTGTTCTGGGAACTTCATTTGGTGCTTTGACAGCGTTGTTTCTTGCTGATAAAGAATACAAAAACAATACTTTGAATATAACAAAATACATTTCTATATGTCCGCCGGTTGAACTTATTTACGCAATGAAACAGGTTGATAAAACAACAGCTGAATGGGAAAAAAATCCGAATAATTTAAAAGACAGAGTTGCAATTACCGCGGCAAAAATTCTTCAGATTTCACAGATGGAGGAAAAAGATAGAAAACAAATTCAGGAGCTTCCCTTTTCAGAATACGAAGCGAAACTTATCACAGGCTTTATAATGCATCAAAAATTGTCAGACCTGGTTTACACAATCGAAAATGAAAATATTTCCGATAAAAAAGAACTTTACCGGCAGATTAATAATATGACATATCAGGATTACGCGCAAAAGTACCTTTTGGATACCGAACATGAAACAGTTGATGACTTAAAATATGTAGCAAGCCTTCATTCCATCTCTGATTACTTGAAAAATAATGATAATTATAAAATTTATCATTCTATAAACGATTATTTGACTACTCCGGAGCAGTTGAAAAAACTTAAAACCTATACAGGTGCTAAATCGACTTATCTGGACAATGGTTCGCACCTTGGATTTTTATACAGGGAGGAATTTCAGCAGGAGCTGAAAAAAGAGATATCAATGCAGAATTCCGCCTCTAAAACTGCTGAATATACTAATGCAGTTGGATGTTTAGCCAGCGAAGTTCAAAAATCAGTTCCGGCAGAAGCAGCCGCTTCTCAAAAACAGGTTGGTTCAGATAATAAATGAATGTTGACGGATTTTCAAAACAAATGTTATAATTAAATGTAAAATTAAATAGAAGTCTATGCAAATAAATTTTAAAGAGTAAGGAAAATATTTGTCCTTACTCTTTTTTGCTAAAAATGTACAAAGCTTACAGAAAGGAGCAGAAATGACAACAAACAACGGCAAAAAAATCCATGTTAAATCCTATTTTCGCAAAGACAACACAAAAGTTAAAAGCCATTACAGAAGTGTTCCGAATTCCTCGGACTATTCAGAAGAAACAAACGATTATGAGGACTATTCAATCTCTCCCGAAGCTGGCGCTCTCCAGGGCGGTGTGTCTATGTCAGTATTTCCTCAAAGCGAGGAGGAAGACGAAAATTTTGCCTCAAAAATGCTGGGAACAATCGGACAAATTATTATGAACAGTTCTGAAATAGCTGAACAGGGAGTTTCAATAGCGGAAGAAATAGAAAGACAAACCGGGTTTGAAAATAACTTATCTGCAATACAGTTTAAACCTCAGATGGACATTGTTGTAACGGAGTTAAAAAAGGCTCAGCAGGCCTCTGAGGATTTGCAGGAACAAAACCTGAAACAGATTTCAAACGTGAAGAATAAAGAAGAATTCAGGCAATTAAGCCAAACTTTTGCAAAACAGAAAGAAGTGAACTCACAAACCAGAAACGCCATCAACAGAGTTGAATATGCAATTCAGAATAATGATTACAAAACTGCCGCGGCAGAATTAAAAAACTATCAGAAATTGCAAAACGTTTTGCAATATAGCGCCCTGGCTTTTGCTCCTGTAAGAACATTAACATTGGAAGTATTGAAAAGTCCGGCTTTCGAGGAAATAAAAAAGCATCCGACAAATGTCAAACAAAATATGAAACTTCTGCGCCGTTCAGGTTTGCATGGTCTGCCGGAGCTTGAAAAAATAGGCATTGATTTAGGTATGATTATTAAAAAAGTATTTAAAGGATATAATGATGCTTTTGAACTGTGGATGGCTGGAGCTTACGGGTTTAAAACTTCTAACAGATATATTCAAGAAAATGGTTTTCTGGTGAACAGAGTTTCTGACTTGCCGCCTTATTTACAAAGCTATGTGAGAAATAAACTTCAATCCCAAATTGGTGTAAGAGAAGCGCGCGGGCTGCTGCTAAGAGCAGACAGTTCTCTCTCAAAAGATATTGCCCAAAGTCCTGAAATTAAAAATTTTATTATAAAAAATGCCCGTGAACTTGCTCAATATCAAAAAATTAACAGCAGTATAAATTTCACAGGTGATAATAATTTGCACCTATCGCTCGGACATGCGGATATTTTGAATGCTCATTTTGATTCGCAGGGTAATTTTAATGCAATAATTGCTGACACCTATGACTTCAACAAAAACGATCCTGACTGGAAAGTCGAATGGGCATACAATGTTCAGGCAAATAATAAAGTAGAAAACTTTTATGTGTTATGCATTATTTTTATACCCAAACCGGATTTGATTAAAATAATGGCTCTAGAATAATGTGATATGCTAATATCCCGCCCCACAATAAGACCATAATTATTCTTGTAATCCATATGGAAATTTTGTTGAAACGGGTTAGCGGCTGGGATGTCAAAATATTTATGTGTGCAATAATAGAGTTAATGCCGGCAGTTGCGATTGCGATATAAATTGCAGCACTAATTAAGACAAGAAGCACATATTTTATAAGTTCCAACCTCGTAAATCCCGGCTCATATACGAAATTAAGAACTATTATCCAGAAAAGCAATCCTATAGTAAATAAAAAAAAGATTGTAATGCAGTTTGCAATAAGTAGAAATATAGTCCAAATTTTCTTTTTCATAAACAAACTCTAGCACATTAATTTCAAAAAATAAATTAGCCAAGTTTCTATATTTATCTATATGTACAAACGGGAGTTTTTGCTCCCGTTTTTCGTATTATAATTTTTTGTATAAATAGGTAAAAGTTTATGAATAAGAGAAAGCTTATTGAAACTTGTTTGATTTCAGAAGATGCGATTGAAACTTATCCATTTAAAGATAAAGCTTATGACGATTATGCTGTAATCAGACACAAAAATAACGGAAAATGGTTTGCATTGATATTTTTCCTTGAAAAAACTCTTTTTGTAAATCTAAAATGCCGTCCCGTAGACGCTTCAGTTCTTAGAGAAATGTACAGTTTTATCACACCAGCATGGCATATGAATAAAAAACATTGGATAAAAATAGATGTCAATAAAGCCCCTAAGGACCTGCTGGTGAATTTGATTAAAATAAGTTTTGATTTGACCGCAAAGTAATCGGCGATTTTTCAGATGAATATTTTATTTAAATGAGATGCTCTCTTATTGCAATTACAGCCGCCAGAACTCTATCTTCAACACCTAGTTTTCTAAAAATATTGCATACATGAGCTTTTGAAGTGTGGATGCTTACAACCAACTTTTCTGCAATTTCCTGGTTACTTAAACCATCTACAATACATTTTAAAACTTCTAATTCTCTCGGAGTTAATTGTTTACGTTCTTTTTCCTCTTTGTATTGCTGTAGATTTGTTACGTTTTGAGGTTTTTGAAAACATTTTCTTGCGGCAGCGGCTGCTGAAGGGTCTATCCAACAAGCTCCTTTTGCAACTGTTTGAATTACCATTAACAAAGCTTCAAAAGACATGTCTTCCATACAAAAAGCATTTGCTCCGGCTCCTAAGGAGGCGATAATTTCATCAACACTTTTGTGAGGTGATAAAATAATTATTTTTGCATCAGGGCGATTTTCTTTTATTTTTAACGTTGTTTCAATTCCGCTCAACCCCATGTAAACTATGTCAATAAGCACTACATCGGGCTGGAGATAATCAATCAGATAAAATGCTTCATCAGCGCTTTTTGTTGAACCCGAGATTTTAATATTTGGATTTTCACGTAACGCATATTTGATGCCGATTCTTGTAACTTTTTCACTCTCAATAACCAAAACTTTAATCGGATTTTTATCTGCAGCATTCTGAGACATTCCTCACCCCTTTCAACTTATATCTTTAACGAAATATACAAATAATCGTATATAATATCCACGTTTGACTTATAAATAAAACATATTTTAAGTAACCTGAGTTATAGCAGTAAACTCAATTTACTAAATAATATAACTAAATATTTCTCCCCAATATTTTTGCAGTAATTATCTATTAATAATACAACAAAATTTGATTTAGTGCCAAATATTTTACTTTTGACAATTTAGAAAGGTAAAAATATTGCAAAAGCCTATAAACAAGTGAATGAACTCGATTAATATATAAAATTAAATGTAATATATCTTTACAAATACTGAGTTTAAAAAATATTTTGTAAAATTATTTGGCGCTCCACAATCTAAAAGATTAAATCAATATACAAATACAAAAAAACTCTCATTAATGAGAGTTTTTAAATCTGGGGCGGAAGGATTCGAACCTCCGAATGCCTGGACCAAAACCAGGTGCCTTACCACTTGGCGACGCCCCATTACAAGCTACGTTTATTATTCTATATGGTAAATATCTTTTGTCAATATTTCTTATTCAATTTCCTTGAAAAAATCGTTTATATCTACTCGTAAAATTTTAGAGAGTCTAAAAATCACCTGTGCGCTTGGTATGATTACGCCACGTTCAAGCTTGCCTACATAATTAATACTCATATCAAGCATTTCTGCAAGTTTGTCTTGTGTGTAATGCCGTCGGAGCCTTTCTGCACGGATATTTGAACCTAATATATACCCAAAATTTTTTTCCATATTTATTTATTTTATAAGATTCTATATATACAGAAAAGAGATTTTTGTGGTCAAAATGTTTACAATAATAATTATTTAGTATATTATTATAATTAATTAAAGGAGGCATGTATGAAATATGTAGGCTTTACTCTTGCTGAGGTTTTAATAACTCTGAGTATAATTGGAATAGTCGCTGCAATGACTTTGCCATCTGTTATTACTAATTCGCGTAACAAACAGCTTGAAGCCGGCTTAAAAAAATCTTACAGTGTAATTTCGCAAGCTCTAGAAATGTACAGGGCTGAAAATGGAGAACCTCTTAAAGCCGGTGAAAGTATTAAAATTAAACCAATACTTATGAAAAATCTTCACTCTGTAAAAGATTGCGGGACAGGCTCTTTTGATCCATCGGCCTGTATTCCTAATTATGGAGTTGATAATGAAAACAATTCAACGGTTTACAAAATCTTTAATGGCAAGCGTCTTATGAGTCTTCAGGAATTTGATGACGGTCAGTTTGTTCTTAATGATGGAACTCTTATTTTGCTGGAAAATATGGTTGGTGCCTCGTCGCCATTATTTATTTCGGTTGATGTAAACGGCTACAACAAAAATCCAAACAGGCTTGGACAGGATTTGTTTATGTTTCAGATTGATAATGAGGGCAGATTGCTTCCTATGGGTGTTGAAGGGACAAAATATTATAATCAGAACGGTGCGTATTGTTCGGCATCTTCTTCTAATAGTATGAATGGTGCAGGTTGTACTTACAATGCATTGAATGATAAAGATTATTTTAAAAACCTGCCAAAATAATTTCAGAAGTTTAATATATAAACGGACTTTGTTCTTCGGCTCTTAATATTTCAACGCGATTGTCAAGAAGTTTTTCAAAAACATCAAGAATTAAAATTTCGCTTTCAAAATGCCCTATATCAAATAGCACAATTGGACTTTCAACTGCGGTATGAAATTTTACATCGCCTGTTACAAACGCATCTGCCCCGTTTTCAAAAGCTTCCTGAAGAAATTCTGCTCCGCTGCCGGCACAAAATCCTATTTTTTTTATTGCCGCTTCATTTTTGTTGTTTGCATATCTCAAATTCGGCGAAATTTTCGATAATTTTTGCGTAAAATCGCCAACCGAAATTCCTTCAGGCAAACAAACATATCTGATAAAACCGTTTTGTTCTGTTTTTTTTAAATCAAGCGCTTTTATCAGAGTGTCGGTTGTTCCGCCTTCTGCCAAATCCAAATTTGTGTGTGCGCAATAAATATCAAGGTCTTTCCAGGCTAAAGGCACAGAAAAAAAAGGGTGGTGAGAAATTATCATATCACATTTTTTTTCACGTGCCTGTTTTATTATATCAGCGGTGACGGTAAGACAAAGCATAATCCGTTTAACATTCTGTTGTGGCGTTTTGACCAGCCAACCGGAACAATCCCAGCTTTCGGCAAGTTCCAGCGGTGCAAAATCTTCAAATTTTCGGATAATTTCATATTTATCCATAAATTGCCTCAAATGTTTTTTGGGCAACTTCTTTTTTGCTGCATTTGTTTATAATTTTCATATCAAGATTTTTATCAAAAATGACTACTTCGTTGTAATCGCTTGAAAATCCGATGTCTTTTCGTGAAATATCATTTGCAACAAGAAAATCACAGCCTTTTGCGCCCATTTTTTTCTTGGCGTTTTCGTACAAATCTTCACTTTCAGCACAGAAACCTACGACGATTTGATGCGTTTTTCGGCTGCATAAGTCCTTTAAAATATCAGGATTTTTTACCAATTCTATTGATATTTCATTTTTGGATGTTTTCTTCATTTTGTTTGGTGCAATTTTTTTTGCGCGGTAGTCTGCAACTGCCGCAGCCATTATAACACAGTCGCAATCGTCAAATTCCAAATTTACTGCGTTTTGCATATCCATTGCAGACTTAACTTTTATAACTTTGTAAGGTTTTTCAACATTTTTTGTAGTAATCAACACAACATCTGCCCCGCGTTCATAAGCCTCATCCGCAAGAGCAAAGCCCATTTTACCAGAGGAATAATTTGAAATAAAACGCACCGGGTCAATTTCTTCGATTGTTCCACCTGCTGTGACTACAACTTTTTTTCCTTTAAGCTGTTTTTCTTTTCCGTTCAAAATTTCAACTGTTTTTTCAAATATTTTATCGAGCGAGGCAAGCCTTCCTTCGCCGTTCACGCCGCATGCAAGAAATCCTGTTTCCGGGGCAACATTTATAAAGCCGCGAGAAGTTAATTTTGTCAAATTTTCCTGAATAAAAGGATTGTTCCACATGTTTGAATTCATCGCAGGCGCAATAATAACGGGTTTTGTAAATGCAGCAAGGATTGAGGTCAAAAGATTGTCGCAAATTCCGTTGGCGATTTTTCCGATTGTATTTGCTGTTGCAGGCGCAATTACGAAAATATCGGCTTCATCAGCGTAAGAGATATGTTCAGGTTTAAAATCCCCGATGGTGAATTCTTCAACCGCAACATTGTTTTGGGTGAGACATTGAAGCGTTAAGACTGATACAAAATTTAGCGCATTTGGGGTGCAAACAACTTTTACATCTGCATTAGCGCGTTTGTACATTCTGATAAGCTCGCAAATCTTGTACGCGGCAATTCCGCCGGTAATTCCGATTAAAACATGTTTTCCGCTAAGCATTTTTCATTTCTCCGGAGATAACTCTTGAAAGTTCATTAATTGCATCTTCAAGGTTATCGTTTACGATTTTGTAATCAAATTTTTCAGCGCGTTCAAGTTCAACTTTAACCTGCTCAAGCCGCTTTTGAATTGTGGCTTCATCTTCTGTATGACGGCCTCTCAGACGGCTTTCAAGGGTTTCGTATGATGGCGGGCAGATGAAAATTAAAACTGCTTCTGGCATTTGTTTTTTTACCTGCAATGCCCCTTGGGTGTCAATTTCAAGAATTATGTCTTTTCCCTCCTGAAGGCATTGGTTAATGTATTTTTTCTTTGTGCCGTAAAAATTTCCGGCGAATTCTGCCCATTCGAGGAATTTGTCATTTTCTATGCAGTTTTTGAAATCGTCTTTTGAAATGAAAAAGTAATTGATGCCGTCAACTTCGCCCTGTCTGGGTTTGCGGGTCGTGCATGAGATTGAAAGCATAAAATTCGGATTTTTGTCTAAAAATCCTTTTAAAACGGTTCCTTTGCCGACTCCTGAGGAGCCGGACAATACAAACAATTTTTTGTTCATATTATAATTATACAATGAATATTTCCAATGAAAAAAATATTGTCATATTTTTGAAGAAACTTAATACAATTTCTTCGATTAAAGAACTTGCAAAGTTTGTTTCTGATGAAATTCTTGAATTAACCGGTGCCGGAGCAGCTTGCTTTTGTTTGATGAGTAATATCACCAATAAAATTTATGTGAAACAGTTTTCGTTTTCTCAATCGCAAAAAAATAATTCACAAACAATTCAATGGATTGAAAAAGTTGCACGCGTCGGGGTTGATTTGCTGACAAACAAGTACGATAATGACGATATCATTACATATTTCAATTCAATGTCAACGCATCGCCTTCTGGTTGAGCCGATTTTTTACAAAAATATTATTTTAGGTTTTGCGGCGGTTGTCAATCGTCATAAGAAATTTAATACAAATAAACTGGCACTTTTTGATATTTTAATTGAGAGCATAAATTCAAGAGTTGACGTTCTGTACTTACAGGATGAACTTGATAGAACAAACCGTGAGAAAATTCAGTTTTTGGCAAGTATTTCTCACGAATACAAAACCCCGTTGAATTCAATAATAGGATTTTCTGACATGCTTAAATCCGAACTTGTTGGAAGCAATAATTATAAATATGTTGATAATATTTCAAAAAGTTCAAGATTTTTATTAAGTTTAATTCAGGATATTCTTGATATGGCACGTTCTGAATTCAGACCGATGGAGCTTAAATATGAAACCTTCAGGCCGATGGAGGTAATCAAGGATATTATTTACAGTTTTGATGAAGTGATAAAAGAGAAGAATGTTAATTTCAGTTATACATTGATGGATGTCGAATTAACTGCGGATTTGAAGCGGTTTAAACAGCTTATTTACAATCTGATTTCAAACGCTTTGAAATTTAATAAACCTGATGGAAAAATTGTTGTTGTAGCTTATGTTGATGAAAATAAAAATTATATTTTTGAAATTAAAGACTCAGGCGACGGGATAAGAAAAAAGGATTACGAGAAAATCTTCAACTTTTTCTCACAGGTAAACCGGGATAAACTGAAACGCCAGCAAGGTTCAGGTGTCGGGCTTGCACTGTGCAAAGTTATTACAAATGCGCACCATGGAGACATAGGTTTTAAGTCAAGATTGAATTCCGGCAGCACATTTTGGTTCAGCCTTCCACAATATGGTTATTATGAAGATTATGAAACGGATGTATATTATTAATGCAAGGAGTTTTGAATGAGTATTGAAAAAGTAAAAGAATATTTTAAAAATTTCGGACGTGAAGGTGATATTTTGGAATTTCCAGTATCAAGCGCGACTGTTGAACTTGCAGCCAAGGCTTTAAACACTGACGGTGCAAGAATTTGTAAAACACTTTCTTTTAAAACTGATAGCGGGTGTATTTTAGTTTGCGCGGCAGGTGATGCAAGAATTGACAACAAAAAATTCCGCCAAACCTTTGGGCTGAAAGCCAAAATGCTTACGCCTGACGAAGTTGTTGAATTTACCGGACATAAAATCGGCGGAGTTTGTCCTTTCGGGATTGAAAATAATTGTGTGAAGGTTTTTTGTGATGAATCTTTGAAACGTTTCTCAACTGTTTTTCCGGCATGCGGAAGTTCAAATTCAGCAATTGAATTAACTCCCGATGAACTTTTTGAATTATCCGGAAGCATTGATTGGGTTGAAGTGTCAAAACTTCCAGAATAATTCCTGAATATTTTGCATAAAAAATCCCGTTTTGCTAAACGGGATTTTTATATTAAGCATTTTTCTGTTTTTTCTTTTTCTCATCCAGCATTAGGATTGTACAAATTCCAATACAAATTACTGCCGAGATTACCCAGAATACAATAGCGCCGTTCCACCCGAATTTATCAACCATAAAGCCTGTACCGGTTGATGATAAAACCGCCCCGACATATCCAAAAGTTCCTGTAAATCCGGTTGCGGCTGAGGCAACTTTTTTGGAACTGGATTCAACCGCGCAAAGTCCGCCAATCATCATTTGCGGCCCGTATGTGAATGCGCCTAAAAGTCCGATTAATACGAAATCAATATTGCTAATTGTATTAAATTTTAGAAGTACCAAACACGCTACGACACCAAAAAGATAAATAAGATTTACCGGTGCACGCTGTCCTTTAAAAATTTTATCGGAAATTAATCCTGCACAAATTGTTCCTGCAATTCCGACAAGCGGTAAAGAACTTAATTTCATTGCCGCAAGTTCAAGAGTATTTCCTTTTGATTCACTTAGATATTTTATCATCCAGTCTTCTGCGCCAAATCTGATTATGTAAACAAAAATATAGGCAATTGCCAAAAGCCAGATTGTTTTGTTGAATAAAATATTTTGTTTGAAGATTTCAACATAAGTCCTGTTGTCTTCTTCGCAATTAGTTTTTTGGGCGGAAGGTTCATCATTGTAAGTTTCAATATCAGGAAGGCCTAATGATTGCGGTCTGTCTCTTAATCTGTCAAAAAGCCATATTGCAACAATAATGGCGATTGTGCCCGGAACGAAAAACGCCATTTTCCAGCCGAAATGTGCAACCAAAAATCCTGAAACGATTACGCTTAAAAATGTTCCAACTTGATGTGAACAAGACCATAATGACCATTTTGTTCCGCGTTCGGAGTTTGAATACCAGTAAGTCAAACTTTTTGCAACTGCCGGAAAGCCTGCTGACTGGAACCAGCCGCTTGCGCCCCAGAAAAATACGAACAGCCATAAAAGAATTGTTGTTGTCGGCAATCCAAAGAAAGATACCTGACCCGGGGTTATGAAAACAGCAGACAACCCAAAACAAAGGTTTGCAATTGCTGTCATAATCAATGCTGTCGGGAGAAATTTCCTTACATCTGCTCTGTCGGCAATTACACCGTTTACAAATTTTCCTATTCCGTATGTCAAATAGAGTGAACTTCCCAAAAGACCGAGTTCGGTGTTAGAATAACCGTATTCTGCGCTCAAACCCGGCAGTGCTACTGCAATATTCTTTTTGCATAGATAAAATATCGTATATCCTATAAAACATGCATAAAAAATTCTCAAACGCCAGTGAGAATACATCTTTTTAACTTCATTAGCATCCTGGATTGTCTCTTTTACCGGAGGCTCTTTAAAAAAATCAGCTAGTTTTTTTAACATAATTTACTTTCCTGCCTTTATAATCTGAATATTTCTGGTTTCTGTTAATTCCTGACGTGCTTCTTTGATAATCTCTCTCTTGTCTTCATCAAGACTGTAGCCGCCGACAAGTCTGTCTACAAAACCTGTGTTAAGCTTAACGGCTTTATCAAAAGCTCCGACTTCTTCCAATACATCTTTTATCTGATGGAAATCATATCCGAAAGACTGTTTTGAATTGTAAACAAGGGTTTCGCCGGTTTGCGAGCGTATCGGCTGGCCGCCCTGCTCAAAATACAGTTTGAATACCGATTTTAAATCTTGCAATTCTGACTGAAGCGTGTTAATCGTATTTTGAATTCTCAAAAATCTTTCAAAAAGATATTCTACATTATCAAGCTGCTTAACTTCCCAATCATATTTTTGCAGATATAATTTTTTCAATTTTGGATAACATAGCGCAAGCCCCATTGTATCAGCCATTGCTCTGTGATGGTTTGTCAAATCGACATTGAATTTTTTTGTCAGAGCGTCAAGCCCGTGCGAATCCAAATCAGGATAAACTTCTTTAAACATTTGCTGGCTGTCGACTCGTGCATTTTTAATTTCTTTTCCTGTTGTTCTAATGCTTGCCTCATTTATAAAGGTGTAATCAAAAATAGCGTTGTGAGCAACTATCGGATAATCACCGATAAATTCCAGAATTTTTGGCATTGCTTCAGCTTCGGTGGGGGCATCTGCAACCATTTCTGATGTAATTCCATGTATTGCAATACTAGATTTTCTAATGTGCTGCTCGGGGTTTATGAGAGTTTGAAATTCTTCCTTGATTTTACCGTTTTCAAGCCTGACAGCAGCAAATTCCACCATCTTTTCTTTTGTGTAATCCAGCCCTGTAGTTTCAGTGTCCAAAACTATTTCTATAATCTTTTTTCTTGCCATTATCTTATCCTATTGAATTCTATTAAGATAATAGCACAAAAACTTTTTCTGTGTTAGAATGGCGCATGTAAAAGTTAAAAAATAAAGGAGATATATATGTCAAATGCAGTTGATATTAATGATGCGGCATTCGAAGCGGAAGTGTTAAATTCAGAAACACCTGTTGTAGTTGACTTTTGGGCGCCATGGTGCGGCCCTTGCAGAAAACTTGGTCCGATTTTGGACGAAGTTGCAACAGAATTCGGCGACAAGGTTAAATTTGTAAAAATGAATACTGATGATAATCTTGAAACTGCTAAAAATTACTCAATCAGCGGTCTTCCAAGCCTTCTTGTTTTCAAGAACGGAAAAGCGGTTGAAAGACTTGTCGGTTTGATGCCGAAATCTTCTATCATTCAAAATATTGAAAAACATTTGTAATTAATCTATCAAAAGTCAATAAGTTCATAGATTCTTCGCTGATATGTCATTCTGAGCGTCAGCGAAGAATCTTTTTTTAGCAAAAAATTAATTGTAACATTTTATAAAGCTGAATTTGTAACGGTAAAACCCTTATCAATTCGGCTTTTTTGAAATCCAATTAAAAATTTCCGTTAAAGTCCACCGTTGTTTGTGTCGTAAATTATATCAAAGTAATTATTTAAGAAAGGCGCATTTCAATGACAAGCATTCAATCAATAAAAAAGAAAGTTATGCAGGATATGTTTACGCAAAGAACTTACCAACAAGGTACGACTTTGCAGGATTTGATTGATGAATTTAAAACAAATCCAAATTTTGCAGGCTGGTCAGATGATGATCTTAGGGAATATGCATTGGGGGTTATGTCGGATCATAACCAGCGAACGCTTTTAGGCGATATGAGCAATTCTTTACGAAAACAAAACAGACCGGATGCCCCCGAATGGCTACAATATACTTATGAAGAAATTTTACAGATGGAGGATAACGGAGTCGAAATCCCAAAAGAAGTTTCGGATTGGGCGCATTCAATGGCGGATTCAAACACTGTGGAATATCAGCTTGATACAGGTGATATAAACGATATTAACGACGCTGACGGTTTAGCTGCTGATATTGGTGACGCAGGCGATATGGGTAAGAAAAATGTTGCAAAAGTTTTTAATAAACAGGTAGCCGCGCAGGAAGAAGTTTTGACACAGGCTGAAAAAGAGTTTGAACAATATTCTTCACAGCTTGAAATCTCAGCGGACGATGCACAATCAATTCAAAATAACGCCTTAAAAAAAGTTCAAGAAATGATGAACGAATGGCAAACTCTTGATGCCAAAGCCAAAAGCGGCGAAGAAATGTCGCAGGATGAAAAAGCCCGCTATGGTCAGCTTGGTTTTTTGATGGATAACGAAGTTAAAAGTTCAACTGTGCAAATTGAGAATTTTACAACAGATTTTGATAGAATTTCAAAACTTATGCAAGGGGTTTCAAAAGAAGCGAAAGTCGCTCAGGATTACGCTTCTGATACTACTTTTACGGCAAATCTTATTACTCAATATGAATCGCAGCACAATGAAAGAACCGTAACCGGCAGCAATTTAATTTTTGACGGTGCAACCGGCGTTGTTGATTTGTTAAAATCTAACACAATCGGGAAAAACCTTGCTGTAACATCAGTCAAGAGTGGAAACATCCTGCAAAATGTAACCTTCACTTCAGACAAATCAATTAAGAAAGTTGCATCGCAAATGAAAGGCATGATTGAAGATGTTGATAGAGGCAGTGAAAATATTTCAAACACCGTTTCAGAGGGCGAAGTAAAGGCAAAAGCAGAATCTCCTGTTAAAAAAGACGATGCACCGGAACCGCCGCCAACAGAAGATGATCCGATAGTTTTGGCGCAGATTAACAAAGAAAAAGAAAGCGAAAATGTATTTGCTGAAAACGAAGATTTCAACAATATTGACTCTATTTTAAAACGTCAGCAAAGAAAAGCGCCAAAACAGGAGCCTGAACAAATAATCGTTGACTAAGCGTCATTTTAGGATTGCCGCTGAAAGAATGATGCAATCTGCTTATGCGGAAGTATTTTCGAAATCGGTCTTCCATGCGGGCATGTGTATGGCATTTTTGTCGTGCGCCATCTTTTGATAATCTCCTGCATCTGCCAGGTTGAAAGCTTTTGTCCAGCTTTCACTGACGCCTTACAAGAGGTTGTAATGAGAATTTTTTCTTCTAAACCGTCAATGTCACCTTCGATATTTTCTAAAATATCTGATAAAATTTCTTTTGGATTGACTTTTGCTATTAATTGCGGAACTTTTCGGAATATAAGTTCATTTTCTTTTAAAAATTCAATTCCGTAGCCGAACTTTTCGAATTTTTCAATATTTTCTTTGATAAGTTCAGCCTCGGCGCTTGAAACTGTCAAAACATCTGATACGAAAAGAAGCTGTGACACAATATTTTTTTCTGACTTTAATTTTTCATAAATATATCTTTCTTCAGCTATATGCTGATCCACGATTTCCAAACCTTCGTCACGTTCAATCAAAATATAAGTATTTTTGTACTGCCCGATAATATTTTCTTCCGGCTCAGGCTCTTTCTCAACATGTGTTATAAGCTTAGCCTGTTCTACAGTTTCTTCACGTTTAAAAGGAAGGCTTTGGGAAATCTTCTCCATCATATTGTCTGAAACATACATTGAATCTTCAGTTTTATCGAAATAAATCTCTCCGGTTTCTGATTTTGGAAAATTCAATACCCCGACAGGCTCTTTGAATTCAGAAGACTCAGAATTTATTGACATTTCAGCAGAAGGCTTTTCCACATAATTCGTCAGTCCGCCCTGAATTGCAGTGTAAATAAAGTTGAAAACCATATTCGTATTTTTATAGCGGACTTCTTTTTTTGTCGGGTGAACGTTCACATCAACATCTGCCGGCGGAATTTCAAGATTGAGAACAACAAACGGGTATTTTCCGCTTGCAATTAAATTTTTGTAAGCGTTGTCGATTGATTTTTGGAAAACCGGACATTTTACGGCTCGCTTATTTATAAACATGTAGTAATTTTTTTTGCTTGAACGCGTAAAATCAGGTGTGCTAACATACCCTGAAATCTGCATTCCTGCAATTTTGTCTGTTTTAAGAACCTCTTTAAGATTTTCTGTCACTTCTGCATTAAAAAGCTCTTTAATAGTGCGTTTTAAATCTCCCAGCCCGGTTGTTTTAAGTGTAGTTTTGCCGTCGCGTTTAAGTTCAAATGCAACGTCAGGATTTGCCAATGCAATTGATTGCAGAAGCTCCTGAATATATGAAAATTCTGTTGAAGCGCTTTTTAAAAATTTCAGTCTTGCCGGAATATTGTAGAACAAATCTTTTATATCCATAATTGTTCCGATTGCACATCCGGTTTCGACTTTATTAACTTCTGAATTTTCGCATTTTACTTTTGTCCCGGTTTCAAATTCCGCCGTTCGTGTTGTGCAGGTGAGTTTTGAAATCGAAATTATACTTGCAAGTGCCTCTCCGCGAAACCCGAGTGTATGAATATCAAACAAGTCTTCATCCGTTTTGATTTTGCTTGTTGCATGTTTTGTAAAAGCGAGCAGAATATCATCTGGATGTATCCCGCAGCCGTTGTCGGCAATTCTAATGTTTCGGCAATCGTTTGTGATTTCAATACTGATTTTTTTTGCGCCTGCATCTACAGAGTTTTCAACAAGTTCTTTAACTACAGACGCCGGGCGCTCAATAACTTCACCTGCCGCAATCTGGTTTATTAAATGTTTTGATAACTGTTGAATTCTTGCCAATTTCTACTCCTTACATAAAATGCGACATGAAAAATTCTTTTACTAAATCAAATTTTATTAATATGACCACAACAACAATTGAAACAACCAGCCCAAAAGTAACTTTCGTGAGGTCTTTAAGAATATGTTTATACATTTTTTTAGGACTTTCAAATCTCAACCTGTTGTAAAGCGCAATTTCGCGTCCTGCCAGAAGCCCTATAAATACCCATGTGGTTGACATCGGAATGTTGTTAAGTTGTATAAAATACAAAAGTAAAAACGCATAAATTAAATCGATAATTGTTGCAGAACGGGGATCTTGAACATTTGTTTTCATTTTTACAATCTTTTGAACTTCTCCGCCGCGTTTGTCTGCAACCATCCACAAAAATGCTGAAAATGCGATTAAAACAAAAAGCAAAGTAGAAAAAGATGTTTTTCTTGGAAGATAAACGAATAAATTCGCTGCATCCTGCATAAGCCATTGCGACCATAAAAATGCTGTTGAAGCCCATTTTGCAGCAATCCACCATTTTGAGATTTTTTTATCCGCAGTGTAATAAAAAACTCTTTCAAGCGGTCTGGCTATAATTGTATAAATTATAATTGAAACAACAAGTGCCAAAAAATATCCGATAATTGATTTCGACAAAATCATTCCAATTACGCTGATATCACTTGCCGAAAATATACTTAAAATCAAAAATGTTGTCGATACCGGAATTCCATAACGTGTTAGGAATAACAGAATTATCGGCGGCAAAACATGAACAAGCGTAAATGTTTCAGGGAAAGGAATTCTTTCCAGCCTGCCAAATGCCATATCTCCATTATTCACAATCCAGCCTGTTGTAATTGTAATGATTAAAACCGCACTTGTAAATGCCCAGATTAACCAAGTCGGCATTTTTTTGCTGGTTGTGAGGTATGTTCCGAGTGTCTGAATTACGTCATTGGAAACGCAGGAATACATCGAGATTAAAAAGCCCGTAATCATGTATAAATTACTTAATGTTAAATATTCAGAGAACATTCTTCCTCCATACAATCTCAACTTACAACAAAAACAAATTCATCTAAACAATTGATTACAAATTTGAAACATTTCTATAAAATACCTCTATAGATTTGATAAGGGGAGAAAGAGACTTGGCAAGAGTTAAAACAAATACAAAATTAAAACCATTAAAGAAAACGGATTTACAGGTTGTTAAACCTGTTAAAACTACAAAATACAGTGATATTGACCTGAATAACTGGAAGGCTTACGATCATGTTAAAACCGATACTTTGTGGGAATTTCCGACCCGCTTAAGAGAAGGCGGACACTCTAATGAGTATCACGGAAATTACATTCCGCAAATCGCCCAGCAGCTTTACGAAAGATTTACCAAAAAAGGCGATGTTGTGTTAGATTTGTTTTTCGGCTCGGGAACTTCAGGTATTGAAGCCCTGAATATGGGCAGACGCTGTATTGGAGTTGAGCTGAAAGACGAACTTGCCGAAAAAGTTTCAGAAAAATTTACCCCGAAGCAGCTTGTAACAGATGTAAGAATTATCTGTGCAGATTCAGCGTCTGTTGAAGTCAGAGATAAAATCCAGGCAGGGCTTGAAATTTTAGGTGAAGAAAAAGCTCAGTTTTTAATTCTTCATCCACCATATGATGATATTATCAAATTTTCAGATAAAAAAGAAGATTTATCTAATTGTGATTCGACCGAAGAATTTTACGATTTGTTTGAAAAAGTTGCCAAAAACGGTTATGATAAACTTGAAAAAGACCGTTTTGCCGCGTTGATTATCGGTGACAGCTATAAAAATTCTGAAGTGCAGCCGCTTGGTTTTGAATGCATGGCAAGAATGATGAAACTAGGCTTCAGATTAAAAGGTATTATTGTAAAAGATATTCAAGGTAATGAGCGTGCAAAAGGTAAAACTGCAAACCTATGGCGTTATCGTGCGCTTGCTGGTGGTTTTTTCATTTTTAAACATGAATATGTAATGATTTTTCAAAAGGTAAAATAAAGGAGCTATAGTATGAAAATACTGACTACAACTGAGTATGCGGGGGGGGGGGGCACCCGAAAATAACGCTCCTGCAGGGTTTGTGGAGGTCCCGTGTAAGGTAAAGATTAATCAATCAATGCTTTGTTGTGAAAGTTTTGCCTTCACACTTGCAGAGGTTTTGATAACTCTCGGAATAATTGGGATTGTTGCTGCTATGACACTGCCGACAGTGATTAATAAAGCCGAACGCTTTATTCTTGCTCAGCAGTTTAAAAAGACGTATGCAAATTTGCAAAATGCAATAAATTTAGTCCAAACTGAGCACGGTATGCCATATGAATGTTATGTTATGGGTGTTTTGCGTTATTATTACAGTGAATGTGGTGATTTCTGGCCTAAATTATTGGATGAATTACGTGTGATAAAAGTTTGTAATTACGCTGAAGATAATTGTATTTTAAAATATAAAACAAAAAATGATGTGTTAAATGCTGGTGGTTCTGTAGATAATCATTCTTGTTCATTGACAGATAACTTAGATAAATTTAAAGTATTTACTCTGAATGATGGCGCTTTTATAATTGCAAATGATGGTAGTACTGGACTTGGCTATTCACCATGGGTTGTTATTGACGTTAATGGTGAAAAGGGGCCAAATAAATGGGGATATGATGTTTTTTGGACAAATTTATACCGAGAAAATGAAAAGAAAAATGTCGTTTTATATGATGAAATTTGTAAAATGAAAGAAAAAGGCGGGATGTATTTTTCTGAAATGATTTTAAAATAATATTTCAAATCTCATATGTTTAATGGATAAAATAAACAAAAAAATAGTTTATCCTAAAGCTTGTAACAGTGAGGCATGCCTTAAACTGCTCAAAGCATGCTCAAAATTGCACATTATTACAAAATATTAATCAAACTTGAAGAAATGTAAATTCGCTGAAATCATGTCGCCATCATGGTTTCGGCGGAATGAAACAAGTTCAGGCAGTGTTAAAAATAAAATAGTTGTCCGCTATAACGGTATAGAGTACAATTATTTTATATTCAATTGATTGTTAAAGTTAGTAGGATTTGGCAATCAGCTATTCTTGTAAGGGTAAGATGATTATGCAATTCAGGGTAAAAGAGAATCTTTCACGCATACAAGAAGAAATTGTACCTTATAGACCAAATATTATTGCAGTTACAAAGTATTTTGACGAAGAGGCGATTATTGCAGCTTACCAGGCAGGTCTTCGCAATTTCGGCGAATCAAGAGTGATGGATGCAATCGAAAAATTTGCAAGGCTTCCGCAAGAGGTAATGGAAAATTCAACATTTCACTTTATCGGGCACCTTCAATCAAACAAAGTTAAAAAAGCTGTTGAACATTTCGATTTTATCCAGTCAGTTGACACTTTAAAACTTGCAAACGCAATTGCAGAAGCAGCCAAGGCGTTTCAAAAAGTCCAAAAAATTCTTCTGCAATTGAACAATGCTAACGAAGTTCAAAAATTCGGGTTTTCAAAAGAAGAACTTTTTGAAGTCTTTCCGGAAATTATTAAGCTTGAAGGTATTGAAGTTGCAGGTTTGATGAGTATGGCGCCTCTCGGGGCAGACGAAGAAACGCTCACCTCACTTTTTACGGATGTTGCCCAAACGAAAAAACAGCTTGAAGAAAAATACAACTGCAAAATGAATGAACTATCTATGGGTATGAGTCAGGATTACACCATTGCAGCCCGCTGCGGAGCTACAATGCTTAGGATAGGTAGAAAATTATTTAGTTAAAGTATAAAATAAACGGAGGAAAAACGGTGGCGATTGTTACAGACAAAATTAAATCAGTAGTTGATTTCTTGGTAAAAGGATTTGAACCCAGAGAAACTATTTTTGATGATATGGCAGAAGATGATATGGAAGGCGGTTACGATGTTCAAGATAACCTAGCTATTGACCCGGCATATTCTTACCAGCCAAAAGTCGAAAAAACACAGGAGGTTAAAGTTGTTAGTCATCCAAACTTTAGAAGCGGTTATGAAGTTAGAATTATGGAACCCCGTTCATTTGATGACGCAGCTCAAATCGTTCAACACCTAAAAGATAGACAAACAATCGTTCTTAATCTTCACCTTCTTGATAAAGAACAATCTCAAAGAACAATTGATTTTGTTTGCGGTGCAGCTCACGCACTTAATGGAAAACCGCAAAAAGTTGGTGATTTGGTATTTGTATTCACTCCTAGCAATGTCACTTTGTCTGTTGATATCAACGCTAACCAAAATAAATTTAATGACTCTTTGTGGAGAGCTCCTCTCCAACAATAAGGTCTATTCGTAATTTAAAGAGAAGAAGAGGATAGTTATAAGACGGCGTAACGCCGTCTTTTTTGTCCCCCCCCTTGCGCGCATATAAAAAATAGTTTATAATAAAAAAGGCGCTATGACCGCCCGCAATTGAGCATAAAAAAAA
>QAMI01000002.1:9536-20143 GCA_003150395.1 Candidatus Gastranaerophilales bacterium | reverse complement strand
GGAGAAAAAGTTTCAGTAACTTCTACCGGCATAGGCGGCGCTTCTGCTGCAATTGCCCTGGAAGAGCTTGTGAATACCGGAGCCGAAACCTTCATACGCGTCGGCACCTGCGGCGGTATGGATGTTAATGTGAAAGGCGGAGACCTTGTTATTGCAACCGGCGCAATCCGTATGGAAGGAACTTCAAAAGAATACGCGCCGATTGAATTCCCGGCAGTCGCAAATCTTGATATTACAAACGCACTTGTACAAGCCTGCAAAAATTTAAACCAAACTTATCACGCTGGAGTCGTACAGTGCAAAGATTCTTTTTACGGCCAGCATTCACCCGAAAAATCCCCCGTAAGCTATGAGCTTTTAAACAAGTGGGAGGCTTGGAAAAAACTCGGCTGCCTGGCCTCTGAAATGGAATCTGCAGCTATATTTATAGCCGCAAGTGCATTAAAGGTAAAAGCAGGTTCAATCTTTCTGACGGTTGCAAACCAGGAAAGAGAAAAGCTCAATCTTGAAAATCCGGTAATTCATGATACTGATATGGCAATCAAAGCCGCAGTTGAAGCCTTAAGAATTATAATTAGAAACGACAGAAATCAGGAGTAGAGAATGTTTAACAAAAAAATGCAGTATATAATTAAAACCTGTTCAGGCGACAACATGCAGGAGCTCCAAAACCTTTTAAACGAAATGTCAATGAATGGCTGGGAGCTTTACAGCATGAACGAAGTTGAAACTGATGAAGGGATAAAATTCAACTGCATTTTTATGTCCGAAAATCAGGCTGATGAAGAAAGTTCCGGGTCTGATGTAATAAATATCTCAACCTTTAAAAGCCAGATGGAAAAAATGCTTTCCCCAAAGCTTTCGCCCTACGAAAACTGTCTTGATATTCAGGCAAAAATTAGAAACCAGCAAAATAAAATCACAAAAATAAAAAAAGAACTTGAAAAAGAAGCTCCGGCCTCTGTCAGCAGAAAAAAGCTTAACGACAAGATTTCTGCAAACTTAAAAGAACTTGACGAGTTGAAAATTAAACTTGCTAAAGCAACTTCACCTGATGTAATGTTTGAAAAACTTTATGAAGAAAAACTCTCAATCCGCCTGAGTGATGAACTCGTTGAATATGTTGAAAGCGACTGTGAAGAGTCAAACGAAACACTTCTTGCAGAAACAGTCAAAACAAGATTAAAACTTACAGAAGAGCTCGGATATATTATCCCGAAAATTGTTTTTCAGGATGATGAAAATCTTAACCCTTATGAATTCTCAATCAGAATTCGCGGACTTGATGTTTTTAGAGCCTGTGTTTATCCGAATTACACAATGTACTTTGAAGATGAGCTAAATATTGAGACAAAAATAAAAAACTCAATCAATGATACAGATTTTATTACAGGCAGAAAAGTCGTTTGGATTGAAAAAAGTAAAACAAAAGATTTTTGGGAAAAGGGCATGAGCGGCGCTCAATTTATTGCACGAGCCCTTGAATATACAGCTATAAAATATGTTGACGAACTTTTTGACTATAATGATGTGGAAAAATACATTGATGTTGTAAGCAAACGCAATGATTTTCTTGTTGAAAATATAATCCCTGATTTTATTTCGCTTTCAGATTTGAAATTTATTCTGACGAGCCTGGTAAGAGAGCGAGTTTCAATCAAAGATATAACTTACATCTTTGAAAAAATGAATGATTTTGCAGAAGAAAGTGCAAAATCAGATTTACTAAAAAAAGTACGCCTTGCGCTTGCCAGAAGGATTTGTGCGCAATATGCCAACGAAGATGGGGTTATTAGCTTAATTGAAATTTCCGACAAAACTTTGGATTCTTTTATGCCGAGTTTTGAAGAAGATGAAGATTTTATTATAAAAATTGACGGAGAATTTGCAGAAAAACTTGCGCGAAAAATTGCAAAAAAATCTGAACAATTAGGCCTTGAATTACCAAAAATTCTTGTTCCAATGGAATTGAGACATTTATTTTTCACATTGCTTTCCAACTACCTGAACGACATTGTCGTATTAACAAGAGAAGAAATCGGATGCAATTATGGAATTGAAATAATTTCAAGTATTTAACATTTTTTTAAAATTAATAGCAAAAAAATTTATTCAGGGAGTTTATAAGGGTATGCAAGTAACAAGAATTCAAAATAACATGTTTAACAACAGGCTGTCTTTTGAAAGACGCCTTAGAAAAGATGAAGAAGCCGATTATCAAAAAACTATGGAAGCAGGCTTTAAAGCAGCCGGCTCAGAACAAAGAATTGCCATAACTCATGGTTCTGTATTTCCTGCCGTCGGCCGGGATTCATTTATCGGTTCACCATACGGAGAAGGAGCAAAAGCTTATATAAAATTCCTAAAATTAAACGGGTTCAACGGAAACCAGCTTGGCCCCAACGGAGTTTTATATGATAATGAAATTTCACCGTATAATGCATCAGCGCTTAATGAAAATCCGCTTTTCATAGATCTTGCACCGCTAACCTCACCGGCCTACGGAAAGATTTTGTCTGAAGCAACTTACAAAAAAATCACAGAAGCAATAAAACCAACAGATAAAAATTATACCTTTTCTGACCAAATAGAAGCAAAGCTTGCATATTACCTGGGACTTTCCGAAAGCTATAAAAACTTTAAAATAAATCTCTCAAAAGGCCAGCCGCAAGCAATTAAACTTAACTCGGAATTTGAGAATTTTAAAGACGCAAAAGGCCGCCAAACTGAAGAAGAAGGTATGTACAGACTTCTTTCAACCTTGAACAGGAACGAAGATTTTACAAAATGGAAAAATGTTTCTGATCAAACTCTTATGGAAGACATAAGAAAAGGTGACAAAAATGCCCAAAAACGCTACGAAACCCTTCTAAAAAAATACAAAAACCCTATTGAACAATATCAATTTGAACAATTTCTTGTTTCAAAACAAATACATGAAAATAAAAAATTCCGTGAAAATCTTGGATTTAAATATTTCTCAGACTTCTTAATCGGCTGTTCCCAAATGGATGTATGGAGATATAAAGAAGCATTTCTTGAAGGTTATGCAATCGGCGCATTTGAAAGAGATCCAAACACACCGCACCAAACCTGGCAAATTCCCGTACTTAATCCGCGAAAATTATTTAAAGGGGAAAACGGGCTCAATATAGGCGGAGAATTTTTGAAAGAAAAATTAGAGCATGCACTTGAAAATTGTGAAAATATGCGAATAGACCATGCTTTAGGACTGATTGATCCGTTTGTATATGAAGAAGCAAGTGTTAAAAAAGACAAAGATGGAAACCAAATCAAAAGTGAAGTTCATGGTGATTTTATGTCAAACATAAGGGATGAAAATGGTAATAAACTTGACCATTACTATGATTATCCACGTATCTTAAGAAGACTTGTCCTTCCGGTTTTAGCAGAACACGATTTGGACAAAAACGATCCTGTTTGGGAAAATATTTGCTGTGAACCGGATTTATTCAAACAAATTTATTACAATGAAGAACAGCTTCCACGCCTTATACAGTTGGAATATACAAAAGATGAATTTGCAGGAAACCATCACTGGTATTTAGTAGGGTCTCACGATTCAAGGCCTGCGATGAATATGCTGAAAACAGACGGCGGCTGGAGAAGAACAAATCCTGCATGGGATGCAATGTACTTGGCGGGATATTTAAATCAGGATCCTGCAAGATTAGAAGAAAATATTAAATTCTGTCGTGCAATTGCAGGAGAAGTCGATGGTATTGAAAAAACAGGCAAAGAGCTTGAAAAAGCAGACAGAGAACTTGTAAATGCAAAATTTGCAGAACTCTTTACAAAACAAAAAATCCAGGTGTCCTTTGCCGATATTCTAGGAATAACAGATAAAAATATAGTATACAACGTCGGCGGTTCAAGCAACAACGTCAACTGGAGAGAAAGAATATCACCGGACTTTGTTGATAAATATTACAAAAACTTGTCGAGCGACAACCCGACAGCCTTAAATATTCCGGAGGTTTTAAAAATTGCCGTTCAAGCAAGAATTGATATGAACGTTGTTGGATACGCTAACTCTATTCCGAAAGAAGACCCTAACAAAGAAAATTTGGTTAATCAGAAACGAGAAAGCCTTTATAACGAATTCCAGCCTCTTCTAGATAAACTTGAACATTATGCAAATGTTTTGAAGGAAAAAGAAGATTAATCAAAAGGCTTATAAACAAGGCGCCAGCAAAGCTGGCGCCTTGTTTATGATTTAAGAAATACTTTTGCCCAGGCTAATCTCTATGCGTTCCTATTTGATACCCCGGAACACATAAGAAAGCTGGTACCGTTCGGGTAATTCCAGTAGAAAGAGGTGATTTATCCGCCATCAAGGTAACCGCCATACTCAAATCATCCACATGCGGTGCAAAATCCGTTGTTTTAATTTTACGTTCAACATGCTTATGATAAACCTTATCATTTATAAAATTAGACAGCTTATTTCCTCCGACAATTCCAACCCCAAGGGCTGCAAGTGTCATAGCTGCTGACGGAAGCGTTCTTAGAAACTTATTAAAATATCCTATTTTCTTCCCGAATCCCGGGGCTTGCGGAACAAAGCTCAAAATTCTAGGTTTATTTTTATCATAAAGATGAGCTGCCGCACTCACACTCAAAACAGGAACAAGAACATTTCCTAGAAGTTGGTTTACGGTTTCTCTCAATTTGCCTTTGAAATGCTTTTTATCATCAAAAATTGCCCCGCCTGCAAGCCCGCCTGCAGCCGATGCCCCGGCTAACAAAAGGATTTCTTTTTCTTCAATTTCCATTAACCTGGCATTTTTATCATTTTTGTTGAAGATTTTAAACATAGCCCAATTTTTTGGACTTTGAGAAAATATAACCTTAGGGTTAAGCGAAAAACCTTGTTTTTTTGCAATCATTGCAGATGCAGCACCAACCCCTGTAATTGTTGTAAGAAGAACACCTCTTTTCACCGAAGGCTGAACTTCATTATTTTTATCTGAGGAATAATGGCTGTGTCCAAAACTTATTCCTGCATTTGTAATTCTGTTGATTGACATATTAATTACCTTCACACTCATTTTAGCAAAAACATGAACAAAAAAATTATTGTCAGTTATACTAGAAAAATTAACAAATCTTCAAAAGCTCAAAATTAGAAAATTGAACAGATATTCAGAATAGTTCTTTTAAATTTTCGAATTTATTCTCAAAAATCAATGTAACAAAGTATTAAAAAAAGAGACTAATTTAGCAAAAAAACATATTCAGTTATATTAAAATTAATGTTCGAACGGAATAAACTATGAAAATAACCCCTCAAAAAATTTCAGATTTTAGTTATGCCCGCAGATTTGTCCGCGGCATTGGCCAAAGAAGTCTTGTTCCTTTAATCATGCTGGAATGTTTTGTAACAGGCGGACGCACACTTCAGGCTTACAAAAGAGGCGGTTTTGAAGAAGCAAGAGAGAGATTTACGGAAGAAAGCGTCGGTGCAGCTTTCTGGTTTGCAGGCGTCAAAATGTTTAACCACATAAATGACCGCATCGGAAAGAAAATTCTTAACCTGCCTACGGCCGATTTTGATGCAGACAAAGACGGTGTTCGTGATCCGTTAAAAAACTTCCTCCACGACGATAAACTTAACAAACTTAAGGCTAAAGCTGAAGGTAAAACAGGAAAACTTATCCAAAACCTTACAAAAGAACAAATTGCAGTTTTCAAAACACTGAAAATCGGCTCAAGCATTCTTCTTGCAAACATTCTTGTAGGTCTTGTTGTTCCTAAAATTAACCAACATATAACAGCAGTCTACCATAAAAAACATTTTGAAGACAAAAACAAACAGGAAGAGCAAATCAGTCCGATTGGAAACCCGCTTACAATGGACAGATTTATGCAAAAATCTGAAAAACGTCAGGTTTCTTTCGGCGCTATAAACTACAACACACTTCTATCAGTTGCCAACAAATTCGAAAACGATCCGACATACCAGCTTCTTTCAACAGACGTCGGAATCGCGGGCGGACGAGCTGTGAGTTCAAGAAATGAGCATGAAAGAACAGAAGTTCTCTTTAGAGATTTGTCTTCCATTTACTTCTATATGTTCAGCATGCCTAATATTAACAGATGGCTAAACCAAATAGAAGACGGTAGAAAAACACGACTTGACCCTGTTGCAGCAAAACAGGTTACTGATGCTCTGCAATCACTTCTTGACCAAAACAATGGAAAAATGAATGTAAAAGACTTTGCGGCGCAAGCAATCGGTGACAACTCAAATATTGGATTTATAGACAAAGAACTGCTGCAAAAATTTGACCACCATAAAACAATTACCTTGGCATCATTTAAAGATTATTTACAAAATCATCCGCGTCTGAGTTCTACTGATAAAGTTAAATATTCAAATTTAGCAGACCAAATGTCCAAACTTCAACCGGAAGTAGAAGGGACAGCACTACTTACTAAAAATCAAATAAAAGATATTTTCAGAGAAGGTATCATCAACCAGCCAGACTTCCTGGAAAACATTTTTGGAGTTGCAACTCAAGGAGATTACAAAAATAAATACAAATTCGTTGATTACAAAGAGTTAAGCAATCTAAAAGAAGATGTCTACGAATATGTAACAAAAATTATAAACAATGCTTCAAAAAAAGGAGTTGATGTAACATCAGACATTCTCAAAAATGCCTGCCGTGAAAACTTTATTAAAAACTCATTTAACTGGGGCCTTGGCTTTGCGACCTCAGCCATATTCCTATCGACCTTAATTCCAAAAATGCAATATTGGATTACCAAAATGACAACAGGTCAGGACAAATTCCCCGGAACAGCCGACTATTCAAATGAAAAGAAAAAAACAAAACATAAATCAGATTAGCGCATAAAAAATCGGATCTTCTCAATATTAAATTTTGCTTGTAAATTAATATTGAGCATGCGATAATTTTAGCAGAAAGGCAAGCCATGGCTAACGTTTTAGTTTACACTTTAGACGAAAAAATTTATATAAATCTGACAAACCATTGTACTAATGACTGTATCTTTTGTCTGAGAAATGACAAAGATGATGTTGTTGGACAAAAATTATGGTTAGAAAATGAAACTTCAACTGCAAAAGATGTGATTGAACAGTTTGAAAAAATATATGCAAAAATCCCGTCCAAAGAAGTAATTTTTTGCGGTTATGGCGAGCCAATGCTTAAATTTGATATTCTTAAAGAAGTTGCAAAATACATTAAAACAAAAATTCCCCAAATAAAAATACGCGTTAATACAAACGGACACGCAAACTACGTGTACAAAAGAAACGTTGTTCCGGAATGCAAAGGACTTGTTGATGAATTTTCAGTAAGTCTTAACGGAGCGACAAAAGAAGAATATAATGAACTTTCTAAGCCAAAGTTTGATGAAGCATACGAAGAAGTCAAAAATTTCATCCAAGCCTGCGCTGATGAAAAGATATCCGTTGTTGCAAGTGTAGTAGAAGGTTACAAAGGCAGACACCTTGACCTTGAGGCTTGCGAAAAAATTGCACAAGACCTCGGTGCAAAATTCAGAGTGAGAGAGTGGATTGTAAACGGTTACTAACTAAAAAGGAGTAAATAAATGCAAGCTATCTCAAATTCAAAACAAAATTTTCAGGGAAAAGTTGTCCGACTCGGCAACTTTAGCCCGCTAACATCTAATAATGTTGAAAAAACTTTACCAAAGCTCAAAAAACTAATATCAAAAAAGCCTTTCGATTTATTTATAAAAGAAGACAAGCAGATTGGGAATTCTGTACAAATTTTTGCACAAACAATGCCGGATCATTTTAATGGAATTAATAAAAAAACCACTGCCTATGCAACAAATAGAAGTTCAAATCCGGCAGGCTTATATCTTGAAGCAGCTAAACAGGTTGTTCATGACTATGACAAACAATACGTTAAAACAGGAAATCCTATTATTGATATATTCAATAAATTGGCTGAATATTTAAAATAATTTAGAGGTAAAAATGCAAATACAACAGATTTCAAATTCAAATAACCAGACTTTCCAGGGCAGAGTTGCCATTGTAGGTGATTTAAGCGCTCAGCCTGCCAAACTTGTACGCAAAGCTGCAGAAAATTTAAAAACCAGATTTAAAAATACTGACTATGATCTTTTTATTAAACAGGATTATAAAAACAACAGGCTCGAATTAATAGTCGCACGCGAAAAGGATTTTGAAAAGACAAACAAAATAAGAGGCAAAGCAACAATTTCAACACTTGAAACAAATCCTGATGTACTAGATACAGCCTCAGACTATGCTAGAGTAAATTATGAAAATCAGGTTGATGCAAAAAAAATTATAAAACCTGATTTCAAAGAAAAATGCAGTGAATTCTTCAAAAAACTTGGAAACAAATTATTTGAAATAATGACAGATGAAGATTAAAAAAATAAATATGTAGTTAAAATAAGAAGACTGCGCTAAAATGTGCAGACACAAAGAAAGGACAAAACATGAGCAGTAATTTAGACAAAATCATGAAACCTAAATCCATAGCGGTTATCGGTGCGTCAACAAAAGAACACACCATCGGTTCTGATATTATGAAAAGACTACAGGAATACAAATTCAACGGAAAAATCTATCCTGTAAATCCGAAAGGCGGAATTATTGAAGGTTTGCAGGCATATACAAACGTTAACGAAATTCCGGGCGAAGTTGACCTGGCAATTATTGTTGTAAACGCTAAATTTGTACTTGATACAATCGACCAGTGCCACCAAAAAGGGATCAAAGGCTTGTGCATTATCACAGCAGGCTTTAAAGAAACCGGCAAGGAAGGTGCTGAAGCAGAAAAACAATTACTTGCAAAAGTTCGTGAATACGGTATGAGATGTGTAGGTCCGAACTGTCTGGGCGTTGTAAATACTCACCCTGATATCCGTATGGACGGATGTTTTGCAGAAAGCCTTCCTGAAAGAGGAAATATAGGTTTTGTATCACAATCAGGTGCACTCGGCGGCGGCATTTTAAACATTTTGAAAGACTTAAATCTCGGTTTTGCACAGTTCATCTCAATCGGTAACCAAGCTGATGTTAACGCTGAAACAGCCCTTGAATACTGGGAAAATGAAGAAGATGTTGAACAGATCTTGCTTTACATGGAATCAATCCAGAACCCGGCTAACTTTAGAAAATTAGCTTCAAGAATTACAAAGAAAAAACCGATTCTGGCATTAAAAGCCGGTCGTTCAGCAGCAGGCGCAAGTGCGGCATCTTCTCACACAGGTTCTCTTGCAGGTGCGGACAAAGCAGCTGCTGCATTACTTCACCAATCAGGTGTTATCAGAGAATTCTCTTTGCAAAACCTTTTTGAAACAGCAAAAGTTTTTGCTAACTGCCCGATTCCGAAAGGTGACAGAGTTGCAATTATTACAAACTCAGGCGGTCCCGGAATTATGGCAACTGACGCGGTTTGCGAATACGGTATGCAAATGGCAAAAATTTCAGATGCTACAAAAGAAAAATTAAGAAGCTTCTTACCTTCAGCCGCATCTGTTAAAAACCCGATTGATATGATTGCATCAGCTCCTATCGAACATTACAAACAAACTCTTGAAACAGTTATTGCTGATGAAAATGTTGATATGATTATCACAATTTACTTGCCGTTCTTGGGCTTGAAAGATATTGATGTAGCAAAAGCATTAATGGAAATTAAGGCTGAACACCCTGAAAAACCGGTTATCGGCGTATTTATGACAAAGAACGAGTTCTTTACAAAACTTTCTGATATGAAAGTTAATATGCCGTTCTTCATGTACGCAGATCAGGCTGCTGACGGTTTGAACAGATTGAACCAGCAAAGACTTTGGATTGAAAGACCGGAAGGCAAAATTCCTTGCTACGACGTTGACAGAGCTAAAGTTGAAAAAATTATCAAAGGCTCACTTGCTGAGGGCAGAGCACAGCTTACAACATTAGAATCAATCGATGTTCTTCAAGCTTACGGAATCCGCGCTTGCAAATACGGTCTTGCAACTAATGAAGAAGAAGTTGTTGAACTCGGCAACTCAATCGGATACCCGGTTGTTATGAAGATGACTTCAAAAACAACTTCACACAAAACTGATGTAGGCGGTGTTGTTGTAAACATCAAATCAGAAGAACAATTGAGAAAAGAATACAAAGGCTTGCTTGAAAGACTTGAAGCAAAAGGCTTGCTTGAAGGTTTAGAGGGCGTAATCATTCAGGAAATGGTTAAAGGCAACCGGGAAATGGTTTGCGGTATTGCAACCGATCCTCAATACGGCCCGATGATGATGTTCGGCTTAGGCGGTGTATTCGTTGAAGTTATGAAAGACGTAACATTCAGAATTGCACCTTTGACAGACGTTGACGCTGAAGAAATGATTAAATCAGTAAAAGCATACAAACTTCTAGAAGGCGCAAGAGGTACAAAACCGGCTCAAATCGACCAAATCAAGGAAACTTTATTGAGATTATCACAACTTGTTAATGACTTCAAATTCATCGATGAACTTGACATTAACCCATTGTTAATCTCAGAAGCAACCGGTGAAGGCATTGCAGTAGACGGACGTATTAAAGTAAGAATGGAAGAAGC
>QAMI01000002.1:0-7007 GCA_003150395.1 Candidatus Gastranaerophilales bacterium | reverse complement strand
TACAAACAAACTCTTGAAACAGTTATTGCTGATGAAAATGTTGATATGATTATCACAATTTACTTGCCGTTCTTGGGCTTGAAAGATATTGATGTAGCAAAAGCATTAATGGAAATTAAGGCTGAACACCCTGAAAAACCGGTTATCGGCGTATTTATGACAAAGAACGAGTTCTTTACAAAACTTTCTGATATGAAAGTTAATATGCCGTTCTTCATGTACGCAGATCAGGCTGCTGACGGTTTGAACAGATTGAACCAGCAAAGACTTTGGATTGAAAGACCGGAAGGCAAAATTCCTTGCTACGACGTTGACAGAGCTAAAGTTGAAAAAATTATCAAAGGCTCACTTGCTGAGGGCAGAGCACAGCTTACAACATTAGAATCAATCGATGTTCTTCAAGCTTACGGAATCCGCGCTTGCAAATACGGTCTTGCAACTAATGAAGAAGAAGTTGTTGAACTCGGCAACTCAATCGGATACCCGGTTGTTATGAAGATGACTTCAAAAACAACTTCACACAAAACTGATGTAGGCGGTGTTGTTGTAAACATCAAATCAGAAGAACAATTGAGAAAAGAATACAAAGGCTTGCTTGAAAGACTTGAAGCAAAAGGCTTGCTTGAAGGTTTAGAGGGCGTAATCATTCAGGAAATGGTTAAAGGCAACCGGGAAATGGTTTGCGGTATTGCAACCGATCCTCAATACGGCCCGATGATGATGTTCGGCTTAGGCGGTGTATTCGTTGAAGTTATGAAAGACGTAACATTCAGAATTGCACCTTTGACAGACGTTGACGCTGAAGAAATGATTAAATCAGTAAAAGCATACAAACTTCTAGAAGGCGCAAGAGGTACAAAACCGGCTCAAATCGACCAAATCAAGGAAACTTTATTGAGATTATCACAACTTGTTAATGACTTCAAATTCATCGATGAACTTGACATTAACCCATTGTTAATCTCAGAAGCAACCGGTGAAGGCATTGCAGTAGACGGACGTATTAAAGTAAGAATGGAAGAAGCTAAAGAAGCTTTGGAATGTTCTTGCGGATGCGGTTCAGTAACCTGTGGATGTGGTAAATAAAACATCCTACATATAATAGGGATTAAACATATTAGAAACGCCGGCTTATAAGCCGGCGTTTTCTTAATCTAATTTTAGAATATTCTCCAATGGAACATTTAAAGATTCAGCCAAACTTACAATTGATTTGACTGTTAAATTTTGTTCCCCTCTTTCAACTTTACCAATATAATTTGTGTGCACATTTGCAAGCTCTGCAAAACGTTCTTGCGAAAGTTTCTTTTTGATTCTTTCAATTTTAAAATTTATACCTATTTTTTTTAGAACACACTCATAATTACACATTAAAAAATTTTATACTATTGACAATGTGTATTCTATACTATTATAATAGTGTACATGGCAAAAGCATTTACATTATCAGAAGTCCTCATTACTTTGGGCACCATCGGTATAGTTGCAGCAATGACATTACCAGCACTAATTCAGCATAGACAAAAAATAATCATTGAAACAAGATTAAAAAAATTCTATACATCAATTAACCAAGCGCTAATAATGTCAGAAATTAAATATGGAGATAAAGAAAATTGGTATATTCAGAATAATGAGGATTTTTACGAAACATATTTGAAAGAAAATTTAGCAACATTACGAACAGAAGATATAAGCAATAATGAAAAATTATTATATTTAAAAGATGGAAGTGGAGTAATACTGAATATTTACCATGCCTGTCCTTCGGACAAATGCGGTGGGCACATTGTATTTTGCTCAGAAGTAAAATATTGTCAAAATGGAATTGACAAAAGCACATATGGAAGCAAACAATTCCTGTTCGGCTATTGGCCCAACAATTCAGATACCAGTTTTCGCTATCATTATCATAAGGGTATAGAACCTTATAAAGTTTATTGGAATGGAAAACTTTCAGGATTTAATGTTGGATGCAATGAAACCGGCGGAAATTATTGCGCAGCACTTATACAATACAACAACTGGACAATTCCCAATAATTACCCTAAAAAACTTTAAATCTTTCAATATATAACAAAGCCAATGTAACAAAAATTTAATATATTGTCAAAAAAAGATTTGAGGAATTTAATATATATATGTGGTCTTAAAAATGGAGTTCGTTTATGAAAATTTCTGCAATCAATTATCAGACAAATCCGCATTTTACAAGCGAACGAAAAAAAAGCAACAAACTTAAAACAGCAGCAGGTGCAGCTGCAATTGCATTGGCAACAGCAGCTCCGGCGTCACAGGCTGAAGCTCAATTTTATACGCCGCCGGTCTATCCTTACGCATACTACGTTCCAACACCTACAATTACAACGGTTCCAAAATGCTTTGTTGTAGGAGATATGAGAAATCAGACAGAGGACAAATCAATGCGTCAGGTTTTCGATGAAATTGATGACAACGGCAACGGAAATGGTGTAATTTCCGCAAAAGAAGTTGTACGAACAGAGCGGAATAATTGGAATTTGAATAATCTCACACCCTATACAGGCACACAGATGCATAATGCTGAAAAGAATTTCAATGCACTTTCAAAAGCATATAATGAAGACGATTCTGACCCTTATACATTGAATTACAACGAATATAAGGCTATTATGAATGATTATATGGAAAGCAGCGATGCAGATAATTTGCTTGATTTGATGGAGCTTTTAATTCTGCAAAACATGCTTACTCCGCCACCTCCTCCACCACCAATTCATCATCACCACCATTACAGACCGGCACCACCGCCGAGACACAATCCTCCGCCACCGCCTCACAGACACGACCATAGACATTGGTAGTCGTAAAATGTATGTAAACTCGCAAAATATTACAAAACTGCGAGAATTAACTTTTTGATTAATTGCAACTGTTCTTCTTTTGCCAAAGAAAGAATGTCATTTATGTCCGATTTTAAAGAAGAACTTGCAGTGGATTCTTCTGACGAAAATGCCAGCAAATCATTAGGCGTAACAGATAAAACAGAACAAAATTTTAAAAGTGTTGGAATTGAAGGCAAAGATTCTCCAGCTTCAATTCTTGCAACCTGACGAACATCAATATCAATAAGTTCGGCCAGTTTTTCCTGCGTAATTTTTTTATATTTTCGTAAATTTCTGATTTTTTCCCCGAATTTATTTAACAAATCAAAAATCCTCCTGATATAAAAATACAATTATTAAATAAAAGTTTTAATGCAATCTACACCTTGACAATATGCAATATATAGCATATAATTATGGAAATATGCTATGGAGGTCTTATGAAAAATAGAGCATTCACACTTGCAGAAGTATTAATAACACTTGGTATAATCGGCGTGGTAACTGCTATGACTTTACCTGCATTAATAAATAAGGCAGAAAAAATGATTTTAAAAAATCAGTTTAAAAAGGCTTATTCTAATTTTTACAACGCTGTCCTACAAACACAAACAAATCTTGGAGGAAATATTGCCTGCTATTATTGGACTACAGGTCAACTATGCAAAGAAAAGTGTACCTCAAAAAATCAATATGGAACATGTAATGCTTGGACCTGCGTTGACAATTCTCCACTACCCTCTGATCAAAATGGGCCACGCAAGGATTGCAAAATATTTGAGGATGAATTATTTTTTAATACGCTTAAAACAATAACCTTCTGCTCCAATAATGCACTTGCGAACCATTGTATTACCAGCGATTACAAAGGTGCAGATGAAATCAGAAAGGAACAGTCCTCCGATCCGGATTACACACCGGACCCAAATGGCTCTTGGTCTAAAAAAAGAATACAAAATAGTAACAGCGCATACATTCTCGCAGATGGAACATTGATAATAAATTATGAAAAACATGGAAGTAATGTTCCGATTTATGCAATTGATGTGAATGGGCATAAGCGCCCAAATCAATGGGGTAAAGATATTTTCTTACTTCAAACCTTTGGTACAATCTCTGATGGTATTACGGAGGTCAAAGCTGCGACAATGTCATCATATCCGCTTGTAAAAGATGCAATTACAACTAAAGAAATGATTGAAAACATGCATAAATAAATTGACCGTAAAGAGCTTTAATGCTTTAATACATTTATGAACTACATATTTTATTTTCTAATAGTGGTTTCAATAATTGCAGGCGCGTTAAACGGAAGATTGCAGGATGTTGTGAATTCAATCCTCACGGGAGCTGAGCTTTCTGTGAAAGTTGCGTTTTCGTTAATCGGAATTATGGCATTCTGGCTCGGTATGATGAAAATTGCACAAAAATGCGGGTTGATTGAAATTATTGCAAAATTCATAAAACCGGTTACAAAGCGTCTGTTCAATGAAATCCCGGAAGATTCACCTGCAATAGGAGACATTGCAATGAACTTTTCTGCTAATGCGTTTGGCTTAACCAACGCGGCAACCCCAATCGGGATTAAGGCTATGGAAGAACTTCAAAAACAAAATATTGATAAAAAATCAGCGTCAAATGCTATGTGTATGCTTCTTGCGATGAATACGGCAGGCTTTCAACTTGTGCCGGCAACTGTAATTGCGGTACTGATAGGAATAGGATACAAAAATCCAACAGAAATAATTGCACCCACACTTTTAGTCACTACAATAGCATTTTTAAGTGCAATATTTATGGCAAAAATTTTCCAGAAATTCTGGGCACCGCAGCAATCCACTCTAGCTATGGAAGATGGTAGAATTTCAACACAAGAAATTAGTGTTAGAAATTCAGGTGAGGGTTTTGGAGGTGAGAAGTAATGCTTCAGCAAATAATGAACATAATTTCTCTATGGGCGCTTCCGGCAATACTAATTATTATTTTGACTTTTGGTTTGATAAAAAAAGTGCCGCTTTATGAAGTTTTCACAGATGGTGCAAAAGAAGGGTTTCATGTTGCAGTTAATATAATCCCTTACCTTGTTGCAATCATAGTCGGGATTTCTATGTTCAGAGCGTGTGGAATTATTGAAAACGTTGAACAACTTTTTGCGCCTCTGCTTTCGCACTTTAAAGTATCAGCCGAAGTTATTCCAATTATGTTAGTGCGTTCACTTTCAGGTTCTGCCGCGCTTGGAATATTTTCAGACATTGCAAACAGCGCTGGCCCGGACTCGTACGCAACAAAGCTGGCTGCAATTATGGTTGGCTCAAGTGAAACCACATTTTACGTTTTAGCAGTTTACTTCGGCGCAGTTGGTATTTCAAAGCTGAGATATGCCTTAATTGTTGGACTTCTTGCTGATTTTATCGGAATTATTGCAGCAGTCACGGTTTGCGGATTAATGTTCTAATCACAGAAATTGAGGTAAAAGCTCCGGATTATAATTTGTGGATTTTATATCAACCCAGCTTTGAACATTTTCTTCTGCAAAATTTTTAACAACCGCCTTAACCAAAACTGCATAATCAATATCAATAAAACTTATTTTCTCAAGTTTTTCAATAACAAACTCTTTTGAACCGCAATTATGACAAAAATGTTCTTCCGGAACGACTTCACCATTTTTTATTATAGCCCTTAATTTAACCCCGCAGCACGCGCACCTTGTTAAAAACCATCTGTTTTCAATAAGTTCACCGCAATCCGGGCAATAAGCAAAATCCGCATCCGGACGGATTTTTGAATGCATGCATTCTCTGTTTTTTTTGAAAAACTCCAATATCATCATACTTTATCTTTTAATAATTGAGATTAAAAAGTCAAAAAGTTTTCACAATATTACCTGATTGGCTAATTGTCAAACAAATATTTATTTATTTAAATAATTACATAAATCTTTTTCATACTTCCAGCTATTCTTAATTCCAACGAGTCTTTTTTAAGACTCTTTTTTTTTGTTTGTTTTACAGAACTCGTATGATATAATTTAACAATAATGATTTCATCAGATATACAAAAATATATAGAAAATTCCAAAATTCGCGGGCAGCTTGCAGGCTGGAAAAAATCTTTTGTAAATTATTTTATAACGCCACCTCCCGGAACTTCAAATACAAAAGATTTTATATATTTCCAAACAACAAAAGCAGCAAATTCTTGGAACAGCTTTTTACGCAAAAATGCAATCCCGATTCAGTTTCAGGAAGTTTTCACTCCAAATGAAGCCGACATTGTAGTTCATAGAACCAAAGTTGGAAGGGTCTATGAGGGAATGTGCAAGTATCTTAGCGTAATTAATGGCGAAATAAAAAAGATATCAATTGATATTGGCCTTCCAAATACATTTTCAGGCAAAGAAACTACTGAACTAAGCATTTATTGCGCGATTATGCATGAATTCGGACATGCTTTAGGACTTGGACATGGAATAGACCCGGATGACATAATGTTTGTTCCGCATCAAAAGAATATTTCGAGCCCTAGCGAAAACGACCTCTACATTTTGAAAAAAATATATAATTAACAAAATATTACAATTCTGTGCAAAATATCAAAAAAAAATTTTTACAAGTTTATAACCTGTATGAAAATCCAAAATAAACAAATTTATCAACAGAATTTTCAAGCAATTCACATCGCTGAGACCAAAAACTATATAAAAAATGTAGAAACTCCAATAAGCATTTATCATCTTGGTGAACAAGACCGAAATTATCTTGATAATCTCAAAAAAACAATAAAATTTAAAGACTTGATGCCTAAACTACCAGAATGCCTTCTTGATGTTTGGCAGGGAATTTTCAATGTTGCAATTAGCCAAAGCTTAAATACGAAAAAAGTTGGAATTATTGAGTTTTTCGACAAAAAGCCTTGTGGACTTATGGTTTATACACCGGAGAATTTCAGATATAAACTTGATGCAATCTGTACTTGGCCCACGGAACCTGAAAAAAGAATCCCCTTTGCTGGTAAAACTCTTTTTAAAATAATGTTTGAAGATTTTTTAAAAACTGATGCAAAATTCATTGATTTGGACGCTGTAACTAATGGACCTTTTAACGCAGTCTCAAAGTACATGTCTTTGGGCTTTAAACAGCG
>QAMI01000013.1 GCA_003150395.1 Candidatus Gastranaerophilales bacterium | reverse complement strand
TCGTCTTTCTTAACTCCAGGAAGCTGGACTTTTACTTTATAATTTTTGTCGTTTTGTTTCACTTCTATCGCAGGACGCCAATTGGTATTCTTCTTTACGTTCAAAGGATTGCCAAAGGCGCTTGCCATAAACGTATCGCGTAAGAAATTATTTAATTCCTGATGTATGCTGTCAAAATATAATTCAGGTTCTCTTATCATCAGATCGTATTTCATTTGAACTCCTTTCACATTATCAGAATAAACTTTTTTGCATACCAGTTCATTACACTCACAGGCTAAAATTTAATACAGCAAATATAAACATTTGTTTAATAGAATTAGATTACTTACCTGAAATAATTATAAAAAAGGAGATTTACATGACCATTCAAATGCTTGTATTTGATTTAAGAGAGAGCGATAAACAGTTTTTTGAAAATAACGAATTACAAAATTTCAACTTTACTTTTTATGACAACAGCCTTAATCCGCAAACTGTAAAATCCGTACCGCAAGAGATTAAGGACAGGACAACTGTTATTAGCGTTTCAAGGAATTCAGATATGACAAGAGAGGTAATTGATGAATTCAAAAATCTTCGTATAATTTCAACCCGCTCAACATCTTACTGCCATATTAGCAAAAACGCCGCAATTGCACGAAATATTGCGGTCATTAATGTCAAAAATTATGGAGAAACTTCAGCCGCCCAATTTATTTTCACACAGCTTCTTGCTTTAACAAGAAAAATTATACCCGCTTCCAGAGGAAGAAATGTTTATGAAAACAATTTACACTGGATAGGCAGGGATTTAACAGGAATGATACTTGGGATTATCGGAGCAGGACCAATTGAAGCATCTGTGTGTAAAATCGCAAATGGTTTTGACTTGAAAATTTTAGGCTATGATCCAAATCCCAAAAAAGAACTTACCGACAAATACGGGCTTGAATATACTCATCTTGAAGATTTACTTAAAACTTGCGATATCATAAGTCTCCACATACCATATAACGGCGATAATTTTCATCTCATGTCAGATAAACAGTTTGAATTAATGAAACCAAATTCATATTTCTTAAGTTTATCTAATATAAAACTGATTAACCTTGAAAGCTTATACAACGCTCTCCAAAACGGTAAACTTGCAGGAGCAGCACTTGATGCAACATGCTGTGAATACCGGAATACGCAGTGCGAAAACAGTGGATTTAGCGACATCTGTGATAATGAAAGGAAATATTTTTCCGAATTTATGAAGATGGACAATGTAATAATTACGCCGGGCATAGCTTACAACACTGAAGAAGCAGTTAATTATATGTTTCAAAATACAATTGATCAAATACGAGAAGTTATTAAAGGGGGAGATGTTTACGGAGTCTTTTAATAAGGTTTTCTATTTCCTCATAACCTGCGCCGAAATCGTTCCCAAAACAAAATCCTTACGGGTTTCAAATTTAAATCCTATTTTTTCAAAGTCACAAATCAGTTCATCAGGCTCAGGAAAGGCTCTTTTGGATTTAATCAAATATTTGTAAGGTTCTGAGTTTCCGTAAAATATTTTCGCTGCAATTGGTGCAGCGGCTTCGAAAAATTTCCCGAAAATATTCTTTTTACCGAAGTCCAGATGAAGAAATTTCCCGCCAGGCTTCAAAACTCTGTAAATTTCATTCAAAGCCTTTTCCGGATTAGATATATTCCTGAGTCCGAATGCAATAATTACAAAATCAAAAGTATTATCATCAAATTCAAGACTTGTAATGTCGCCTTGAAAAAGTTCAACTCCTTCAAGCTTATTCTGCGCAATAGAAAGCATGTTTTCAGAAAAGTCGACACCTGTAACTTGTGCAAGCGGCTGGATTTCTCTCACAAAATACGCCATATCACCTGTTCCGGTGCATGCGTCAAGAACTTTCGCATGCGGAAAAATTTCAAGAAGTTTTACACAGGCCTTTTTAACTTTCTTATGAATGCCAAATGACATTATATTGTTCATAAAATCATATTTATAAGCAATACTGTTAAACAAATCTTTTATATATCCCGGTGCCTTAAATACAGTCATAAAAAGTTACCAATTTGCATTATAATCAAATATTAGCATATAATAAAATAATGAACATAGGATTTATACCAATAGACAACAGGCCCGTATGCTGCACATTAGCGCAAGATATAGCCTCAATTGACAATTCAATAAACTTTTATATACCGCCCCGGAAATTTTTGGGCGGATTGATAAAAACAGCAGATTATGAGGATATTTTCTCATGGCTGAAACAACTTCCCGCGCTTGATGCACTTGTTGTTTCTCTTGATACAATCGCGTACGGCGGTTTAATACCTTCCAGAAGAGGATCGGAAAGCTTTGAAGAAATCAAGACAAGAATTCTTAACTTCAAAAAAATTCTTGCGCCTCAAAATACGAAAATCTACGCATTTTCAAGTATCATGAGAATTTCAAACAACAATATCAACGAAGAAGAAAAAGAATACTGGTCAAGATGGGGGAAAAGGATATTCGATTATTCTTACCAAACCCACAAACTTGGCTGTGAAAGCTGTATTTCAAACGGAATTCCGTCGGAAATTCTTGACGATTATTTGAACACAAGAAAACGGAATTTTGAAATTAATAAGCTTTACCTTGAATGGCAAAAAGAAGGATTTTTTGATACCCTCGTCTTTTCAAAAGACGATTGCGCGGAATACGGATTTAATGTTCAGGAAGCTAAGGAGTTGGAAGCTCTGGGCGGTTTCACAAAAACCGGCGCGGACGAAATTCCGCTGACGCTTTTGGCTCGTGCAATCAGGGCAGAAAAAACGATTAAAATCTCGCCAATTTTCACAGAACCCGCTTGCAAAGATTTAATTTCGAATTACGAAGATGTTTCAATTGAAAATTCCGTAAAAGGCCAGCTTGAACTTGCAGGCTGCACAATTTCAGAGCCGGAAAATGCAGATATTTTGCTTTACGTAAACAACTTCCGCAAAAATCAGGGTGAAATTGTCATGAAAATTCCGACAGAACCTTTCGATGGTGAATGGCAGCCGCCGCAAAAGCCTTACATGATTGCAGATGTAAGGTTTGCAAACGGCGCAGACAATGCATTTGTCAAACAGCTTTTTGCAAAGCCTGCTGATAAAAACTTTTTCGGATACTCTGCATGGAACACTTCCGCAAATACTTTAGGAAGCCTGATTTGCGCGGCTAAAGTCAAATTCTTTGCACAAAAATACAATCACAAAGCATTTTTAAAACTTCAAATGACTCGCCTGCTTGACGATTGGGCTTATCAGGCAAATTGCCGGCAAAATTTATCCTCGCCTGACCGGAAGGCGCTCAATGAAATGATTTTGCCTTACAAAAAACAGGCTGAAAATTTCTTGCAAAGTGATTTTGAAACTTCTTACAAATTTCCATGGAACAGATTATTTGAGGTAGAAATTGAGTTTAATTGAGATATTGTTTTTAAGCATTGCGCTAGGCATTGACTGCTGCGTTGTGTCATTTTCACAAGGCCTGATATTTACAGCAAACAGGAGAAAAAATTCATTTCTGCTTGCCCTGACAATGGGAGCATTTCAGGGGATTATGCCGGCTATCGGATATTTTTTCGCAAACCTTATAAGCAAGTATGTTGAAACCTTTAGCCATTGGCTTGTTTTTGTAATTTTTGCTGCATTAGGAATAAAATTCATTGTAGAAGCTTTTCATGAAAAAGAGGAGGATACAATCTGCTGTATCGGCCTCAAATGCCTTATAACAATGGGGATTGCAACAAGTATTGACGCACTGGGCGCCGGAGCAAGCCTTAATTTCAGCGGTACAGAAATTTTAAAACCTGCACTGATAATCGCTGCCGCATCGTTTTTCATGTCACTTTTCGGATTTTGGTTCGGAAACTGTTTTAAAAATTTTCCGTCAAAGTATCTCGAAATTACAGGCGGAATAATTCTTTGTGCTCTGGCAGTAAAGGCAGTTGTGTAGAGAGAAAAAGTTCGTTACTCAATTCGGGTTTTGTAAAAAGACCGGCAATCCATTTATTAGTTAGGAAGGCAAGTCTTCAATCTTCAACCTGCAAGACTAAAAATGATGAACGTATTAAATCTACCACGGATAATCGTCAGTTATCTCCCAGTTGTTAAGCTGCATAATTTTTGTACAGTAATTTCCACCGGATTTGCTACATTTTCGTTTTGCGGTTGTCAAAGATTCATACTTGCCATCCCAACCATAGGTATATGGTTCAATTGTAGTTTTATTGTTTATGTGAACATACGGATTACCATCTTCGTCAAAACCGTTTATTTTGTTAAATTGAAACAAAAATGAATTTCTTGAAGACAATTTTGCTTTGCCATCGACAAAGTAATATAAATCCCCTCCGTTTTCATCTACCATAAATTCCATCATGCCCTGCTGTAAATATATACAAATTGAAGTGGAATTCAAAATCGGATTTTGACATTTTTCATATTTTGTATACTTAATATAGGGCAGAATATACATTTTAAAGAAGTTTTCGTTATCCTCATAAGTGGTAGGAGCATTCGGCATCCACTCGTTGACGTCACCATAATCAGCAATAGCCCGAAGCAGAGCATTGTTCATTGTGTTGTAAAATTTATGAACCCGCGATGCTACCGCTTTCTTTTGGGCGTTAGCTATTACTGAAGGCAATGTCATTGCCGCAACAATTCCTATAATTCCAAGTGTAATTAAGACTTCCGCCATAGTAAAAGCTTTTTCAGACCACCAGTCTGTCCGAACAGCTTTAGCTGGTGCTAAGAGAATTTCTTTTTGTAAATAAGTATTATGCATTTCGTTCCTATATTTTGATTACGTTCCTTTATACTAACGCATTTTACTTTATCAACACCAATATGTCAATATAATTACAAATGAGGGAATTATGCGGGTAAAAAAAGATATCAAAATGCTTTTGCTTGAAAACGATGTTTCAATAACTGATATTGCACAAAAGATGTCAAAAGCAACAGGGAAGCATATTTCTCGTTCAAATCTTTCGCAAAAACTTATGCGCGGTACACTTAAATACGAAGAAGCATTATTAATAGGACAACTCCTCGGTTATGATTTGAAATTTGTCAGGACAAAACCTTATATTTAAAGTTGACCCGCAGCAAATTTTTTACTTACACGGTTTGGAAAACCCATGCCTGAAACCCGCCATAAAAGATAATCTTTTACAAAACGTTACATTACAATAAATCATGCAAATCATGCGTCTGACATGGGTTTTCATGATTTAAATTTCCAAAACCATGTAATCATGAAGCTTTCACCTCAATTGACAATTCAAAACCATTAATAATAAAGCGTTTCGGTATATTGTTACAAATGTTAATAATCACATGTTCCGGCCTTGAAAAAATATCCTTATTTTCTATAATGTTATTAAGAGGTGGTCAAAAGACCGCGAGGGGTGGAGGAAACAGCTAATCGACAGGCTGTAGTCCTTACTATAGTTGTAGATTTAATTTGGAGATAGTATAATTGTTTAGAAGTAGAGATATGGGTAGAGCGGTCGCTGTCAGAAGATGGACGCCAACGGCGTTGGAATGCTACAAACGCGGCTGCAACTGTGAAGGATGTTTTTACAAAGATTTTTTCAGCGGTTCATCGCAAAAATGCCAGATGAAAGCTTCTGTGCTTGAACTCGTAAGAGTTATCGGAACTCCTAATGTTGAATTACAGCAGTTTATTTTAGAAGACTAATTTTTTTAAAAAACTGTTAAATATACATTACCGAAAATAAGATTTACCCTTTAAAAAAAATCATTATTATGTTATACTGTATAAGCGCAGTATATATAGGAGGTTCAAATGCACATTTACGTTAATGGTAGAAACATCGAGATTACTGATGCAATCAAGTCTTATGTAAAAGAGAAAATAGGTAAAGTGGCAAACCACTACGACCAAATTCAAGGCATAGAAGTTGTATTGTCAGTTATCAAAAACCCGTCAGCATCAGGCAAACACGTTGCGGAAGTTTTGTGCAAAACCAACAGCGGCACAATTAAAGCCGAAGAAGCAGCAGAATCTATGTATGCAAGTATCGACCTGCTTGCCGATAAGTTGGACAGACAAGTGAAAAAGCTTAAAGACAAAAATTTAGGCTCTGATAAATCTTCTATCAGAACTGAGGCCGTTGAAGGAGCTGAAGCTGAAAAAGAAGAAGAAACTGTTGAAGAATAGTTAAAAGAAATTGTATAATAAAAGGCTGTAAGGAATACAAGCCCCTTACAGCCTCTTTTATTGTCTGTACACCTACATTATATTATCAAGCCCATAAACAAAATCATTTTCTTTAAATGTATGTCTTACTGCAAGAAGAACTCCGTTCATATAACATTTTCTATCCATTGAGTCGTGTCTGACTTTCAAAATCTGTCCGGAGGAGCCGAAAATAACCTCTTGTGATGCAATATATCCCGGCATTCTGACAGAATGAATGTGAATATCTGCATAAGAAGTTCCACCCCTTGCTCCTTCAATTGTTTCTGTTTCATCACAGTTGTTTTTTGCAAAATCAGCCTTGACTTCCGCCATCATCTGCGCTGTTTTAACAGCAGTCCCGGAAGGTGCATCTTTTTTCTGGTTGTGGTGAAGTTCAATAATTTCTGCATTATCAAAATATTTTGCAGCCTGTCGTGCAAACATCATCATCAAAACAGCCCCAGTTGAAAAGTTCGGCGCAATAAGACATCCTGTCTTTTTTTCATTGGAAAGCCGGCGTAAATTTTCAATTTGTTCATCCGTCAAACCAGTTGTACCGATAACTATTTTGATATTATTATTAAGGCAGTAAAGCGCGTTTTCATAAATTGATTTTGGCTGTGTAAAATCAATTACAAGGTCAATATCTTCAACCCTTGCCGCTTCTTCAATCGTATGATACATATCTTCTGCCGCAATATCAATTTTTGCCACAAGTTCCATATCCTGAGCCTCTTCAACTGCGCAGACGACTTCCTTGCCCATTTTGCCCAAAGCCCCGCAAACCGCAACTTTAATCATAATCTTCTCCTTATTTTAAACTGTATAACAAAAAGAATACTTCAAAATCGCAGTTTTGTAAATGAAGCCGAAAAACAGGAATTTGGATTTATACAACAAACTATTCACCACGCCTATTCACAAACCAGCTTTCCGATGTATAATTTATTACATGAAAATATTAGAAGTTAACAATCTTAATTTGGGATTTAAAACAGAAAACGGATTTTGCCAGGCGCTTTATGATGTAAATTTTGCGCTGGAGAAAGGAAAAACGCTTGCGCTTGTCGGAGAAAGCGGATGCGGCAAATCAATAAGCGCAATGAGCATCTTAAAACTTTTACCAAAAACCGCCCAGATTACAAAAGGTCAAATTCTTTTCAAAAAACAGGATCTTTTGACTTTTAGTGAAAAACAGATGCACGGAATTCGCGGGGCGCAGATTGCGCTAATCCCGCAAGACCCGATGACTTCTCTGAACCCTTTGTATACAATCGAAAACCAACTTCTTGAGGTTATAAAAATTCACCAGAACCTCCATGGAAGCGAAGCTAAGAAAAAAGCGTTAGAAGCGCTTGAAATGGTGCAAATTCCGTGTGCTGCGGAAAGGTTGAAAGCATATCCGCATGAGTTTTCGGGCGGAATGAAGCAGCGCGCAATAATTGCAATGGCGCTTGCCTGCCATGCGGAAATTCTTATCGCAGATGAACCCACAACCGCGCTAGACGTTACAATTCAGGCGCAAATTATGAAACTTCTTTCCGACATAAAAACTCAATTGGGAACTTCTGTTTTGCTGATTACGCACGACCTCGGGCTTGTGGGCGAAAATGCCGATGAAATTGCGGTTATGTATGCCGGACGCGTAGTTGAAAATGCGCCTTCAAAAGAATTCTTTGAACATCCAAACCATCCGTATTCGCTCGCTTTGTTGAACTCAATTCCTTCAAACCGCGGAAAGCACCTTGAAACAATTCAAGGACAGCCGCCAACAATTCACCAACACATTTCAGGATGCAGGTTTCATCCGCGATGCAAGTGCTGTTTTGAACCTTGCACTAATAATATTCCGCCAAACTTTGTTGTTGCTGAAAACCATACAAGCGCGTGCTTTTTAAATGAATCATTGTAAAAAGTATTGGAATAGTAATTTTACCCCCTCCCACATCATTCTGGTGCTGTAAGGCCAAAGAATCCCTGCAAGTAAAAGCGAACACCTCATGAGATCCTTCGCTGCATTTTGCAAGTTTCTGTGCGCCGTTCCTGCGCATGCTCAGGATGACATGGAACTTCAAGTAGCCAAAATTGTGCTATAATATAGTTGATGAACGAGAATTTGAAACAACAGCTTAAACTTCTTCCGTCGCTTCCGGGGTGTTATATTTATTACAACAAAGATAACGAAATCATTTATGTCGGAAAGGCGAAAATCCTTAAACGCCGCGTGATGAGCTATTTTAACAAAAAACACCATGACAGCGTGAAAGTTCAGGTGCTTGTTTCACAAATTGAGCGGCTTGAATACATCATCACAAATACCGAAGTTGAGGCTCTCATTTTAGAAAGCCATTTAATCAAAAAACACAAACCGCGTTACAATATTCTTTTGAAAGACGACAAAAAATATCCGTATTTTTTGATAACTGACGAAGATTTTCCAAGAATTCAGGTTGTACGCAAAAAAAACATGAATCCCGAAAAAGGACGCTATTATGGCCCTTACACAGATGTTCGGGCAATGTATTCAACGCTCGATTTCTTAAAGAAAATTTTCCCGCTCAAACAATGTAAAAATCCGAAATTTAAAGACCGGCCGTGCCTTTACTATCACATAGGACGGTGCATGGCTCCCTGCCAGAACATGGTTTCAAGCGAAGATTACAAAGCACTTGTTCGTCAGGCTGAACTTTTCCTCTCCGGCAAACAATCCGAACTGATGGAGCAGCTCAAAGCGCAGATGGAGAAATTCGCCGCCGCCGAACAGTTTGAAAAAGCCGCGCGTCTTCGCGACAGCTACATGGATTTGAAAAAAACACTTGAAAAGCAGAAAGTCGTTTACGAAAATACAAAACTTAATGAGGATATAATTTCACTGCTCGCTGAAAACGGAATTTTTGCGATTGTAATTCTTATGGTCAGAGAAGGCCGGCTTATCGACAAAAAAGATTTTGTTTATGAGGTTGAAGACGAAGACAGAACAGAATTTTTCGCTACGTTCTTCAAAGAATACTACAACACGCTGACTTTGGGCTATCCTGATAAAATCGTTTCAAATGAACTTGAAAAAGTCGGCGAAAAAGAACTTTATGAAGAGTGGCTTGAAATTTTGGCGAAGAAAAAAGTTAAAATCAGTTACGGCAAATCCGCACAGGGAAAAGAACTTCAAATGCTTGCCGATAAAAATGCAAGAGTTGTACTTGACAATGCAAAGCTTAAAAAGATGTCGAAAATCCGCGATGATTTTAATGAAATCGGTTCTTATCTGGCTGAAAAGTTACAGTTGAAAAACTTCCCGCATCGTATTGAATGCTACGATATTTCTCACATTCAGGGGACGAACACTGTTGCGTCAATGGTTACGTTCATCAACGGTTTAAGCAAAAAATCCGAATACAAACGCTTCAAAATCCGCACAACCGAAGGAAAACCCGACGATTTTCTTTCAATGAAAGAAGTTCTTACACGGCGGCTTAAGCATCTTGGCGACAAAAACTGGGACAAACCTGATTTGATGATAATTGACGGAGGAAAAGGCCAGTTGTCAAGCGTTATGCAGATTATTGAAGAACTCGGAATCACAGGAATTGATGTTGTAAGTTTAGCCAAAAAACATGAAGAAGTTTTCTTGCCAAAACAATCAAACCCCGTTATTTTACCGCAAAACTCCAGTGCGCTGTTTTTATTCCAGAGAATTCGTGATGAAGCACACAGGTTTGCGATAACTTATCACAGAAATCTCCGCTCAAAAACAATGGTAAAAAAGAAGTAAATTATTTACTTTCCTGATCCATTTCCTGAAGTTTAATTGTTTTCCAGTGTTCATTTAATGTTTGGATAACCATATCATTACCAATCCACTGCATAACATATCTTTCGTCCATTCCAAGACCGCCGTCCAGTTTATTAACGTAAGGAAATGAGAAAACACCTTCAGAAATACCAATTTTTACAATTACATGCTGTTGGCCGTAACGTCTTGAATTCATGCTTATTGTAAGGTTGTTATACCTTTGCATACTCATGTGTTTTAAACCACGATAGTTCGCGTGTTTATCCACAATAAAATCTCTTAAATCATACGCTAAATCATTAAAACTCTTCGCCATTAATTATTATCCAATCATATACAAGTTATAATTATATTATAACATATCTTTATGCAGAATACAACCTGGCATTCTTCCAATGTGAGCTCAAATCTTCCTGTATAAAGGTATTTTGGAGCCATCTTATCACAAACTTTTCATCCATCCCCATACTTCCGTTAAAAACTACACCTTCAGGCATTATAAAAACAGCTTCAGATATCCCTATACGGATTATTACATGAAATGTCTGATATATTTCGGGTTCCATGGAAACTTTTAGATTATTATATCTTTCAACAGCTACGTTTTTTAAACCTTTATAGTTTGAATGACAGTCTATAAGATATTGTTTTAAATGCTGGCCAAGTTCGTTAAACGATTTTGTCATATTCTTTTTTTACCTCTAATATATCTAAAATACTTTACTTTATATTTTTACAAATTAGTTTTACTTAAAAGCCTAGCATAAACTAATTGTTTAAACTATGAATTGGAGCCGGAATTCTTCCGCCGCGTCTGACAAAACCGGTTGAAGAAAGTTTATTGACTTCCATCACCGGAGCTTCACCCAAAAGACCACCCCATGATACACAATCACCGGCTTTTTTACCTATTGCAGGGATTATTCTGACGGCAGTTGTTTTTTTATTAATCATCCCAATTGCCATCTCATCAGCAATCATTCCCGCAATTGTGTCCACCGGTGTGTCACCCGGAATTGCAATCATATCAAGCCCAACTGAACAAACTGATGTCATTGCTTCAAGTTTATCAAATGTTAAATATCTTTTTGCCGCGGCATCAATCATCCCAGCGTCCTCAGAAACAGGGATAAATGCGCCTGAAAGCCCGCCCACATGCGAACTTGCCATAATTCCGCCTTTTTTAACAGCGTCGTTAAGCATTGCTAATGCAGCTGTTGTCCCGTGTGCTCCAGCATGTTCAAGCCCCATTGCCTGAAAAATTCCAGCAACACTGTCGCCCATCGCAGGCGTCGGAGCTAATGACAAATCAATTACACCAAATGGAATTCCGAGACGTTTTGCAAGTTTTCTTCCGACAAGTTCGCCGGTTGTCGTAATTTTGTATGCGGTTTGCTTAATTTTGTTTGCCAAATCGCTCATATCAGCGCCTTCAGGCAAATCCAAAACCGCTGCTCTGACAACCCCCGGCCCTGAAACTCCAACATTTAATGCACATTCAGGTTCGCCAATCCCGCAAAAAGCACCTGCCATAAAAGGATTGTCCCCTGGAGAATTACAAAAACATACAAGTTTTGCAGCGCCAATACAATCTTTATCTTTTGTGAGTTCAGCGGCTTTTTTAATTGTTTCAGCCATTTTCAAAACAGCATACATATTTATCCCTGCCTTTGATGAGGCAATATTAACCGAAGAACACAAAAAATCAGTTTGGGCAAGAGCTTCCGGAATACTTTCGATTAAAAGTTCATCCCCTTTTGTGCAGCCTTTTTCCACAAGTGCCGAAAATCCTCCAATAAAATTCACACCAACTTCTTTTCCGGCATTGTCCAGTGTTTTTGCAATTTTTACATAATCAGGATTTTTACAGGCCTCACCGATTAGCGATATTGGAGTGACTGCAATTCTTTTGTTGATAATAGGAATTGAATAGTCGTTTTCAAACTCGTCGGCGTATTCGACAAGATTTTTGGCATATTTAGTGATTTTGTTGTGAATATTTTCACAAACCACATTCACATCGCGGTCAATACAGTCGCGAAGGCTTAAAGAAAGCGTCACTGTTCTTATATCAAGGTTGTGAAGCTTTATCATATTAATTGTTTCTAAAATATTATTTTCATTAATTATCGCCATATTTAAATCCGAATACTTCTGTAAAATTCCTTGCTTTAACTCTTACTTTCATCTCCACACGTCTGCTTTTTGCAAAATCCTCTTTGCCATTTGCATCTAAAATAGGCTCTGAAAAACTTTTACCTTCGACAACAAGCATTTTACGAAGCATCTCGCTGTTTTTCTTATCGTAACCTGTTTTCAATGCATACTCTGCTACAGAATTCGCACGCATTAAGCTTAATTCCATATTCTTTGCGAATTGTTCTTCTTCCGTTTTCAAACCGGCAAATGTGTGCGAGTCTGTGTGCCCTTGAACTACAATATTCGTAATATTATCCCTTAAAATTTCTTTTGAATATATCGTATCAATATAAATCGGAATAAACTTATCTAGATAAGCTTTTCCTTGCGGCGTTAACGTATAACTGTTAAGCTCAAACAATTGCAAATCAGAAATCTTTACATTGCCCGTAAATTTATCAACTTCAGCGTCTATGTCCGCTTCTTTAAGCTTTTCAACAATCTCCTGGGACGCCTGAATCTGAGTTTCCTGCACTTTGATAGTTTCCTGGGTAAATCCAGTCATCGCCAAAACGAACAGTGTCATAAACACGATTGACAAACCCAGCATCAAGTCTGCCATTGTTGTCCAGAATACGTTTTCTTCAGCTTCTCCGTGTCCGCCTTTTTTTGCGCCTATTGCCATTAATTCACCCTTCTAAAATATATCATCTACCACATCACCGCCGCTGTTTTTAGCAGACTCTTTCATTTGTTTGTTCATTAGATTTATACCAAAGATAAGGTTTTCAAGATACGGAACAAGATTTGAAGCAATTCCGGAATTGAGGGCAACCTTGAAGTTTTCCGGCATACCTGCAATTAAGTGTTGGAGATTATTGTTTTGAATTTTTGTTTCACGAAGCAGTTCAAACAGGAATTTTTCTGAAGAAATATTATCAAAAAGCTGCGAAATGAGTTCCTGACATTTTAAAAGGTATTTTTTACATACATTGTTGTATGTAACCCTTTCAATAATTGTAAAAATCAAACAGGAACCTACCGCAAATACTGATACAAGCGCTGCAACCTGCATTGAAGTCATAAGGTTTGCAACTGATGAAATTGTTTTTTCCTGGCTGGCAAAGTCAACTTTACCAAACGCAATTGCAATGTTCAAGAATGTAAACAACGGCCCCAAACCTGTCAAAATTGTCGGAACAGAGCCAATAAATTTGTGATTGTATTTTGACATCAATAAAGATTCTTCATTGAAAAAATATAACGGGTCAACAGTTGTCTGGATATTTTGAACAGTCGTTGAAACTTCTTTGTATGTAACATTATTGTTATTACCTCTTAAAGCTACCGATTCCGAAAATACAAGTGTGTTTTTGAATTCAAGCCAGGCACCTGAAACATATGAATTCAAAGTCATCCACTCATCAATTTCTTTAAATCGGAAATTAAGGTCTGTTTTCTTAAAATTCTGTAAAAATTTTAAGAATATTTTCAGATTTTTATTTAAGTAAAAATATCTGTTAAGGCAGAATAATGTTGAAATTACAAAGGTCGAAAGTACAATCAGGATTGGTATATCTGTAAATATATGTGCTAAATTCATTTAAAAGTTCTCCATTCTGACAGAATTATAGCATATGTGCAAAGGAGTGGCAAAAGGTTAAGGAGTGTGAAGGATGGATTAAAAATCACCACAACCTACTACATCTTCTTATACCTGCAGGGGATTATTTAAAATGAAAAAACATTTACAATTGCAATATGAATGAAAAACCCGCCAGAGACAAGGAGAATTTTTATGCTGATGGGAAACGATTGTCACGATTGCAGCAGATACAATCGCATGGAAATGAAAAATGTTAATAAAGATATGGTTGCCTGGCTAGAAGATATAGTCGAGGAAAACAACAGCCGTATTGAAAGGAAAGAATGGAAAAGTAAATACAACAGTTATGTTGTATATGATTATGAACCCTTTTGTACTGACGGTTTCGAAATAAATCTTGTAATCACTTCCTACGATGCTGCATATTTGAGCTTTATCAAATATCTTTATGACGAAAAAATAAGTACAATTGAATATTTAAACAGTTGTATCGGGGCTTAATAAAGTTCCGATATTGAAAGAGGCGAAGCCTGATGGGCTTCGCCTCTTTTCTGTGAATCTATGTAAATATAATTATTCTGCATGCACAGCAGAGAAACAATCTTTGCAATAGACTTCTTTCCCGGGAATAGGTTTGAACGGAACTTGAGTTTGCACACCGCATTTGGAACAAACAGCGTCATACATTCTTCTTTGTCCGCGTCTGTTATTTTGTCTGCGGGCTTTGCGGCAGTCAGGGCATCTTTTGGGTTTGTTTACAAGCCCTTTTTCTGCATAAAATTCCTGTTCGCCTGCTGTGAAGATAAATTCTGCTCCGCAATCTTCACATACTAGTTTTTCATCTTGGTACATTTTGTGTTCTCCTGATTTTGTACTTTGTAAGGGAAATCTATTGCTAAATTCTCCTTATCTTATAGATTATAACGCATGTTTCAAAATTATGCAAGCGGGGGATTGAAAAAACTCAAAAGGCATAATGCATTCAGGAATTGAGAATTAAAATTTTTCTCGCGAACTCAATTTTTTGTTGAGTTACAGCAGGATTTGAGTCCCCAAAATAATTCTGTGGCTGTCTTCGGTTTGCTGATTGTCACAGAAAACGTAGTTTAAAATAAGACGAAGCGCCTGGCCTTTGATAAAATAATTTAAACCTGCTGTGTATTCTCTCCTCAAATCTCCGCTGACATCGCGATTTGGGTCGAACTGGTCAAAACGAGCAAGAACATGAAGTCTTTTGGTTAATCTGTAAGAAACAGTTGTATAAAAACCTGTCGCTTTATCTGAACTAAAATTCCTGCCGTTGTATCCGTCTGCAATTGCATATTCTGCATTTGCCGCGAATTTTTTGTAAGAATATCCGACATAAGCACCGCCAACAGTATAGTTTTCGTGACGACGGCCAGCGTTTAATCCGGTTCCGATAATCAAATTTCCGTAACGTCCGTCGGTTTTTCCCAGAGGTTTAAAGTTAACCCAGCCGGTGAATTCAGCTCCCGGGAAAAATTCATGGAAATATCTGTCAGAACTATTTAATGCAAGCTGATAATCCACTAGTGAATAATCACCTACGACTCGAACGCCAAGCGCTCTAACATTACCGAAATTCCTTGCAATCTGTGAACGGGCTGCAAAAGGCAATGTATATGAACTTGCACCGCCTTCAACACCTATCTGGTCTCTTGAGTGACCAACAATAATCTTGTGATGCGGAATTGCAGTGTTCATTATGTACATATCCGAAATCATGCCGCGAAAATAAGATTCGCCCGAAATCGGACGCAGATTTAACTGCAATTTGAAATCGGTATTTTTATCTCTGAAATCTCCAACAACGCCAACTTCTGCAAATCCGTTTTCATAAGTCGTATCATAATCACTTCCGGCAAATGAACTTCCAAAACGACCTTGGTATGCACCATAAAATTGCACTTTGTCTACAGGCCCTTTCTTATATCTGAAAGTCAACTCGTCCTTTAAAAGATATGAAGGAATAGAAGTTCTTTCAAGTTTTTTCTTATAAATCCGCCCGAACAAAGATTCTTCTTCAATTTTGAATGGATGCTCGCTGGCTTTGTCCGTATCCACAAGGTTGTCAAAAATAGAAAACTCCTTGTCAATATTATCATTAAGCGCATCTTTTTTTAATTCTTCCTCAGTTTCTTTTTCCTTGAGAGAAGAAAAACGGCCGGACTTAGCTTCTTCAGTTTTTTCAGTTTTTTCAATATCAAGATGAATAACCTCTTGTTTAGGGGCTTGTTTTCTCGGTTTAGCCTCTGCTGCCGAAAAACTTAAAGAGGTCAAAATAAATATTATCCAGGCTATTTGAAAAAATCGCTTCACAAATATTAATTATAGCATAAAATATGTTGAAATTCATGATTTTTTTATTGTATATTGTAAACAGTATGACAAACGTAACAAAGAATGAAAAAATACTCAAAACAAAAGCCCCAATTGTAGATGCGCTTAAAAAAGCTTATGAAAACCCCACTTATCAGTTTCATATTCCAGGCCATACAAAGGGCGGTGGAACTTTGCCTGATTTCAGAAAATTAATTGGCAAAAAAGCACTTTCTCTTGATACAACCGATGAATTTGACGGTTTGGGCACGCTTCATCCTGCAACAGGTCCGATAAAAGAAGCACAGGAACTTGCTGCCACTGCATTCGGTGCGAAAAAAACTTTCTTTCTTTTGAACGGGTCAACGGCCGGCAACCTTGCGCTTGCAATGGGTTTAACCAAAAGAGGTCAAAGAATTTTAACAAACAGAAACTGCCACCGCTCGGTTTTGACAGGAATGATAATTTCAGGTGCAGAACCTTTATGGCTCATTCCTAACCGGTTTGAAGACTGGGGAATTTGGGGAAACATAAGCCCTGAAAGTGTTGAAGAACAATTAAAACTGCATGATGACATTGCAATGGTTTGGATTACAAATCCGACTTACGAAGGCGTTGTTTCTGATGTCAAATCGATTTCAGCAGTCTGCAAAAAGTACAATGTTCCGCTGATTGTTGATGAAGCACACGCTTGTTTATGGAATTTTAACAAACATCTTCCTACACCTGCATTGCAATTGGGAGCTGATGCGGTTGTTCACTCGCTTCACAAAACAGGCGGGTCAATGAGCCAGAGTTCAATGCTTCATATTGCACAGAATTCAATGCTTGACGTTGATGCGGTTGAAAAAGCTTTGAAACTTCTTCACACAACAAGCCCGTCAATGCTTTTACTGGCAAGTTTGGATGCCGCACGCGCGAATTTGGACAGCCAGCGCGGCAAAAAACAGCTTGCACGTGCAATTGAAAATGCAAAATATCTTCGCCGCGAAATCGACACAATGGAACATATCCATCACCTTAAGCCGGATTTCGGATATAAAACCGACATCACAAAAGTATTTATAAAAGCCGACGGATTATCAGGCAAGCGTTTGGAATCAATTTTGGAGATTGATTTCAACATCGAAGTCGAAAGCGCTTCAGATGCCGGGCTTTTACTGCTTTCCAATCTTGGAAATTCAAGGGCTGATATGAAATATCTTGTTGAATGCCTTCATAAGATTGACAAAACAAAATACACTGACATTTGCTACCTTGAAAACAAAAAGCATATGCCAATGCTTACACCTATTATAAAAATGAATTTGCAGGACAGCTATTACGCACAAAAAGAAACCGTTGCAAAATCACAGGCCATCGGACGAATTTCAGCAGAAGTCATTGCCGAATGTCCGCCCGGAATTGCGATTCTGCTGCCCGGCGAATTGATAACCGAAGAACATCTGCCGTATTTGCAGGATTACGAATTTATTGAAGTTATTAAGTAATTCCAAAATTTGCCGCATAACAAAATTCCGTACAAAATATAATTTTGTCAGCGACTATTAATACAATTTATAAAATTTTCTTAATTCCAATCCAGTAATTTTTGTATGCCAACTTTGGTGTGCAAGAAAGGACTATGTCCGTAACAGGTCATCCAAAATTTTGGCATTATCTTCAGCTTTTTGCATTTGATGTGTAGTGGTTTTGCGCATGTAACTTCTTAACGCTTCGCGGATAAGTTCACTTCTGGTGCGCTGCTCGTTGCTTGCAAGACCATCTACACGATTTAAAAATTCATCTGGCATAGTAACTAGTATTTTTGCCATTCTACATTAACCCTCCGAGTATAGTATATCATATTTTTAAGACTTTGACAAGTTTGTTAAATGCATTAACCTGCCCGGGCTATAGACAACTTATATCTGATTGAAATATTATGACGAAGTAAAGAAGAAAGGAGTTTCAAAATGGACGAAAACAATTATGAACACCATCATGAACACAACCATGACAACTGTTTTTTATGCGGACATCCAGTATGGAAACATATCTTAACCGGTCTGCTAACATTTTTGGGGGCATTTGCGGCTTTTTATGTTGTAACAGACTGGCACTACAAAAGAATGCTTGATCCGGTTGTACAGATGAAGAAAATGGACAGAATGATGCACAGAGAAGCCCACCAAATGCAAAAAATGGCTGACAGGGACTTTGCAAAAGGAAGAATGCTTGAACACAAAGCAGGCCAGATTGTGCACATTGAAAAAGGCGATGATGCCTACAAAATTATCATTAACCTGAAGCCGTTTGATAACAATGAAAAAAATGTTGAAGTTACAGCAGAAAACAACACTTTGACAATAAATGCGGCAGGTGAAACAAAAAAGCACAACAAAAATTCCATAATCCGTTTCACGCAAAGCTTTATTTTCCCTGAAGAGGCTAACCTGAGTGAAATGAGCAAGTTTAAAGAAGGCGACAGATATATTATTGTTGTCCCGATTGGCGTAGATTAAAAAAATTAAGCGGCCGGTTAAAGTCCGGCCGTTTTTATGTTAAAGTAAGCTTATGAAAATTCTAGTAACCGATGATTCAACAGGCTGGATAGATTATCACGTTAACGTTTTAAACGGTCTTTTTGATGCCGAAACGGTCATTGAAACCGCGAAAAGTGCGAAAGAAGGCTTGGAAAAAATTACGGCAAACATTGACGAGCCGTATGATATTATTTTCACAGATATGCAAATGGAAAGCGATTTTTTGCCTTTATACGCAGGCGAATGGTTTATAAAACAAATTAAAACATATAAAGAGTATGAAAACAGCCGTATAATAATTATTTCGGCTGCCCCGAATATCAAACGCATTGCTGATAAATATAATGTTGAATTTTTACAAAAATCAATGTGTCAGCTCAAAGAAAATTATAAGAACCTTTTGTTTGCATAGGGCTTTTATACGGACCCGCGTCACACAGGGATTTGGGGAAGTATTTAAAGACGGTTGTTTTGTAAAGTTTTCGTAATATTAAAACTAAAATACTAAAGTTTGTTCTTTTTAAAACCGATAACAAATTTGTTAGAGGTTAGAATAAAGGAGTAAAAACTTTATGTACAGATATACTGTTTGGCCGGGTGCTTACAGCTTTAAGGACGAGGTTTCATTGTTCATTTTATATATAAAGGAACAATTTACAGGAATTGTGAAAAAGATTAAAAAGACAGAGGAAGCCATAGAAGAGTAGCGGCTGTTGAAGAGGATTTGTGTGAAGTGCCTTGTGGCACAAGTTTTTGTAAAGAGCGAATATTTTCGCTCTTTTTGTTTTCAAATAGACAAAAATGTTCTGATGTAATATTATAATAAAGGGTAGTACCGCACGCCTTCCGCCCGCACACGCATTTTACTAAGAAATGGCGGGAAAGGAGGTGATAGGGTGATTGCAGAAATAATAAAGCTATTATTAGCACTTGCAATACTAATAATAGCCTATAAAATTTAGTCAATCATAGGGTACTAAGTGAAGTCCTCGACAATGGCCTAAATCTGTCGGGGGCTTCCCCCTATGAATATATTATTTACGATTTTTGCAAATTTGTCAACCTTCTGAATTTGGGACTTATAATGAGAAGTTAAATAGTTCAGAAATTTCAACATCGAGGGCATTAGCTATTAGTTTTAATTTTTCGAGAGTAGGATTAGCATCGCCGCGCTCAATTTCGCCTATATAGATTTCGCTGATTTCAGCTTTTTCTGCTAACTTCTCTTGCGAAAATCGTCTATTTTTTCGCAAATATGCGATTTTAGCGCCAAGCTTCTTTTCTAACTCAAACCTTCTCATACATCTTAAATTATAAATTTTAAAAATATTTTTACAAAATACCCATAGTATAAATAGATATACTGTGAACATATACCTTTAATTAATAAAAGAGATTATTATTAATTTTATAGTACATTGATTTTAATTTAGCCTCCGGCGGGTGCTCCGCGCACGGCGGTCACTTTGACGGCAAAGTGACGCAAACCGCCGACCTGAGCTGCGTTCGCTAATCAATAGTAACGCTCAAGCCGAAACAGGCTGACTCGCTCTATTGTGGTCAAATTTGCTAATTTTAGTTGAAGCTTTCCGCTCAGACAAAGCCTGTTATGTTGTTCTTTCGCTAACATTGATTGCTCACTTCGCAAAGGTCGGTTCCAACCCAGCACGCCACGGTAAGGCGCACGAATACCCTCGCCCCTCCTGGGGAGAGGGAAGGTTTTCTTAGTGAGCTGGGGCGAACTTAGAAAACCGGGTGAGGGGTATGAAATTTAGGAATAATAATGGATATAATAGAACAGCGAAACAAATTAATCGAAAATGGCGAGTTTATAAAATTTAAATACCCTTATCAACAGTTTTACATTGGTGATTTGGTTTCATTCCACCTTATTAGCGATGTTAAAACCTTTTATAAACAAAAAGTTATTGCTGTGATTTCATCAAAAATTAATAACAATGATTTGCTCGTTGAAAATGATATAGTTTTAGAAAATTTTTTTGACAAAGAAATTTTCTACCGCGTTCAAAAGAAGAATAAATCAAAAAAACTTAAAATAGTTTATGATTTTGAACTTACCCGTCAGAAAGACAAATATAAAATATTGGAAAAACATTTTAAAAAAAACAGATGTGCGCTGAAAATAGTAACTTAAACAGTTTCAACCAACTCCTTGGCAGTGTTTAGGGACTCATGAAACGAATTCCCGATTGTCGGAAAGTCATTCCCGAAATTTGATTTTCCGACAATTTTCCTTGCGTAAGACCCCACTGCTATCCCGTGATATTCAATCCCGCACATTTTAGCAAGTTCAGCAGTTTTCGAATTTGTTCCGCCTGAAAGCATTATATAAACCGGAAGTTTCGCGTTCTGAACAATTTCCGCCGTCGCAACCGCCTGCAGCGTCGTCTTGTAATCGTCTCTGCCGCCGCTCATCGGAAACCCGTCTGCCTGAACTATTACGCGATAAGGCTCAAGACCGTCTATCATTTCTTGAATTAATTCAATAAGCCCGCGGTCGCTTAATTCCCCGCGGCTTGTGCAAATACTAAGCATCCCGCTGAAATTATTTTTGATAAAATCCCAATTGCGTTTGATTTCATCCCCCGCGCCGTTCATTGCATGAAGTTCAATACAATCAATCCCCATTTCAATCAAAGGCGGCAAAACTTCAGACAATTCCTTTGGTTCTGAAATGTATGAAATAGCTTTTTTCGGACAAACTTTTGCACATCTTCCGCAGCCGATACAGCGCGGACGCTTAACTTTATGGTAACGTATTGCGCCTTGAGGGCAAATCTCGTCGCACTGACCGCAGCCAATACATTTGTCATACTCTATGACTGCTTTATTAATGTGCGGATCGCCTTTAATCCCGACGCTTACGCATAAATACGCATCCTCAACTCCGGCGGATTTTAAACCTCTTTTTGCTGCCGCAACAATTTCCACAGACGCGTTTAAATCAAAAAAACGACATCCGGCTTTGGCATAAAGATATGTCAGCCATTCAACTTCTGCGGCGTCCTCGTTTCCGGCACCACAAACAAGTTTAAAACATTTCTTTGTTTCAAGCAAATCTTTCAGCATAAAATTATCTTACCATATAATTGTAGATAATTTCAGACGCTTTCACAATATAATCCTTGCCCAAAGGCGAGTTGTAAGGTCTGTTTGCAAGAATTGCGACGATATATTTTTTGCCGTTTGGCGCATAAACAATCCCAGCATCTCCAAGCATTTTGCCGATATCGCCGGTTTTGTGAAGGAATACAGCGCCAGCGCCCAATCCAGCCGGTATAAGGCGGTCATTATGAACATGACCCATGTAGTCAAAGATTTTTTCACGCGAACTCATGCTCAAAAAATTCGGGTTGTCGAGGTTGTAAAGCATTCTTCCCAAATCTTCGGCAGTTGTAAAGTTTGTGCCGCCCATATCCGGAAGCCAGGTATTTACACGGGTTTTACTTAACCCCCACTGTCTGATACCGGAATTTACATCAGTCATTGAGCCGAGTTTTGCCATAATCATGTTTGTCGCAGAATTGTCGGACTCCGTTATCATAATTCTTGCCAAATCGTCAATTGTCCACACTGAATTTTCAGCCTTGAACTGCAGACTTCCGGAGCCTTCTGCGCGGTAGTAGTCAGTAAGCTTCATTGTGTCATAAATCGTAAGCTGGCCTGCTTCAATGGAGCGGAAAAGCTGGATTAAGACAGGAATTTTGATAATGCTTGCTGCTGAGTAAAGTTTGTCGGAATTAATTCCCGCGTAATTTCCGGTTTCATAATCCCATACAAAAACAGCCGGTTCTATTGAAGGATAAAGTGCCGCAAGGTTTTCAAGCTGGTTTTCAAGGCCTGAAAGTCTTTCATTCATTGTTAGAGCTGCCATTTGCGGCTTTTTGGTTTCGGCGCCTTTCAATGAATACGTCTCAAGAAAAATATCATTGTACAAATAGCTTGAAGTTGGTGTCAAAAGTCTTTGGTAATCTGTTTTCACAGACGGATAAGGCGATTTATAGAAAAAAGATTTTACAATGCGGTTGTATGTAATAGGAAATACAAACATCGCCAGAGAAGTTAAAAATAATATGGATATAATTCTGTGAATAAAAAGATTTTTTTGTGCTTTTTTGCTTTTTTGTTTTACATAACGCGGCTGCGCTTCTCTAACCTTTGCTCCAGCAGCATTTATGTAAGTTCTGCGGGGCATATAGACAGTATTATTATAATTCTCCCGATAGCCGTATTTTTCTGCTAATCTCGGCATTGTTCCTCCCATATTTAATATTTTACCGTCATGAAGCTCAGATGGCAAGTAAGTTTACAATTATTTATAACATTGATTTTTTAAAATTCCCATTGTAATATTAACTGATATGTGAGGTGAAATATGGATAATAATTGTATTTTTTGCAAAATAATCAACGGTGATTTTGGAACAGAATTTGTATACGAAAACGAGCATGTCGTTGTGTTTAAGGATATTAATCCGAAAGCGCCTGTACATCTTCTTGTAGTTCCGAGGGTTCATGTCGCATCCTTGAACGAACTTGAAGACGAAAAGATTATGGCCGAACTTTTGAAAGCAGTTAAAGCCGTTACAAAAAAAATCGGCTTAAAATCTTATAAAACTCTTATCAACACAGGAAAAGAAGCAGGGCAGGAAGTTTTTCATCTGCATGTGCATATTTTAGGCGAATAGTCTTGTACGGTCGAACGGCACTTGACAAAATTTACAAAATCAGAAATAATATAAATGTAGGGCGGAGTCCTCAACAACCTAAGCAATCTGTTAAGGACTTTTCTTCGCACCCTACGATTTAACTAATAATTTTAATGCTACTAAGAGTAAGTCAAACGCTATTAGTAGCATTATTATATTGTCAATCATAGCTTAGCCTCCTTTCGTCCAATTTCTTCGTTAATCATGTGTGACGGAAGTTAGCGTATGTGCTAAGCCCTACTTTAAAAATTTTATACTGCGTTTCAATTTAACGCAAGATTGTTAAAAAGGCTTTACCAAGCATTTTTTTGTTATATAATTTTCTCTAAAGGAGATATTTGATATAATGAAAAACGGAATTGAAAACGGATATTACCATGAAATTACTCCCTCAGGCTTCGGGATTGCAATAAAAGCCGGCAAAGTTTTATTTTCAAAACAATCAGACTTCCAAAAAGTAGAAGTTTTTGAAACAGAATCTGATTTAGGCAGAGTTTTGACACTTGACGATTTGATGATGACAACCGAAGGCGATGAATATCATTATCATGAGATGATTGCTCATATTCCGATGATGCACCACAAAAAACCCGAAAGCGTTCTTGTAATCGGCGGCGGCGACGGCGGAACAGTCAGAGAAGTTCTGAAACACAAAACAGTTAAAAAAGTTGTGCTCTGTGAAATCGATGGAATGGTTATTGACGCCTGCAAAGAATTTCTTCCAACAATCTCCTGCGGCCTAACCGACCCGCGCGTGGAAATCAAAGTGGAAGATGCAATTGAATTCATCAAAGACAAAAAGAACAAATATGACATCGTATTAATTGATTCGACTGACCCGATGGGCCCCGGCGAAGGACTTTTCACTGAAGAATTCTACACAAACGTAAAAAGTTCACTGAAAGAAGGCGGAATCGTTGCTGCCCAATCAGAAAGCCCGTTTGTTAACAAAACGGAAATCAAAAAAATGTATGATTTATTGAAAAAAGTTTTTCCGATATGTTCAACTTACACCTCAAACATTCCGACATATCCCGGCGGATACTGGGCTTGGGCGTTCTGTTCAGAAAGCGTTAAGCCGCTTTCATACCTTGACGATGAACGCTGCGAAGAAATTACCAAAACATGCAAAATCTATAACAAAGATTATCACATGGCACGCTTTGCACTTCCAAATTATTTGAAAGAAATCTTATAAAATAAAACATAATTTTTACGAAACAAAAATGAGCTATGAAAGGGATTTTTTAATCCGAATTCATTGCTCATTTTTTCAGTGCCTTTCCAATCTGGACAAAAACACCACTCACATGATATAATTAATTAACGCCTTATTAAATCAAATGTTGTTCCTTAATAAATTGAAAGGAACAAATATGGGAAAAACATCCAAACCCTCATACTCTTCCGGTGTCGTTAATATTAACGGAGAAGAAAAAGCTTCTCATTACAAAAAAGGTAATACTATTTATTCAAATTACAACATGTCAGACAGGGAAAAGAAAATCTACGATTTCGCACAGAATTCTTTTCTTGAAAATCTTCCAAATATTAACGTTTTCTCTGCCGATACCCAAAAGAGTCTGCAAAATCAGTTAAATGCATATACTCAAAAAGGTTTGCAAACCATTAATGACTATTACACACCAATGCTTTCAAATCTTAAAAACGACATTGCTTCACGTTTTGGAAACTTTGATAACTCCGTTTTCATGGACAATCTGTCCGATATTGAATCTAACCGCGCTGATGCAATGAGCGCTTTGACACAGGATATTCTGGCAAAACAAAATGAACTTTATAATGACGAACTGAACAGACGCTATAATTATCTGAACTTCCTCGGAAACGTTCAAAACCAATCAACCGCAAATATTATGAACTATTTGCAGATGGCGGCAAACAACAGTTCCTCCGGAAATTCATATAATCAATATGCAGCAAGCTCTCAATCCAGCTCGCCATATAAAAGTTACGCAAATACAGCATCAGCTCTGCT